>JAFPXN010000145.1 GCA_017412505.1 Bacillota bacterium | reverse complement strand
TGTTCCATCCATTCCTCGTAGCTCTTGGAGCCGGGCTGCATGGACTTCTGCCGCGCGATATTTTCGATATACGACGTCGGCAGACAGCGGATCAGCGTGTAGATGATGAGAGTGACGAAGAAGAGTATGAGGATCGACAGCAGTACTCTCTTCAAAATATACTTTTTCACGGGTCTCCTCCGTTTAGTAAGAATAAACAGTTGTGCCTGCAGCGCAAGGAGCCGCGAGGCTCCTGCGCTGCAGGCGCAAAGTCAAGCTTTGTTAACGAATGGGATCGATTACTTCAGCTCGGTGTTCTGGATCTCGCTCATCCAGCCATAGAAGGTGGTGATGTCGGGAGTGATGGTATCCAGGTTGACTCTCTCTGCGGAGAAGATGATGGCGTTCTGTCTCTGATAGACAGGGATTTCGACTGCCCAGTCGATGATGGTGTCGAGGCAAGCCTTGTACATGGCCTTACGATAGGTCTGGTCCGTGGACTTTCTTGCGTCGAGGATCATCTGGTCGAGATCCGGGTCAGCGATGTCGTACATGTAGTTGGAACCGCCGGGATTTGCACCGCCGTTTGCCACGTCAGAGTAGTAGATCTGATACATGTCAGGATCGACGGTTGCGCCCCAGGCTGCGCACCACATGGGTACGGAACCTGCTTCCAGACCGGTCCACAGATCGGAAGAGTTGGACAGGTCCTTTACGACCAGGTTGATGCCGAGTTCTGCCAGAGCGTCGTGCGCTTCGGTCAGGATCATGAAGGAGGGGTGGTCGCCGCTGCCGTCAGCGGGGATCCAAACTTCGTATTCGAGTGCCGCGCCTTCGGGAGCTGCCACGCACTTGCCGTCTTCGACGGTGTAGCCGGCTGCTTCGAAGAAGCCCAGCGCTGCTTCCTTCGCGGCTGCATACTTCGCTTCTGCATCCATGTCGGAAGTGTAGATGTCGTTTCCGTTCACGTCAGTGGAGAACGCGAGCTTGTAGCCGGCGTCGGTAGACTGCGGAGCAGCCCAGGACGTGTTGGAGATCGGGTAGTTGATGACGGAAGCTCTGTCGCCGTAGTAGGAGTCGACAGCCACGTCTCTGTAAACGCTGAAGATGGTGCCGAAGGCCTTTCTCAGAGCCTTGGACGCATCGGAAGCCTTGTTTTCCTTGCCGCCGACGTTCACGCTGTCAGCGCTGATGCCGATGTAGCCGTAGCCCAGGTTGTCGACCGTGTTGGTCTCGACCTTGGCGCCGGACAGTTCGCCGCCGTTGGCCTTCTCGATCGCGTTGATGGTGTCGGTGGAGAAGGACGGATCGGTGATATCGATGGTGCCGGTGATGACGCCGTTCAGCTTGTCATCGTCGGACATGCATTCCTGGAAGTTGATGTACTTGGTCTTGGGAGCGCCCTGATAATAGGTGTCGTTCGCTTCGAAGTACACAACGCCGTTTTCGAACTTGATGAACTTGTAGGGGCCTGCGCCCATGGGCTGCGTGGTCTTAGCTCTTACGCTGGACAGGTCACCCTTGGGGAAGCCGAAGTTGTTGTTGTCGTAGTCATACGCATCCTTGTCGCCATAGTAGTGCAGCGGAGCGATGGAAACGCCCAGCTGATAGATGGCGGTAGCGTCGACTTCGTCCATGTGGATGGTCATGGAGTAGTCGCCGGTCTTCTTGATGCCTTCGATGTTCGGGGCGGAAGTACCGGTGGAAACGCCGGCGGTGGAGTATTCTTCCAGGCCGGGGAACAGATCTTCAACCGTGGAGCCAGCGGCTTCCGTGTTGATCATACCTGCGACGTCAGCGCCGTAAGCTTCTTCCAGAGCGGCTGCGAATCCCTCGATGGTGTTGTCGGGAACGTCGAAGCCCCACAGCGCTGCGGAAGTGGTAACGTCTTCTGCGCCGTAGTCAGCATAGCTTTCCAGGCAGTAGTCTACGATCTCCTGGGCCAGAGCCGTCGTAGCGGCATCATACTTTTCCCAGAACGCAGTCTGCTGCTCTTCGGTGAAGAACGTGAAATCGGTGTTGTCTCTGCCTGCGTTGAAGATCAGGTTGAGCAGAGTGTCCATACCGCTTCTGTATGCGGCCATACCGGTGATGGGCTGAGCGAACAGAGTGCTGGAGCCGTCATAGGTCGGGTCGCACAGAACGTACATGGAGAAGATGACGTCGTCGATGGTCATCGGAGTGCCATCGGAGAACACGAGGTCTTCTCTCAGCTTGAAGTTGTAGTCGACAGTGCCGTCGGCATTTTCGACGACTTCAAGGTCTGCCGGGCCATAGTAGGTGTAGTCCGTTCCGTTGTAGGGAATGGTCTCGCCTTCGATGCCCTTGTAGATGATAGCGCCGGTACGGTCAGAAGTCAGCAGGGACGCCTGCGTCATAGTATAGACGTCCTGGTCGTACGCGGTTTCGCTGAAGAACGGGGAGAACTTGCTGGAGAACGGAGAGTAACCCACTACGAGAGGAGTGGTGCTCTCTTCCGGCTCGTCCGTGCCGCCGCCCTGGCTGCCGCCGCCGCTGGTGCAGGCTGCCAGACCGAAGATCATGGCAAGAGCCAGCAGGATGGCAAGCATCTTTTTCATTTTGCTCATTGTTTGTTTTCCTCCTAACAAAGATATAACAAAAACAGATAGATTAATAATAGCATACATTCGTTGAATAGTAAATAAAAAGCAAATCAAAACGGTTGTGTTTGACATATAAAATACGCTATTATTGTATTGACATTTTTGTGTCGCAAGAAAGGAAACCGTTTTTATGCACGAACTTGGTATCGTATTCCACGCGCTGGACCGCGTCCAAAAACTGGCTGAGGAAAACGAATTGACGAAGATCGCTTCCGTCACGATGGAATTCGGCGAAGTCTCCGGGGTCGTGACCCAGGAGATGGTCCGCTGCTGGAACTGGGCCGTAAAAAAAAGGCCCCCCGTCCTGCAGGAAGCCGAACTGAAGATCGAAGAGATCCCAGCGGTCACGTTCTGCGAAGACTGCCGGCAGGAATACCCCACCCTGCAGTACGGAAAGATCTGTCCCTACTGCAAAAGTCCCAACACCTACCTGGTGCAGGGCAACGAGATCAACATCAAAGAACTGGAGGCCTATTGATGGTAAAGGAAGTCAACCCCAAGATCCACGTCAACGAGCGCGACTATCCGGTGACGGACCACAAGTGCGACGACCCGGAGAAGAAGCAACTCGTCTTAAAGCTCGCGCGCATGATCACGGACAATATTCCCCGCAAGCTGCCCGGCGGCATGAAGGAAAACCACATGGATTTCTGGATCCTCGACCGGCTGCTGACAAAGGAAGAAGTCAAGTTCATGCTCAGCTTCGAAAAGCGCCGCAGCGGTCTGACGACCCCGGAGCTGGCGAAGCGCAACAATATGACCGAGGAAGAAGCGCAGAAGGTCATCGACCACCTGCTTTGGATCGGCATCATCGAACAGAACCGCGACAACGCGGATCAGCATATCCAATACTGGATCCCCAAGTGGGTCGTAGGCTCCGGCGAATACATGGTGGAGCACCCCACCCTCACCGACACGAACCCGGAAGTGGCGACGATGTTCAATCTGGCGCCCCAGGAACCCCTGGAGTTGGCGGCCAAGCTCATCCCGCCCGGCGGCGCGGGCATCGGCATGCACGTCATCCCGGTGGAGGAAGCCATCGACGGCGCGTCGAGGTCCGTCTCCGTGGAGCATCTGTCCCACTGGCTGCAGAAGTATGACAAGTTCTGCACCATGGTCTGCGCTTGCCGCAAGGCGCAGCGCGTGCGCGGCGAAGGCGTCGGCGACATCGAAGGATACATGTGCATCGGCGTCGGCGACATCGCGGAATTCCTCGTAGAATCCGGCAAGGACGCCCACTACATTACGCGCGAAGAAGCCATGGAGATCATCAAACGCGCGGAACGCAAGGGCTACGTGCACCAGATCACGAACCTGGACGGCCCGGACCGCATCGTGGGCATCTGCAACTGCTCTCCGGGCAGCTGCTACGGCCTGCGCACGTCCCAGCTGTTCAATACGCCGAACATGTCCCGCAGCGCCTACCGCGCCCACGTGGACAAGGAAAAGTGCGTCGCCTGCGGCAAGTGCGTGGAGGTCTGCCCCTCCGGAGCGGCCAAGCTGGGCCAGAAGCTGTGCAGGGCGGACGGCAGCAAGGTCCGCTATCCCATGCACGACCTGCCCGACGACCACGTCTGGGGCGAGGACAAGTGGGACTGGGATTACCGCGACCACAACAAGATCAACTGCTACGACACCGGCACGTCTCCCTGCAAGACCGCCTGCCCCGCGCATCTGGCCGTTCAGGGCTACATCAAGATGGCGGCGGACGGCCGCTACGCGGACGCCGTAAAGCTGATCCGCCAGGACAACCCCTTCCCCGCTGTCTGCGGCGCGATCTGCAACAGAAGATGCGAAGACCGCTGCACGAGGGGAACGATCGATAAGGCCGTCGCCATCGACGAGATCAAGAAGTTCCTGGCCCAGTGGGAACTGATGAACCCCACGGATTTCGTGCCCATCTGCGAGAACATGGACGGCAAGCAGTGGGACGTATTCCCCATCGCGGTCATCGGAGCGGGTCCTGCCGGACTTTCCGCAGCCTATTATCTGCGAATGGAAGGCTATCCCGTAACGGTCTTCGACCGCGAAAAGCGCCCCGGCGGCATGATGATGAACGGCATCCCCAACTTCCGCCTGGAGAAGAAAGTCATCGAAGGCGAAATCGGCATCATCGAGAAGATGGGCGTCGAGATCCGCTGCGGCGTGGAAGTCGGCAGGGACGTGACCCTGCAGCAGCTGCGCGACCAGGGCTTTAAGGCCTTCTATATCGCCACCGGCCTGCAGAGCGGCGGCAAAATGGGCATTCCGGGAGAAGACGCCAAAGGCGTGCGCGCCGGCATCGAGTTCGCCCGGGAGATCAACCAGGATGAGACAGTCCGTCTCGCAGGAAAGACCGTCGTCATCGGCGGCGGCAACATCGCGGCGGACGTGGCCAGAACGGCTCTGAGAGCCGGCGCCGAGAGCGTCGACCTGTACTGCCTCGAAAGCTACGACGAGATGCCCATGGGACCGGACGACCGCAGGGAATGCGAGGAGGAAGGCATCCGCATCCACGCTGGCTGGGGCCAGACGGAGATCTTCAAGGACGCCGAAGGCAAAGCGACGGGCATCGCGTTCCGCAAGTGCCTGTCCGTCAAGAACGCCGAAGGCAGATTCGACCCGAAGTTCGACGACTCTGTCACAGAGACCGCGGAATGCGCGAACGTGCTGTTCTGCATCGGCCAGAAACCCGACTGGGGCACGCTGCTCGAAGGCATGAAGGTGGAATTCAACCGCAACGGAACCGTCAAGGCGGACCCCGTCACCTATCAGACCGGCGAGCCCGACATCTTCGCGGGCGGCGACGCCTACACGGGTCAGAAGTTCGTAATCGACGCCATCGCGGCAGGACGCCAGGGCGCCGTATCCATCAACCGCTTCGTGCACCCGGGCCAGTCCCTCACCATCGGCCGCGATCTGCGCGAATTCATCGAGCTGGACCGCGACGACATCAAGGTGGAATGCTACGACAACGCGCAGCGCCAGATGCCCGGCTTAAAACCAGGCGAAGCGGCCGCCACGTTCGACGACCTGCGCCTGCCCCTCACCGAGGAACAGGTACGCATCGAAGCGAATCGCTGCCTGAAGTGCGGCGCCACGACCGTGGACCTGAACATGTGCGTCGGCTGCGGCCTGTGCACGACGCGCTGCGAATTCGACGCCATCCATCTGCAGAGAGATCTGCCTGCCGCCAGCGACATGCACACGGCGGAAGAGATGATGAAAGTCGTCGGACCCTACGCCCTCAAGCGCGCAGTCAAGATCGTCAAGAGAAAGATCACCGGCAAGTCGGATTATCCGACTTGGCAGGAATAAGTACACATAGGGACAGGTACAATGTGACATTTCCCATAATAAAACAGGGTCTCCAATGCGGAGGCCCTGTTTTTATGTCACATTGCACCTGTCCCCGTGTGTTATGTCCCCGTGTGTTATTCGTTCCAGGCTTTGACTTCCTTGCGCAGCCAGTCGCAGAAGGCGTCGACGCCCTCACCGGTCTTGGCGCAGATGGGGAAGATCTCGAGGCCGGGATGGCGCATGTGCGCGTATTCGACGACCTTGTCCATATCGAAGTCGAAATACGGCAGGACGTCGATCTTGTTGATCAGCATCACGTCCGCGATCTCGAACATCAGCGGGTACTTCAGCGGCTTGTCGTGACCCTCTGGAACGGACAGGATGACCGCGTTCTTCACGGAACCGGTGTCGAATTCCGCCGGGCAGACCAGATTGCCCACGTTCTCCAGGATCGCCAGATCCAGATCTTCCGTGCCCAGTTCGCGCACTCCCTGGCGGGTCATGTCGGCGTCGAGATGGCACATGCCGCCGGTGTGCAGCTGGATGGCGCGCACGCCGGTCTCGAGGATCGCCGCAGCGTCTACGTCGGAATCGATATCCGCTTCCATGACGCCGATGCGCATCTCATCCTTCAGACGGTTCAGCACCTGCTTCAGGAAGGTCGTCTTACCGGATCCGGGGGAGGACATCAGGTTGAGCAGGAACGTCTTCTGCTCCTTCAGTTCCGCCCGCAGTCTGTCCGCATCCGCATTGTTGTCCGCGAAAACGCTCTCTTTTACCTCGATGATCTTGATGGGGTCCATTCTACTTCTCCTTTTCTTCCTCGAACCGCAGCTGCAGGCGGAAACAGGGCTGTTCCGTCGTACCTGCGACGTAATAGTTATTACCGTCAACGCCCAACGAAATGGTCAGATCTTCGCCCAGGCGCACTTCTCTGTTGTATTCCGCGGTCACAGACTTCAGACAGTCGCCCCGCGCGGCCGCTTCGATGCGGTCCTCCGCCAGATCCAGATACCGGGCGTTGTTCAGGTGGCCGTTGATATCCACGTAACTGTACGGCACGCGAAACACGTCCGACCGCGTCGTTTCGACAGGTTTGACCGGCACCAGCCAGGGCAGCTCGCAGCCGTTCTCCTCCCCTTCGATCGCCACGCCGTACTCGTCCGGGAACACCGCGCTGCGCTCCTTCGCGTCCATCAGCGACCACACCGCGCTGGTGCGCACCAGCACGTCCCCGGTCTCCGAGACGATCTCGTAATAGCGGGGGAACAACAGGTGCATGGTCTCGCCGGGCCAGGTGCGCAGGGCGACCGTTTCGTCGTATTCGGGCTTGCGGGCGATCTCGACGTGCATGCGCGTGACCACCCACAGCAGTCCTTTGTCCAGCGTCTTCTCGCGGCCCATGCCGAGCTGTTCCGTGTGACGGATGGAGATCGTCTGCAGCAGTTTGAACAGCTCCGACGTGCGCATACGTCGGTGCAGGTCCACGTGCTCGCTTCCCAGCAGCAGTTTCTGTTCGTACATTCCTTTGCCTCCGCGCGAGGCCTACGCCCCGTATTTCTGCAGCGCGTCCAGCACGTCGCCCAGCGTGGAGAGTTTCTTCCACAGGCGGTTGGGGATCTTGACGCCGAACTCCGCTTCGAGTTTGCAGATCACCAGGATGAAGTTCATGGAATCCATGCCCATGTCGGTGTTGACCACGGAATCCTCCGTGATCTCCATATCCGCGAGTTCGGGCACGCAGTCCCGGATGATCTTAACGGTACGTTCGTATAACTCTTGTCTAGTCATTCTGTCTCCTTATCTTATGTCCCTTCGACAGGCTCAGGGACCGTTACAGCTTCCAGCGCTTTACCTTGCCGGTGGCGGTGCGGGGCAACGGGCTTTCGTGCAGCGCCGCGCGGGCGATCTGCTGGCTTCTGTCATGCGCCTGCTGCCAGGGCTTTATCGTATTCATGATCTCCGCTTCCGTCGCGCCGTTCTGCGCATAGACGTGCAGCACGACTTTTTCTTTCTCCTGCGCCAGCGCCAGGTCCACGCCGGGAAGCAATGCGGACAGCTGCGCTTCCGCTTCCGGAAGGAACAGCTTCGTACCGTCGCTGAACACCAGCATGTCCTTTTTACGGCCGGTGATGTGCAGTTTTCCTTTTCCGTCCAGCAGGCCCAGGTCGCCGGTGTACAGCCAGCCGTCCTTCAGGACTTCCGCCGTCGCCGCGCTGTTTTTATAATACCCTTTCATGACGCAGGTCGGGGCATAAAGCACGATCTCTCCGTCCTCCGCGATGCGGATCTGATCGTCCGGACAGACGGTCATGGCGTAGGGGTCGTCTTCGAGGGACAACGCGACGCCCGAACTGGTCTCTGTCAGACCGTAGCCAAACGAAACGCGTATGCCTTTCGCTGCCGCCAGCGCGAGCAGAAGCGGCGGGCAGTCCCCTGCCCCCACCAGGATCAGTTTCAGCGAGGGATTCAGCAGATCGCGCTGCACGAGGAACCCCAGCAGCAGCGGCACGGCGGAAAGCGCCGTCGGTTCGAAAAACGCGAGATCGTCCGCGTAGTGACGCGCACCCCGGCCCAGCGCTACGCAGGCGCCGCAGGACAGCCCCCACAGCAGTCCGCATACGAAGCCGAACACGTGGGACAGCGGCAGCATGCACATCAGCGTATCGGAAGGCGCCAGCGGAAGCAGCGCGCCTCCGTTATAGGCGCTGCTGCAGAGACTCTGCTCCGTCAGTACGACCGCTTTCGCGCGGTGCGTCGTGCCGGACGTGAAAAATAAGACGTCTCCGAGTTGCGCCTCTGTCCTGCCGGTTGCAGCAAAGCCCAGCTCTTCGCACAGGTCTTCATCGCCCCAGACAAGTCCCGCGTCGCAGGCGTTCAGCTGCTCTGTCAGCGCTTCGTCCGGCGCGTTCGCGTCCAGCAGGGCGACGGGGAGACCCGCGTCCACAGCCGCGAAAACTTCCACCACGCAGTCGTACGATCCGTCCGCCAGGATCGCCTCGCAGCGCCCGGCGCAGCTCTTCAGAACCTCTGCGCGGTCACGCACGGCTGCCAGCAGCTGCGCGTAGCTTACCGTTCTTTTTTCTCCGTTTTCTTCGTGGATCAATGCCGGCGCATCCGGGCTGACGCCCGTCCAATGTTCCAGCATCCCAAAAAAAGATGCAAAACGCATGTTATTCTCCAAAAATGAAACAATTTCGTTAACAGTATAACATACTCGCGCGTTATTTATAGTATAATAGATTTGTTGAGCCTCATCAACCGGACGGCGCGATCAAGACGCCGCTGCAAATAAAAAGAAGGAGATTATCAATGGACAAGAACACCCGTATCTGCATCATCGGCGGCGGCCCCGCCGGTCTCTCCGCAGGCATGTATCTCGAGAAGAAGGGATACGAGAACTACACCATCCTCGAGCGTCTCGACCGCGTCGGCGGCAAGTGCTGGTCCCCGACCTACAACGGCCGCCGCTATGAGATGGGCGCCATCATGGGCGTGCCCTCCTACTACGCGGTTCACGACGTGGAAGAGTTCTGCGGCATCACCCACGACGGTCCGAAACTCAACCGCAACTACAAGAACGGCGCCGGCAAGGTCATCGAACCCTTCGAACCGAAGAAAAATATCTTCAAGATTCCCCGCCTGCTCAAGATGAAGAAGCAGGTGCAGAAGTTTGGTGAACTGCTGGAGACCAAGTATAAGGGCTACGACCTGAACGGCCACAGAGGCGTTGCGGAAGGCCGCTACGAAGGCTATGCCGTCACCCCGGGCAGAGAACCCGTCTCCGGCGAGAACTCCAACCTGAAGGATCTGTGCATGCCCTTCAACAAGTTCTGCGAGATGAACGGCGTCGAACTCGTCCAGGATATCTGGATCGGACCCTTCACTTCCTTTGGCTACGGCTACTTCGACGAGATCCCCGCGGCCTACGTCCTGAAGTACCTCGACTTCCAGACCACCATGAACTTCGTCAAGATCAACCTGTGGACCTGGAAGAACGGCACGCAGTACATCTGGGAGCAGCTGAACGAGCACCTGAAGCACCAGGCCAGACTCAACTCCAACATCGAGAAGGTCGAGAGAAGAGACGGCAAGGTCTACGTCACCGTCAACGGTACGGAAGAAGAATACGATAAGATCATCGTCACCGCTCCGCTGCACATCCCCGGCACCAGAGCCGACGGCCAGAGAGGCATGGACGAATATTTCGACGTCCGCGACGACGAGAAGGAACTGTTCTCCAAGATCGACTACGAGCGCTATGACGTGCTGGCCGTGGAGACTAAGCCCGAAGATCATCCCGAGATCTCCTACTACGTCTTCGACAACATGGTCCCCGCCAAGCTGGGCCACCTGATGGTTTACTACAGACGCTGGAAGGACACCAAGGACCAGGTCATCACCACCTACGCCCTCAGAAAGCATAAGGACAAGGAAGAGATCCCCTACGAGAAGTGCAGGCAGATGGTGCTGGACGATCTGAAGATCATGGGCAACCCCGCTTCCAACGTCATCAACGAATGGTCCGTCTACTACTTCCCCCACGTCTTCTCCGAAGACTACACCGCGGGCTGGTACGACAAGGTCGAAGCGATGCAGGGCAAGTACGACACGTTCTACGCCGGCGAAGTCATGAGCTACGGCGATATGGACGAGACTGCGGAATACAGCCGCGAACTCGTCGACAGATTCTTCTAAACGAAAGGGATTTGCATGAAATTCTATAAAGACCATTACGACGTCATCGTCATCGGCGGCGGACTGTCGGGTCTGTCCTCCGCTCTGATGCTGGCGGACAAAGGCAAGGACGTGCTGGTGCTCGAACGCCACAATCTGCCCGGCGGCCTGGCTACCAGTTTCGTGCGCGGCGGCGTGGAGATCGAAGCGACGCTGCACGAGATGATGTCCATCGGTGACCCGGGCAAGCGCCTGAAGATCGGCCAGTTCCTGGAAGACATGGGCGTGAACGTCGACTGGCTGGACGTCCCCGAGGCGTACCACCTGTCCGTTCCCGGCATCGAAAAGACCATGCATCCGGGCTTCGAACGTTTCGCGAGAGAAGCGGACGAGGTCTGCCCCGGCACCTACCAGAAGGTGCTGGACCTGCTCAAACTCTGCCACACCGTCTACGACAGCGTCAACGAACTGTCCATCCATCCGATGAGCAAGCCCGCCATGCTGATGAAGCACGAAGCCTTCGTCAAAACGGCCGGCTATTCTGCGAAGGAAGTCATCGACACGTTCGGCTTGCCGCAGAAGGCTGTGGACCTGCTGGCGCCCTACTGGATCTACGTCGGCGCGCCGCTGTCCATCTTGCCCTTTACGATCTGGGCGGTGCTGATGGCGGACTACGTCGGCTACGGTTCCAAGGTGCCCAGGAAGCTGTCTCATGAGATGAGCTTAAAGATGCAGGAACGCGCCGAAGAGATGGGCGTGCAGGTCGAACTGAGGCAGCCTGTCGAAAAGATCCTGGTCAGGGACGGCAAGGCCTATGGCGTTCGCACGAAGAGAGGCGACGAGATCCATGCGGATTACGTCATTTCCGCCGCGTATCCCAATAAGGTCTACACTTCCATGATCGAACCGGCGGACGCGGTGCCCGACAAGGCCATCAAGATGGTGAACGGCCGCAGGATCGGCCTGACCGCCTTCACGGTCTTCCTGCTGCTCGACAAGAGCGCGGAAGAACTGGGCATCACCGATTACAACGTGTTCCTGGGCGAGACCATGGACACGGATAAGATCTTCGAAAACTACAAGGGCACCGGCCCGTACAACTACCTGACGACCATCTGCCTCAACCACGCAAATCCGACGTGCACGCCGGAAGGCACCTGCATTATCTCGATCACGGCCCTGCCGTGCATCGAAGGCTGGCAGCAGGTTAGCGCAGACGAGATCGACAAGGTAAAGCACGAGACCGCGAAGTCCATGGTGGACGCCATGAGCAAGTACTACGGCGTCGACCTGCTGGAGCACGCGCTGGAAGTGGTCATCGAAACTCCCATGACGGTCGCGCACTACACCGGCATGTGGAACGGCTGCATCTACGGCTATCTGCACAGCATGGACGACCACATCGTCGCCCGCCTGCAGACCGCCGAGGAGGAACACTTTATCGATCATCTCGAATTTGCCGGCGCGCACCAGATCTCCGGCAACGGCATGGGTCCGGCGGTCACGAACGGCCGCAAGGCTGCCAAGAACGTGCTGGATACGATGGCAAAGGAGGCGAACTAGATGAAAGTCAAAGGATTTCTGAAAGACGTCGGCGGCGCCTCCCGCGTGACCAAGAGAAGAATGGCAGCGTTCTCGTCTGCCTCCCCCGTTCCCGTGAAGGCAGACCCGATCGGGGACGTCGCCAGAGAATGGCACCCCGGCAAGATCGAACTGGTCGTGACGGACGTCCGTCCCGCCAGCAAAACTTCCAAGACCCTGCGTTTCGAACGCACCGACGGCAAGAAGCTGCCCCCGTTCTACGCGGGTCAGTACATGGTGATCGACTTCCCCCTAGGCGAAAGCCTGATCTCCCGGCCCTATTCCATCTCTTCCGCGCCGTTCGAAGCGCGGCTGGACGAGCATCCGTTCGTGGAGATCACGGTGCGGCGTTCCAAGGGAGACGGTTTTATCTGCGATCACATCAACGATAACGTGAAGGTCGGAGACGTCTTTCTGTGCAGCGTCGGCCTGGGCCAGTTCTATTACGAGCCCCTGCGCGACGCGAAAAACGTCGTGGCGCTGGCCGGCGGCGTGGGCATCACCCCCTTCGCTTCCATGGCGAAAGAAGTGGCGCACGGCACGCTGGACATGGATCTGACCATCCTGTTCGGCTCCGTCTCCTCGGACGACATCGCTCTGAAGGAAGAACTGGAGAAGCTGAGCAGCCCGCGCCTGAAGATCGTGCACGTGCTGTCCGGCGACGAACCGGATTGGCCGGGCGAGCGGGGTTTCCTGTCCGCTGAGCTCATCCAAAAGTATTCCGCGACGGATACGACGTACTTTATCTGCGGACCGCAGGTGATGTACCGCTTCCTGCACGGCGAACTGGACAAGATGGGCACGCCCAAGCGCCGCATCCGCTTTGAGGTGTTCGGCCAGGCGAAGGACATCACGGTCTATGACGGCTATCCGAAGGAAGCCGCGGACCAGACGTTCCGGCTGACCGTCCGACGCGGTATCCACGAAGACGTGATCCCCGCCAAGGCGACGGAAAGCATCGTCGTGGCACTCGAGAGAGCCGGCATCCGCATCGAGACGGGCTGCCGCAGCGGCGAATGCGGATTCTGCCGCACGAAGCTCCTCTCCGGCAGCGTATTCGTCTGCCCGGAGAACGACGGCAGACGCGCCGCCGACAAGGACTTCGGCTACATCCACGCCTGCGCGGCGTATCCCACATCGGACTGCAGCGTAAAGATCCCCATCGAATAAGGATAATCGAAGCAATAGAAAACTCCGGGCCATGAACTGCTACCCGTCAAGTGGACAGTGAAAAATCATAAGATTTTCGCAGCCAGCAACAGCAATGTTGTTGGCTGTTTTTATGCAGCCGGACTACCCCGCGTCGTTTCTGCTGCA
>JAFPXN010000144.1 GCA_017412505.1 Bacillota bacterium | reverse complement strand
GAGACGAAGGGTATTGGCCGCGGCCAGGCGACGGCGGTCATCGAAGTCGCGAAGGCCCGGGACGAATACTTTAAGGAGACCGGCATCTACGTGCCCATCTGCTCCGACGGCGGCATCGTCCACGACTATCACATTACGCTGGCGCTGGCCATGGGCGCGGACTTCCTGATGCTGGGCAGATATTTCTCCCGCTTCGACGAATCCCCGACGGCCAAGCTGATGATCAACGGCACGTACGTCAAGGAGTACTGGGGTGAGGGTTCCAACCGTGCCCGCAACTGGCAGCGCTACGACCTGGGCGGCGACGCGAAGCTGTCGTTCGAAGAAGGCGTGGATTCCTACGTTCCGTACGCAGGCCCGCTGTCCGACGGCGTGCGCCAGTCCCTGGCGAAGGTGCGCTCCACCATGTGCAACTGCGGCGCCCTGACGATCCCCGAACTGCAGCAGAAGGCCAAACTCACCATGGTCTCCGCCACCTCCATCGTGGAAGGCGGCGCCCACGACGTCATCCTGAAGGATACCGTCAACTCCCAGAAGCGTTAATCATCTTTTCTCATAAATAAGCGAGGTGCATTATGGCAGATAACGTTAGACCCGAATCTCTGAAACGTATCACGACGCCCGAACTGGCGAAGGCCTTCATCGACGAGCAGATCGCCGCAGTCAAAGCGCAGGTCGGCGAGACCGGCAAAGTGCTGCTGGCGCTGTCCGGCGGCGTGGACTCCTCCGTCTGCGCGGCGCTCATCTCCAAAGCCATCGGCAGCCGCCTGGTCTGCGTACACGTCAACCACGGCCTGCTGCGCAAGGGCGAACCCGAGCAGGTCTGCAAGGTGTTCGGCGAGCAGTTCGACGCGCAGCTGATCTACGTTGACGCGGTCGACCGCTTCCTGGACGCGCTGGCAGGCGTCGCGGACCCCGAACAGAAGCGCAAGATCATCGGCAAGATCTTCATCGACGTGTTCGCGGAAGAAGCGAAGAAACTGGAAGGCATCGAATTCCTGGGTCAGGGCACGATCTATCCCGATATCCTGGAATCCGGCCCGGTCAAGAGCCACCACAACGTGGGCGGCCTGCCCGAAGAACTGAACTTCCAGCTCGTGGAGCCGGTCAAGTTCCTGTACAAGGACGAAGTCCGCGTCGTCGGAAAAGCGCTGGGTCTGCCCGATAACATGGTCTACCGTCAGCCGTTCCCCGGCCCCGGCCTGGGCGTGCGCTGCGTGGGCGCCATCACCCGCGACCGTCTGGAAGCCGTCCGCGAATCCGACGCCATCCTGCGCGAAGAATTCGCGAAAAACGGCCTGGAAGGCAAGGTCTGGCAGTACTTCACCATCGTGCCCGACTTCAAATCCACCGGCATCAAGGACGGCCTGCGCACCTACGACTGGCCCGTCGTCATCCGCGCGGTCAACACCGTGGACGCGGTCACGGCCGAAGTCGCGGAGCTCGACTTCAAGATGATGCAGCACATCACCGCCCGCATCACGGGCGAAGTCGCCGGCGTCAACAGAGTCCTGTGGGACATCACCCCCAAGCCGACCGGAACGATCGAGTGGGAGTAATCTTCAGTTCATACGAAACCATTAGGTGATAACAGATATTTTTATGGAGGTATCAGATGTTTGATAAGTTGATCGCAAAAGTAAAGGAAAATCCCAAAACGATCGTCTTCACCGAAGGCGTGGACGCGCGCATCCAGGAAGCGGCCAGCAAGCTGCTCGCCGAGAAGCTGATGGGCGTCATCCTCGTGGGCGTTGTCGATGAGGTCAAGAAGACCGCTGCCGAAAGAGGCTTCGACATTTCCGGCGCTCAGATCATCGATCCCGCTACCTACGAAGGCATGGAAGAGATGGTCAACGCCATGGTCGAATTGCGCAAGGGCAAGATGAGCCCCGAAGACTGCCACGCCAACCTGCTGAAGGGCAACTATTTCGGCACCATGCTCGTCAAGATGGGCAAGGCCGACTGCCTGCTCGGCGGCGCCACCTATTCCACTGCGGACACCGTCAGACCCGCTCTGCAGCTGGTCAAGACCAAGCCCGGCGCGCACCTGGTATCTTCCTGCTTCATTCTGAACAGAGAAGACGGCCCCGAAGAACTGAGAACGATCGCGATGGGCGACTGCGCCATCAACATCGACTATCAGGACAACGTGGACAAGGAAGGCAACGTCACGTTCACCGCGGGTGAAAAGCTGGCGGAAGTCGCGGAAGAGATCTATAAGGTCGCTCCCGTCTTCGGCATCGACCCGAAACTGGCCATGCTGAGCTTCTCCACCAAGGGTTCCGGCAAGGGCGGCACCGTGGCTCTGTCCCAGGCTGCCATCAAGGTCCTGAAGGAAAAGCACCCCGACTGGAACGCGGACGGCGAGATGCAGTTCGACGCGGCCGTTTCCCCGGTCGTCGGACAGCTGAAGTTCCCCGGCTCCAAGGTCGCCGGCTACGCCAACACCTTCGTGTTCCCCTGCATCGAAGCGGGCAACATCGGCTACAAGATCGCGCAGAGACTGGGCGGCTATGCGGCTTACGGTCCTATCTCCCTGGGCCTGAACGCTCCTATCAACGACCTGTCCAGAGGCTGCGACGCGGACGAAGTCTACAAGATGTCCATCATCACCGCTGCTCTGTAGGAAAAGCATAATAAGAGACCCGGAGGCGAACCCCCGGGTCTTTTTCATTGCGCGGGAAAAGTGCACATTGTACCTGTCCCCATGTGCTGTTATTTGTTCAGGTGCAGGATCAGGCGGCCTTCGCCGGTGGCGTTCTGGTGGAGGCCCTCCGTGAGCGCTTCCTCGATGATCTGCGTGCAGGACGTGGAGACGACGCGGTCCGCGTGGTTCGCCTTCAGCTCTTCGAGCGTGACGTCGAAGGAGTCCTTCATGTTGATATAGTGGAAATGCTGCAGGCCCACGGTGAACACGCGCTCCTCGTCGATCGGCGCGCCTTCGAAATCGAAGCGCAGGAAGGAGTGGGTCGCCTGGTCGTACTCGACGACGAGACCCTTGGACAGCTGGTAGAATTCGGTGTGCTCGCCCGCGAACGCCTCATCGCGGAGCATGCGCATCACCATGTGCTTCACCTGGGCGCCGGTGGCGTAGACCAGATGGACGGCGTCATCGTAGGGGAAGCAGGTGTTCAGGTCGCCCTTGGTGACCACGGGCCCCAGCTCCTCGTTGCGGATGCTGCCGGAACCGAGCAGGAAGATGTCCACACCCAGCGCTTCCTGCAGCACGTCGGAGAACAGGTCGCCCAGCTCCGTCTCGCGGAAGCGGTCCGGATGGGTCAGCTTGCGGACGAATTTCGTGACGATGCGGCCGTACTTGTCGTCCGTGCGGCTCTTGTAGTTGTGGATCATGTCCGCGATGGGCCCGTCCTTCGGGCAGGTCTCGGAATTGATGGGGATGGGCGTCCAGCGGTAGCTGTCGATGCAGTTCTCGTCGGTGTCGATCAGGATGTCGAAGCGTCCGATCTGGTCGGTGCCGGTGCCCGCCTGCACGATGGGGATGCCGTTGACGACGGCGGGTTCCGTCAGGAAGGTGTGGGAGTGACCGCCGATGATAACGTCCACGCCCCATTCGGGTTGCAGCAGGGCGGCCAGCTTCTTATCTTCCTCGAAACTGATGTGAGTCAGCAGCACGGTGAAGTCGATGTCGATCGCGTTGTAGGTGTTGCAGATGCGGCCGATCTCTTCCGCCGCGTCCTCGATGTTGACGAAACTGCCGATCAGGCCGTCCGCCTTGCACTGCTGCAGCGCCACGTCGGTGATGATGCCGATGAACAGGATCTTCATGCCGTCGATCTCGATGATGTGGTGGGGCTTGAAGAGTCTTGCACCATTCGTCGTGATGTGCAGGTTCGCGTTGATGATGGGGAACTCCGCGCACTTTTCCAGGAACAGCAGGTGGGCGATGCCGTAGTCGACCTCGTGGTTGCCCACGGTGACCACGTCGGGACCCAGCATGTTCATGATCTGGATGGTGGAAAGTCCTTTGAATTCGGAGTCGATGA
The DNA here is from genome assembly GCA_017412505.1 of Bacillota bacterium. Lineage (GTDB taxonomy): Bacteria > Bacillota > Clostridia > Peptostreptococcales > Anaerovoracaceae > RUG11894. Next base: position 14,359 of record JAFPXN010000144.1, on the reverse strand, counting down.
TGGATCCGCGGAACATGTCGCCGGCGATGGCGTAGATCACGTTCTCGTCGTCTTCTCTCGCCCGGTTGATGTAGCCGGACAGCAGCGCCAGGCCGCCGACCAGATTTTCATCCACGTTCTCCGCCAGGAAATCTCCGTGCATGTCGTTGGAGTGGAGGAGGGTGAGCTTCTTAAGATTCTTCATGGGTTGCTCCTTTCTTGGCTCTATGCGTTCAGCAGGAAGGCGCGGTAGCCTTTGTATGCTTCGTAAACGTCCGCCTTGGACGTGACTTCGTACGGCGCGTGCATGGACAGCACGGCGACGCCGCTGTCGATGACGTTCATGCAGTAGACCGCCATGATGTAGGCGATGGTGCCGCCTCCGCCCACGTCCACCTTGCCCAGCTCGCAGAACTGGAACGAGACGTCCGCGTCGTCCATGATGCGGCGGATCTTCGCGACGTATTCCGCGTTCGCGTCGTTGGAGCCGCTCTTGCCCCTGGCGCCGGTGAACTTATTGAAGGCCAGGCCGCGGGACAGGAACGCGGAGCTGCGCTTCTCGTAAGCTTCCGCGTACAGGGGATCGAAGCCCGCGGAGACGTCGGAACTCAGCATGCAGGAATTGGCCAGGCAGGCGCGGGTGGCGGAGTAGCTGTCTTTGCCCAGCGCGGTCATCATCTTCGCGACGGTGTTCTCAAAGAACAGGGACGTCATGCCGGTGGCGCCGACGCTGCCGATCTCTTCCTTATCGACGATGAGGCAGCAGGCGGTCTTGCCGATCTTCGCGTTCTCGTCGAGCATGGCCAGCACGGACGTGTAGGCGCAGACCCTGTCGTCCTGCCCGTAGGCGAGGATCATGCTGCGGTCGAGGCCGCAGTCGCGGGCTTTTCCTGCCGGGACGATCTCCAGTTCCGCGGACAGCAGGTCCGCTTCTTCCATGCCGTATTTATCTTTCAGGAACGCCAGCACGTTCGCTTTGACGGCGTCCTTTTCGTCCTTGCCCAGTTTGGACTTTGCCAGCGGACGGTTGCCGATCAGCAGGTCGAGGCCCTCGCCGGTGATCACGTCCGCGGCCTTTTTCTGCTGGCGGTCGGCGGACAGGTGGATGAGCAGGTCGGTGAAGCAGAACACGGGATCTGCCGGATCTTCGCCGATGGACACGTCCCTGACGGAACCGTCTTTCAATGCGGCGACGCCGTGGATGGCCATGGGCTGCGTGATCCACTGGTATTTCTTGATGCCGCCGTAGTAATGGGTGTCCAGATAGGCCAGCCCGTCGGACTCGTACAGCGGGTTCTGCTTGACGTCCGCGCGGGGCGAGTCGATGTGGGCGCCGAGGATGTTCATGCCCTCGGTCAGATCCTTGCTGCCCATGCGCAGCAGCGCCAGGGTCTTGCCCATGCAGACGGCGTAGTACTTGCCGCCTTCTTTCGGCGCGCCTTTTTTCAGCGCCTCGTCCAGGTCGACGTAGCCGGCGGCTTTCGCCATGGCGATGGTCTCTCTGACGCATTCGCGCTCGGTCTTTCCTTCGTCCAGGAACTTCTTGTAGCCTTCGTTGACTCTCTCCAGTTCCTTCAGGTCTTTTGCCTTATATTTCTCCCATGCTGATTTGTTTTCCATGCGATCGTACTCCTTTTTCTTTTTACAGTGCGGCGAACGTGCCGCCGTATTTATCTTATCTTTTTTGGAAGAAGGATACAAGTGGAGGCAAATGCGGTATAATGAAACAGACAGGATTTTGTAACCCTATGAAAACGAGGTGTTGATTATGAAGTACAATTTTGACGAGATCATTGACCGCCGCGGCACAGACTGTCTGAAGTACGACTTCGGCATGAAGCGCAAGGGCCGCACCGATCTTCTGCCCATGTGGGTGGCGGATATGGACTTTAAACTCCCCGACGAGATCCTGGCCGATCTGCACAAGCGCGTCGACCACGGCATCTTCGGTTATACCGATCCTCTGGACGACTACTTTGAGGCGCTGAATCACTGGTTCTCCACCAGATACGGCTATACTGTGGATCCTTCCTGGGTCACGCTGGGCGCCGGTCTGGTCTACGGCGTGCATGTGTCCGTACAGGCTTTCACGAAGCCCGGCGACGCCGTGATGGTGATGCAGCCCGTTTACTATCCGTTCTCCGAAGCCATCAAGCAGAACGGCCGCAGACTGATCAACAGCCAGCTGTGCTATGACGGCGCGTATTCCATCGACTTCGAGAAGACCGAGAAGCTCATCAAGGAAGAGAACGTCAAGGTGATGATCTTCTGCAGCCCGCACAACCCCGTCGGCCGCGTCTGGACCAGAGAAGAACTGGAAAAGGTCGGCGACCTGTGCCTGAAGTACAACGTCATCTGGATGGTGGACGAGATCCACTGCGACTTCATCTTCCCGGGCCACACGTTTACGAGCGTCATGAACCTGGACGAGAAGTACCGCAAGAATCTGGCGCTGTACAGCTCCCCGGGCAAGACCTTCAACGTGGCCGGCCTGCAGTCCGCCAACATCATCATCCCCGATCCCGAGCTGAGAGCGAAGTTCAAGCAGGGCAATACTTCCGCCGGCTACAGCCAGGCGAACATCATGGGCCAGGTGGCTCTGATGTCCTGCTATACCAAGGGCGCCGAGTGGGTGGACGAGCTGGTCGAGTACATCTGGGGCAACGTCTGCTACATGAAGGACTTCGTCGAGAAGAATTTCCCGAAGGCTCACTTCGTGGATCCGGACGGCACCTACCTCACCTGGGTCGATTTCTCCGGCTATGGACTGTCGGACGAGGACCTGGAGCACCTGATGGTGGAAGAAGCCAAACTGTGGCTGGATTCCGGCGCCATCTTCGGACCGGAGACCAAGCAGTTCGAGCGCTTCAACCTGGGCTGCCCGCGCAGCGTCGTCGAGCAGGCCATGAAGCAGCTGAAGGCCGCGTTCGACGCCAGAGGCCTGTAAAGTATCCCGAAACCGCATAACGCATCTGTGACCCGGGCAACCCCGGGTCACTTTTTTCTGTTATAATAGGTGGAGAGGGAACGGAATGATACTTACGCTGAACGCAATCGCACATCTTCTGGTGGACGGGGTCTGTCTGGCGGCGCTGTTCGGCGCCGGCGCGGACGCGTCCGCTCTTATGACCGCCGTGATGCTCTACAACACGCTGGCCTTTACGACGCAGTGCCTCGTGGGGCTTTGGACGGATCACACCGGACTGTCCAAAAAAGCGGAGCCGCTTTCGATGCTGCTGGTGGCCGCCGGATATTTCCTGCCGGCGCCGCTCCTGGTGCGCGTAGCGATGATCGGCCTGGGCAACAGCTGCTTCCACGTCTGCGGCGGCACCGTGACCCTGGAGCAGAGCCGCGGCAAATCGTCTCCCCTGGGCGTCTTCGTGGCGCCGGGCGCGATCGGCGTACTGCTCGGCAGGTCATTCCCAAGGCTGGGACATGTGCTGGCCGCTTTGCTGATTCTGTTTGCTGCCGCGATCTTTTTCGCCTACCGCAGAGACGTAGACCGGAAGGATCCTGCCGGCCCGGAGGCGGGAAAGACCTGCGCGCTGCCCGACTATCGAGGCGACGCCTTCCCGGGCATGGCAGCTGCGCTTTTGACCGCTGCGGTCGCCGTGCGGGCCATCGGAGGCAGCTGCGCGGAGTTCCCCTGGAACACAGGCGTAGCGACCGCCGCAGCCATGACGCTCTTTGTGTTCGCGGGAAAAACGGCAGGCGGATTCCTGTGCGACCGGATCGGCGCTGTAAAGAGCTCCGCGGTCTCCATCCTCCCGGCTGCGCTGCTGACCGCCTTCCTGGGCGCGAACATGCCGGCGTCGCTGCTGGGCCAGTTCCTGCTCAATCTCAGCATGCCCGTCACGCTGTGGCTGCTGTATAAACTCATGCCGAAAGAACCCGGGCTTGCGTTCGGCCTTGCCGCTTCCGCGCTCTGGCCGGGCACGCTGGCAGGCATGATGATCAAACTGAGCGGGTCCGCCCGCGTGGCCTTGATCCTGATCAGTTTTGTCTTCGGCCTTGCGGCCGTTCTGTATACGGTTTCTTATCTGAAGAAAGGAGAGACCAAATGAAAAGAGTGAAGCGGTTTCTGGCTCTGGCTGCGGCGATCCTGCTCTACGCCACTTCCCCCGTCTTTGCGGACGTGGCGATCCTGCCGGCGTTCCTCATCGTAGGCGGCGGGCTGATCCTGATCATCGCCGTCGTCATCATCGCGCTCGTGCTTCTGATCAAATCGATCCGAAAGAAAAAGGCAATGGAAAAGGAGACGAAAGATGAATAGACAGTTTCGCATTCTGTTTGTCACGGTTGCGCTTCTGTCTGCATCCGCTATGCTCGTATTTGCGGATGCTGCGCTGCCGCCCAGTCCTGTCGAAAAATCCGCGCCGGTAGCGATCCCTGCGGCGATCGTCGTTGCGGCGGTCCTGATCATCCGCGCGATCAGAAACAAGAGGTGAGTAAAATGAAAAATGTATTCCGTACGATGGCAATGGCCGCGCTCGCTTTGTGGGCGTCCGCCTCGTTTGTGTTCGCGGATATCGCTCCGCTGCCGGAACCCGAGCCTGTGAAGAGCGGCGTCGGCGTCCCGGTGATCCTCGCGGTCGTCATCGCCGCGCTGGTGGTGCTGCGGGTCGTGCTGCACAGAAGGAACAAGTAGCAGGGGAGGCCCGCATTGCTTCGCATCTTCAAAGCCTGCATCCTGACGGTCTTTCTGGAGACCGGGCTTTTCTATCTGCTGGGATACCGGAAAAAGGACGACGTGACGATCGTCGTCTGTGCCAACGTGATCACGAATCTGGTCTTAAATCTGACGATCGCGTGGTTCTTTCCGGGCGGTCCCGGGTCTTTCCTGTTGCTGTTGGAGATCGCCGTCGTGATCGCGGAGTATCTGATCTACGCTAAGGCGTTCGGCGCTACGAACCGGCTGTTCGGGCAGACGCTCGCCGCGAACGTGCTGTCGTATGCGGCCGGGGTCGTTCTGGGCGCGGCGGGGCTGTTGTAAGACAGAGCCTGAAAAAAAGACAAGAAAAAACGGGTCTGCGGGGACCCGTTTTTTTGCTGGTTCTAATAGAATCTGCGGTTGATGCGCTTCCATAGGCCCATGGCTTCGGCCTCCTTGACAAGCTGATCCTGGAAATCCGGATGCGCGATCTCGATCAGCAGCTCCGCGCGCTCCCAGGTGCTCTTGCCCTTCAGGTCGGCGGCGCCGTATTCGGTGACGATAAAGTGCGTCGCCTGGCGCGGCGTGGTGACGACGGAGCCTTCCGCCAGCGTTGGGACGATCAGCGATTCCATCGTGCCGTCCGGCTTCGTGAACGTGGAAGGCGTGCACAGGAAGCTCTGTCCGCGCTTGGAGCCGAACGCGCCCATGACGAAGTCGAGCTGGCCGCCGTTGCCGGAGATCTGCCGCGTACCGACGGTCTCGGAGCAGACCTGGCCGTACAGGTCGACCTGGATGCAGCCGTTGATGGAGACGAAGTCGTCTATGCTGGAGATGATGTGCGTATCGTTGACGTAGTCCACCGGCGCCGTGCAGCAGATCGGATTGTCGTTGATGAAGTCGTACAGGCGTTTCGTGCCGCCGGCGAACGTATAGACGGCCTTGCCGCGGTCCACGTTCTTGTTGCCGGTCAGCTTGCCCGCTTCGTACAGATCCACGTAGGCGTCCACGAACATCTCCGTGTGGGCGTTGATGTTCTTCAGGTCGGATTCCGCGATCAGACTGCCGATGCAGGAGGGCAGTCCGCCGATTCCGAGCTGCAGGGTGGAATTGCTCTTGATGCGGTCCACGACGCGGGACGCGATCCTGCGCTCCGTCGGCGTCGGCTCTCTTCTTTCGATGACGGGCAGCGGCGTATTGGTGCCTTCCACGACGTGGTCGATGCTGTAGAGGTTGATTTGCGTCTGGTGTCCGTGGGCGATGGGCATGTTTTCGTTGACCTCGACCACGATCTTCTTCGCGCCGCGGATGACGCCCCACATGTCGGAGACCTGCGGTCCCAGGTTGAAGTTGCCGAACTCGTCCATGGGCGCCACCTGGAAGAAGGCGATGTCCAGTTCGTTGTTGTTGTTCAGCCAGTATTTCGGCAGTTCGCGGAACATCATGGGGAGGTAGGCGCAGCGGCCGGCGTCACTCATGTGGCGGTCTGCCGGGCCGTAGTGAGCCGAGACAAAGCGCACCTGCGCGTTGCTCTTCGTCGCTTCGTAGACTTTGAACGGTTTGTCGATCAGGGATGCCGTACTGAAGATGGTCACCTGGGAAAGATCGTCCGCCCGCGCTGCCAGCGCGGCGTCGATGTCCACGACCTGTCCGCAGCCCAGACCGAAATGCACCCGGTCGCCGGGGCGGACGAGCGCCGCAGCCTGCTCGGCAGTGATGAGTTTTTCTTTATAATGACGTTCCAGAGATGAAGTTTTATACATAGCCGTATCCTCCGCGTCCTTGTTACTCTTTTAACAAATATTAATTAATTTTACACCCTTCGGGACTTGCGTGCAACAAATATAGTAAAATAGAGGTATGAACGAATATCTGAACGAAAAATACAAAGAGACGGAACGTCTGTTGAAGGAATACATCCGCCTGAAGGCGGACGCGAAGCAGGCGCGGCAGGAGGAGGACGAGACCTCTGAGGCCGCGCAGAAGAAAAAAAGCGCGAAAAACCAGTTGAAACGCGCCTGTGAAGATCTGCTGACCGCCTGCAAGATCGCGGAAGCTCCCGTGCGCTGCAGCGGCGTGCTGGACGAAACGGTCCGCGAGACGCTGCGGGAGTATTTCATCCGTTTCATGCCGGGAAAGCCCGGGACGGTAAAGTCCGCCGGGGTGCGCAGTTATCTGGCGAGGGTCACGGAGAAGGGGTCTCTGTCCGACCGCATGACCCGCGCCATCCTGTTCAACGGCAATCCTCCGGAGAACTATCTGCTGAACTTCGTGTCGGATGAGGACGAAGACGTGCGCAGAACTTTGCGGCTGCTGCGGCGGGTCCACGACAAGGCGGGACTGAACACGAAGCACCTGATCCAGGAACAGACGGCGGGATATCAGGCTTTCATGGAGGATCACGCGCTGGGCATCGGCCGGTCGTTCTCGGAGAAGACGATCGCGAACCTGCTGCTGAAGAACCCCCTGCTGAAGAACGGAACGGAAGGGTATCTGCGGGAGGAAAGGAAGCGCAACCGCGTCAAGAACGGCCTGCTGGACGCCATGCCCGAGACCTATCCGGACCTGTTCCCCCTGGCCCGGCAGAAGAAGAGGCAATTTATCCTGCACATCGGCCCGACGAACAGCGGCAAGAGCTACGACGCCCTGAACGTGCTGAAGCAGGCGGAAAAGGGTATCTACCTGGCGCCGCTGCGTCTGCTGGCGTATGAGAAATTCGAAGAACTGAACGAGGACGGCTGTCCCTGCAGCCTGAAGACCGGCGAAGAGGAGATCGGCATCCCGTTCTCCCGCGTGCAGTCCTCCACGATCGAGGTGCTGGATTTCGCGCAGGAATACGACGTGGCGGTCATCGACGAAGCGCAGATGATCACGGACAGCCAGCGGGGCTCCGCCTGGACGTTCGCGCTCCTGGGCGTGCAGGCGGACACGGTGCACGTCTGCCTGGCGCCGGAGGCGGAGACCGTGGTGAAGAACGTCATCGCGGCCTGCGGCGACAGCTACGAGGTCGTGCGCCACGAACGGCTGGTGCCGCTGGTGTTCGACGAACGCGTCAGTTCAGACTTCACGAAGGAAGCCCGGCGGGGCACGGCGTTCATCGTGTTCTCCCGCAAGGACGTGCACGCGGTGGCGGGGGAACTGCAGAGAAAAGGACACCGCTGCAGCGTCATCTACGGCGCGCTGCCCTACGACGTGCGGCGCAACGAAGTCAAGCGCTACGTGAACGGCGAGACGGACGTCGTCGTCGCGACGGACGCCATCGGCATGGGGCTGAACCTGCCGATCGAGCGGGTCATATTCCTTACGGTCGAAAAATTCGACGGCACGCAGCAGCGCAGCCTGACCCCGACGGAGATCAAGCAAATCGCAGGCCGGGCGGGGCGCTACGGCATGTTCGACAAGGGCTACGCCGGCTCCATCGAGGAAAGAAAGATGGTGCGCAAAGCCGTATTCGCCGACATCCCGCAGATCCGCGAAGCGCGCATCGGTTTCCCGTATTCGCTGACGGGCATCGACGGCACCATCTCCCAGCTCATGAGCAAATGGGGCGAGATCGAACCGAAATCCGGCTTCGAACACGCGGATCTTTCCATCGAGATCGGCCTGGCGGAGGAGCTGGAGCGGGAAACCAACGACAAGGAACTGGTGTACCGCTTCGTCATGATCCCGTTCGACGAGAAGAACGAGGAACTGAAGGCGCTGTGGCTGTCGCTGTTCCGCGACGAAAAGTCGTCCCGGGTCGGCCGCTACATGGATTATCTGCCGCCGAAACCGGACGAGCAGATGCCTCTGGACGTGCTGGAGGTGCAGTTCAAGGCATGCGATATGCTTTACCACTATATCGAGGCGTTTACGGCGGGTCATACGGAAGACCTCCGCGCCGTGCTGATGCGCAAGAACGAGATCTCCGCCCGCATCATGGAGCTGCTGTCGCGGCAGAGGCTGTCCATGAAGAAGTGCCGGATCTGCGGAAAAGAACTGCCGTTCCGTCACAAATTCGGCGTCTGTGAGGAATGCTTCGCCCGGGCGGAAGGGCGGATCCGCCCGCAGAGAAATCCCCGCCGGCGCAGGTAAATCCCCGTTTCCGGGCGAATTATTACAGGTTCTTTACAGTTTTTTTGAACGGGAGTATAATAATTTGTGTAATCCACGTTTTGTATTGTGGAAGGAGGAAACAGAATTATGAAGAAACTGCTTGCTATTCTGCTTGCACTGGCTATGGTCTTCTCCATGGCGGCGTGCACCAGCGGCGGCGGCGGAACCGAGCCCGCTCCTGCGGACGGCGGCGACGAACCCGCGACCACCGGCGGCGTTGTCTACGAAGACGGATTCCCCGAAAACGTTCTGAGAATCACCTATCAGGCAGAACCCGAATCTGCAGACCCGGCCTGCACCACCGCAGACTACATCCTCATGATGAACTGCATGGATACCCTGGTCCGCACTGAAACGAATGCAGCCGGTGAGAACGAGACGGTTCCCAGCGTCGCAGACAGCTGGGAAGTCAGCGAAGACGGCCTCACCTACAGCTTCCACCTGAGAGACGACGTCAAGTTCCACAATGGCGAAGGCCTGACCTCCGACGACGTGCTGTACACTGTCGACAGAATGCTCGATCCGGACAGAGCTGCCGTCAACACGTCCTGGATGGATATGATCAAGGGCGCGCAGGCTGTTCTGGATGGCGAAGCTGAATCTGTCGAAGGCGTCGGCATCATCATCAAGGGCGACTACGACTTCGACATCGTTCTCGAATCCGCCTATGCTCCGTTCCTGCCCTGCCTGTCCACTCCTGCCTGGTCTCTGTGCAACAGAGAAGCGGGCGAAGCGGCTGACGAAGCAGGCGGCGGCGCCATGACCTCCCTGTACGGCTCCGATCCCGAATACTTCTGCGGTTCCGGTCCGTTCATGCTGGACGAATGGGTCCTGAACGACCACGTCTTCCTGAAGACGAACCCCGACTACTGGAGAGGCGCCAACAAGATGGAAGGCATCCTCATCCGCATCATCCCCGATCCGCAGACGGAAAAGATGCTGTTCGACGCCGGCCAGCTCGATATCTTCGACCTCGACCACGCGCTCGACCAGATTCCCGTCTACAGAGACGATCCCGCTTACGCGAACAACCTGAACGTCAAGACCGTTCTGGGCACCAGCTACCTGTCCATCAACTCCGCCATCGAACCCTTCACTGACGCCAGAGTCAGAAAGGCCTTCCAGCTGGCCATCGACAGACAGACCCTGATCGACACCCAGTACTACGGCGCTGCGACTCCCGCAGGCACGTTCCTCGCGCCGGGCGTTCCCGGCTACAACCCGGATCTGGGTCCGATCCCCTATGATCCCGAAGAAGCCAAGAGACTGCTTGCAGAAGCCGGCTATCCCGACGGATTCGAAATGGAGATCGTCCAGACCACAGACTCCAGCACCTCTGATATCGAAGTCAACGACGCGATCAGCGCCTACCTCGAAGAAGTCGGCATCCATGTGAACATCAAGCAGATGGATTCCGCTTCCTGGTACGATCTGAGAGCCACCGGCGGATCCCCGACCTACAGAACGAGCTGGACCGCCGACTTCAACGATCCGGACAACTTCCTGTATCAGATGTACGGTTCTTCTTCCAACAAGAGAAGATCCTGGAACTATCAGAATCAGGATGCGATCGACAGACTGGAAGCTGCCAGATACATGGTCGATCCTGAAGCAAGAGAAGCTGAATATGCAGCCCTGGACGAACTCATCACCCGCGAAGACGCGGCGATGTGCGTCCTGTGGCATAAGCAGAAGATCAGAGTCCTGCAGAGCAGAGTCAAGGGCTTCGTTCCGATGTGGGCCGGCTACGGCGACAGCGGATACTATGAGACCTCCCTCGAGCTCGGCGAATAACGGTTAGACTGTTTTCAGAAACTGAAACAGACGACTCTTGAAATTGTGGGGAGTGCCGCCTCTTTGGGGCACTCCCCTTATGGTTAAAAAGGAATTAGAGGGATGGTTAAGTATATCGTTAACCGGATCCTCGTGACGATCCCCATTATCATCGCCATCATCCTCATCGTGTTCCTGCTGCTGCAGGTGCTTCCCGGCAACCCGATCCAGGTCATGATGAAGGAGAAGGTCAATCAGGCGGTCATCGACAGGGTGACCGAGCAGATGGGCCTGAACGACCCGCTCATGGTGCGGTTCGGGCGGTATCTGTGGGGCATGCTTCACGGAGACCTCGGGCATTCGTACAAATTGAAACGTCCTGTGACCCAGCTGATCATGACCGCGTTCCCGAACACGGTCAAACTGGCGATCACGTCAGCATTGGTCGCGTGGATCATAGGCATACCGACGGGCATCATTTCCGCGATCAAGAAAGACACCCTGCTGGACCGTACGCTGATGGGCTTCTCCCTGGTAGGCATCTCTCTCCCCGTCTTCTGGGCAGCCATGCTGCTGCAGTACATTCTGGGGTATAAGCTGAAATTGCTGCCGATCTCAGGCTATTCGACGATACGCCACATGATCATGCCGGCGATCGTCCTCGGCTGGGCGTCTTCGGGCTCCATTGCCCGTCTGACCCGTTCCAGCCTGCTGGGCGTCATGAAGAACGACTACATCCGCACCGCCAGAGCCAAAGGCCTGGTGGAGAGCGCCGTCGTTCTGCGTCATGGCTTAAAGAACTCCATGATTCCCGTCGTCACCATGATGGCCATGCAGTTCGCCAGTTTGCTTTCCGGCGCCGTCATCACCGAATCCGTATTCGGCATCGGCGGTATCGGACAGCTGATGGTGAGCGCGATCTCGCAGCGCGATATGCCGCTGCTGCAGAGTTCGGTCGTCTTTTCCACGATGATCATCATCATCGGCAACCTGGTGGCGGATATCCTGTATTCGTTCCTGGATCCGAAGATCCGTACGCAGTAAAGGAGGATGGCTATGTTTGGCAAGAGAAAACTGGCCGCTCCTGCGGTCACGACGAATCCGGCGCCCGCCGAAGGGATCGATTGGATCCCGGAAGGCGCGTTGACGCCGATTCACGTGGAGGAATCCGCCGAGGCGGAGATCGCCCCGTACCAGAACACCTGGGAGAAATTCTGGAGCATCTTCAAACACAATAAGGTCGCTCTGGTCTCGCTGATCATCATTATTCTGTACATCGTCATCTGCGTTGGCGCCCCGTTGTTCGCGCCGTACGATCCCGTGGAGACGAACCTGGCGAACGGTCTGGCGCTGCCTTCGAAAGAGCACCTGCTGGGCTGTGACAAGCTGGGCCGCGACGTGCTGTCCCGCATGATCTACGGCGGCCGCATCTCCCTGATGATCGGCCTGTTCCCGACGCTGGTCTCCATGACCCTGGGCGCGGTTCTGGGCATTACGGCGGGCTTCGTCGGCGGCAAGGTGGACCAGATCATCATGCGTATCGCGGATATCTGCATGGCGTTCCCGTCGCTGCTGCTGGCGATGGTCGTATCGTATACGATAGGACCGGGCTTTCTGACGATCTTCCTGGCTCTGAGTTTCGTCAACTGGGCCGGCACCGCCAGAGTCGTGCGCTCCGAAGTCCTGTCTCTGCGCGAGAAGGAATACGTGGAAGCGGCGACGTCCATCGGCGTCAAGAAGTGGGTCATCATGCTGCGGCACATCCTGCCCAACTGCATGCCCACGCTGATCGTCATGCTCACCAACCATATCCCGGGCAACATTCTGACCGAATCCAGCCTGTCCTTCCTGGGCATCGGCGCGCAGCCGCCCATGACGAGCTGGGGCCTGATGGTGTATCAGACGAAGTCCTATCTGGACCGCAATCCGACCATCACGCTGGCGCCGGGCATCGCGATCCTGATCCTGGTCGTTGCATTCAACTTCCTGGGCGACGCGGTCCGCGACAAGCTCGATCCGCGCCTGCAGGAGCAGTAAGGAGGCGGCGTTATGGACGATACGATACTGAAAATCAGAGGACTGAAGACGCAGTTCTTCACATCCAAGGGCGTCGTACCCGCCGTTGACGGCGTCGACGTCACCGTCCGGGCCGGCGAAGCCGTCGGTTTGGTAGGCGAATCCGGCTGCGGCAAATCCATGACCGCCATGTCCGTGATGCAGCTGCTGCAGCACCCCGGACGCGTCGTGGAAGGCGAGATCTGGCTGAAGGACAGAAACCTGCTGAAACTCTCCAAGCGCGAGATGTGCGACGTGCGCGGCAACGAGATTTCGATGATCTTCCAGGAGCCCATGACCTCCCTCAACCCGGTGTTCACTATCGGCCGGCAGGTCATGGAAGCGGTGCGCCAGCACCAGGACGTCAGCAAGGAAGAGGCGAAGGAGATCGCCATCGATATCTTCCGCCGCATCGGCATCCCCGAACCGGAAAAGCGTTTCTACTCCTATCCGCACCAGCTTTCCGGCGGCCTGCGCCAGAGGGTCATGATCGGCATGGCCATGGTCTGCAATCCCTCGCTGATGATCTGCGACGAGCCCACTACAGCTCTGGACGTCACCATCGAGGCGCAGATCCTGTACCTGATCAAGGAGATGCAGAAGGAGAAGGGAACGGCCGTCGTCATGATCACCCACAACCTGGGCGTTGTGGCGGAGTCCTGCGACTATGTGTACGTTATGTATGCAGGCAAGATCATGGAAGAGGCGAGCGTCTATGAGATCTTCGAGCATCCGACCCATCCGTATACTTTCGGTCTGCTGAACTCCATCCCGAAGACGACCGAAGTGAAGGACCACCTGTTCACGATCCGCGGCCTCGTGCCGAACCTGCTCAGCCTGCCCAAAGGCTGCCGGTTCTGCACCCGCTGCGACAAAGCCATGCAGATCTGCACGGAGTACGAACCCGATCTCTATGACATCGGCGGCGGCCACAAAGTGCGCTGCTTCCTGGCGAATAAGGAGGTGATGGAGAGTGGAAAATAAAGTATTGGTCGAAACGAAAGATCTGACCAAGGAATTCCCCACGAAATCCGGATCCTTCGGCAAAAATAAGGCGACCGTTCATGCCGTAACGGACGTCAACCTGCAGATCTTCGAGGGCGAGACCCTCGGCGTGGTAGGCGAGTCCGGCTGCGGCAAGTCCACGCTGGGCCGCCTGATCATCCGCCTGCTCGACCCGACGAGGGGCCAGGTCTTCTTCGAAGGCAAGGATCTCGGCAAAATGGGCGCCGAAGAGCTGCGGTCGCAGCGCAAGCAGATGCAGATGGTCTTCCAGGACCCGTACGCATCGCTGAATCCGCGTCTTCGCGTGCGCGACCTGATCGCGGAACCTCTCATCACCCATAAGGTAAACAAAACGTCCAAAGAAGACACGGACCGCGTCGAAGACCTGATGAGGAAATGCGGCATCCGCCCGGAATTCATGTACCGGTATCCGCACCAGTTCTCCGGCGGCCAGCGGCAGAGAGTGAGCATCGCGAGAGCTCTCGCGCTCAATCCGAAACTGATCATCTGCGACGAACCGGTCTCGGCGCTGGACGTATCCATCCAGTCCCAGATCCTGAACCTGCTGGGCGACCTGCAGCAGGAACTGGGCCTGACGTACGTGTTCATCTCCCACGACCTGTCCGTGGTCCGTTATCTGTCGGACCGCGTGTGCGTCATGTTCCTGGGCAAGGTGTGCGAGCTGGGCATCACGAGAGACATCTACGCGAACCCGCTGCATCCCTACACGAAATTCCTGCTGGAAGCCGTGCCCATCCCCGATCCGAAGTACAGAAAGGATCAGAAGGACATGCTGACCGG
>JAFPXN010000143.1 GCA_017412505.1 Bacillota bacterium | reverse complement strand
CCGGTAAGGATACCGATCATCAGGGGCACGAGCATGGAGATGACCGTGCCGACCAGAAGACCATAGAGCACGATGCTGTTGTCGCCGGAAACGGTGGCGCAGGCAACGCAGGACTGAATGGTAGCAGTTCCGCCGACCGCAACGACTTCGGGACGGCGGAATTTTTTTATGAGCGCGGGCATGATGAAGATCGCCAGGATCTCCCGGCTGACACAGTAGACGAACGTGGCGACGGACAGGGCAGGGCTGTAGGTGTAGACCAGACCCGTGGACAGGGAATACCAGCCCATGCCGGAGGCGCAGATGAGGGCGTCCTTCGCCGTGACCGGAAGAAGGAGCGACATCAGCACTGCCGCCAGCAGGGAACCCGCCACAGTCGAGGCGCAGTACAGAAGGGCTTTGGCGGAGATCCTCTCGCCTTCGCCGTCCCGGTACTGGGCGCCGATGCCGATGGAGATGGCGAAGACCATGGCGTACAGCGTATAGATGACGATATCGGATTCGACCGGCGCAAGGAAGACCAGCAGTCCTGCGCGCCCACAGGCGAATCCTGCGATCAAAACCGCGAGAAGGATAAGGATCATCATCGCGCGTCCTCCTCGCCGCTACGGGGCGATTTTCGGCCTTCCAGGGCTATTCTGAGCAGCAGGGTCAGGATAAAGGAACCCGCCATGGCGGCGAGACAGAGCAGCAGACCGGTCAGGCCCATGGACGTCATGGACGAAGCGATGGCCGGGTCCGCTCCCAGCTGGTGACCCAGCAAAAACAGGATGACCAGCAGGCAAGCCGTCTGGAAGCGGCCGCGGGACGCGCTCTTCGAGGAAAAGTTCGTTTTATAGCCGAGCGCGATGCCTGCGCCCATGATGGCGATGTAGATGAGAAGGATCTTCATGATGCCGTCCTTTTCTTGTTAGAGATCCAGTTCGCTTTCTCCGTCTCCCTGGCTCATGTGCCAACGCTCTGCGCCGACCAGGTCTTTTTCGGAAACGGAAGGGTCGAGGGACTTCGCGATGACGATCGTTCCCTGGCCTTTCTGCGGCACAAAACCGTAGCGGCGGAACACCTCGTCGTATTTACCGTATCCGGCGCTGCAGACGACGGCGTAAGCCGATTCGTTCTTTCTGCAGTACGCGATGACGGCTTCGGCGAGGGCGGAGATCGCTTCTATGTTGTCCGGGTCGGTGAAATTCTCCGTGACGCAGACCATGGGCTTGCCGTTCGCGACGCTCTGCCGCAGGATCAGGTAGCCGGCAGGTCCTTCGCTGTCCGAGAGCAGGATCGTCTCGTAAGAACGGTCCGGTCTTTCGTCGTAGCGCCAGCGCAGATACGTCATATCCCGGACGATGAGGTTTTCGAATTTGTCCTGATACTTCTCCCAGAGTTCTCCCGCTTCGGGCGGCACTCTGCCGAACGTCTGTACGCGGTAGTTCTTCAGTGCATGCAGGCCGGACCTTTTCAGATCCGTCGCCATGCGGAAGCACAGGTTTCCCATCTTACCCAGGACTCTGCTGTGCGTCTTCGCTTCGATCTTGCGGCTGATATCGGACGGGAACACGTACACGCTGCGGGGATACAGCGTCGTCCAGCCGAATTTCTGATAGGCGGGGTAGGAATTTTTGTTCGCGAAGCCAAGCACGACCTGCACGCCGTGTTTCTCGCCCTGGCGCAGGGAATTCTCCGTCATGGTGCGGAAGATGCCCTGGCGCTTGTAATCCGGATGGGTCATGGACTTGACGGAATGCGCCGCCTTCACGATGCGGTCTCCCAGCTTCAGGTCGAAGGGGATCAGCCCGTCGGAGGCGATCATCCTGCCGCCGGCATCCCTGTCGCGCATGACGAACATCATGTTGCCGCCGGGCGGGTCGTAGGGATTGTCGTCGAACAGCCAGCGGTACATGCTCCGGTTCGGGTTGGCTCCCGCGCCGAACGAGAGCACGCTCAGCTCTTCGAATTCGTCGAATTCAGTTGTCAGGTCGATCGCGCGGATTGTTCTGTTGCTTTCCATAGTTCGCTGTGATATGAGAAGGCCGCCCGGCAGGGCCGGACGGCCGTTCGTCTGCTTGTGCGGATCAGTGCTTGAGTTCGATGACGATGGACGTCGCTTCGAAGTTGGTGGAATCCTTGTAAGTGCCGTAAGCCACGATCATGTCTCCTGCGGCCAGCGCGGAGAAGCTCATGGTCTTGCCGGTCTCGCTGTTCAGGATGGACGCAGCCTTCTTGCAGTTGATGTACGTCAGCTTGCCGTCCTTCAGAACGGTGAGGACGCGGTTGTTCGGATCGACAGCCAGGATCTCGGCGGTCAGCTTGTCGGCTGCCGGGGCAGCGGTCTTCTTGAGGGTCACTTCGGTGATGACGCCGGCGGTGACGATGACGGAGACCTCGTCGCCCGGGTTGATGGTATCGAGTTTGATGGCGGTCTCGCCGGTATCGCCGGTGAACGCCGCCGCGCCGGTATCGAGGATGTAGGTGGCGCTGGTGCCGTCTTCGCCCTTGATGGTCCAGGTCGTGTCGCTGATGGTGCGGGTGATGATGGTCAGCACGCCGGCCATGGTCGCGTCTTTGCCCTGGGTCGCGATCGCGGTGACTTCGCCGCCCTTGATCGTAACTTTGATGTCTTCGCCTTCGCTCAGACGGTCGACGGTGATCTTCAGGGAACCTCTCTTGATCGTGGGCATATCGGCCAGATCCATATACAGGACTGCGTCGGCTTCGTTATCTTCCTTCACGGCCATCGTTACCGTCGTATCGTATTTGACGGCTCCGACCTTGCCGCTGATGGTGTATTCCTTCGTGTTGGAGACGACTTCTTTCACGGCGCCTTTCTCGAGCTTCATCGTGATAAACGCGCCTTTGGTGAGGTCCGTGAACGCGACTTCCTTGCCGTCCTGGGTGATCGTCGCGCCGGTGAGGGTGTAAGCTCCGGATTCCTTGGTGTACAGGTCGGTGACTTTGATGGAGACCGTATTGGTGGAGACGGTGTTCAGCAGTCCCTGTTTATACGTGACGTTCGCTTCGTCCGTAACGGCTGCGGTGACCGCTTTGCCTTCTTCGCTGAGCTGGAGTTTGATATTATCGCCTGCATAGGTGGAGGAGAGCGACTTCTCAGCGCCGTTGACGGTGGACTTCATCGCAGCGTCTCTGGGATAGCTGCGGTAGATGCCGTCGAAACCGCGGAGGATGATCTCGGTATTGCTGACGGAGGACAGGATGCCTTCGGCGGTTTCCAGGCCGAGGTAATCGTCCAGCTTCAGCTTGATGTTTTCCTTCTCGAGATAGTCGAGGATGTTGCAGAGCATCGTGGCGAAGACGCCGCGGGTGACGCTGGCTTTCGGCGTGAAGTTGCCGTTCGTGTCGCCGCTGACGATCTTCATCTCGGTGAGCAGGGCAACGCTGCCCAGGCACTTGGACGTGATGTCTGCCGCATCTTTATATTCCAGTTCGGTCTTTTCGAGCTTCTCAGCCTCGTCCGCCTTCCGGATGGCTCTCACCATGTAGACGGCCAGGTTCTGCTTGGGCATTTCCGCGCTGAACGTGATGTTCTTGAGCTCGGCTTCCGTGATGATGTCTGCCGCCATGCAGATCGCGATCTGCTTGTTGGCCCAGGAAACGTCGGATTCTTTTTCGACGGTGGGGCCGTAATCTTTATAGATCTCTTCCTTGGCGGCGTCTTTCAGGTCGTACAGATTGGCCAGCATGACGAAAGCTTCCGCTGCTGTAACGGTCTTGTCCGGCTTGATGGTGCCGTCGGCGTAACCTGCCATGATACCTTTTTCGACCAACTTTTCCATATAGGGCTTGGACCAGTGATCTTCCAGATCGGTGAATCCGTCCGCGAAGGCGGGGACGACCGACGAGAAGAGCAGGGCCAGCGCCGCGATGAGGGTGATGATCTTTCTCGTAGTGCGCATTGTGACTTCCTCCTTGCTGCAAGTAGATCTCTAATTTCAATCGTATTTATTATATACCACTGTCACAGTATAATGTATATATTTTTGAAAAAGTTTGCAGAAAAACACAAGAAGTGGTGGTTTTGATGGTTGACAGAAGATGGTTATACGGAGACATAAGAAACCCCGGGCTGTCTTACAGTCCGGGGTTCGTTGGTGCGCCATACAGGACTCGAACCTGTGACCTCCTGCACGTCAAGCAGGCGCTCTAACCAACTGAGCTAATGTCGCGTATTTGAAGTGAACATGAATATATTAGCGTAAGTGAAAGAGAAATGCAAGCACTTTTTCGCGAAAACGGTTCATTCAAACAGACTTTCCCGGGAGAGGAAGCGGTCGAAGGCCGCCTGACCGCCGGGAATCAGCGGCAGGCAGGAATAATCGTACCCAGTGACAGCCCAGGGGGTGTTCACGTCCAGCACCAGGAAAAGGGCATGCTCTTTGTCGTCCAGATAATACTTCTGATCTTTCGCCAGACCCGGGAATCTCGTGATTTTCACTTCCGTTTCCGCAAGTCCTTCCGGATGGCCGGAATACCCGTCGTCCATGTAGACTTCGTTCGCGTTTTCATACAGGTACTGCTTCGTCAGACCGTCCAGGCAGGACAGGGCGTCCGCGCCGCCTTCGACGAACGCGGTGATGGGGATCTCTTTTCCCGTATTCAGATCCAGGTTCAGCGTCCTGCAGTCCGTGAAACTTGTTCCGGCGGAAGACGTTTTCTCCGTGCCCGGCGGGGCAAAGCGCGAACGGCAGACGACGGCGACGGACAGCACGTTTCCGCTGTTCGCGGTCATCTGCGTGTGGACGTATTTATAAACGCAGTTCCCGCTCTTCAGTCCCCGGTCGAGCGCTGTCCGGATGCCCTGGGCGTCGGGCAGATAGTCCCCGGCGCAGAACGATTCGACAAGGCTGCGGATCTTGCCGTTTACCGCGTCTTCGATCTTCTTGTCCTTCAGTCCGCGCACTGTCAGGCAGTCGGCGTACAGCACGTCGGTATCGGTCAGGATGGTCAGGTCGGGCTGCAGGCGGTTGTCCTCCGGTCCCGCGCCGCCGGCGGAGGCGTTTTCTTCGGCCCAGCCGCCCTCCGGGGTCCGGCCTTCTCTGTCGGACAGAACTTCTTCGACGTACGTCGCGTCGACTTCCATGTTGGGCACGTAGCCTTTTTCCGAGGCCAGCGCCTGGCCCAGGGGCCAAGCGCACCACTGCGCCAGCTGACCCGCGGGAGATTCTTCTTCTCCGCCGCGGATGACGGCGCAGGCCTGGGAAATGAAAGGATAGGCGCCGCTTTGGATGTTTGCGGCGCTGGCTTCGCAGCCGTCTACGGCAAGGATCTTCAGATCCGTATCTTTATACTGCTGCAGCACGGCGCTCAGATATCCGCAGCCGATGGCGCCGGCGGATCCGTCGAAGTTCGCGGCGACTTCCGCGCTCTCGCCCATGGAGCCTTCCTTCGTCTGCACCGGGGCGGGGACGAGCGAAGCGCTGTCCGCGACAAAGACGGTGAGCCCCGCGAAGTCGGAGAATCCTTCGGGACGGTAGAAGGGGACGATGGGTCCTTCCTTTCCACCCAGTTCGCTCCAGTCTTTCACGGCGCCGGTATAGACGTCCCGCAGCTGCTGCGCGGTGAGGGAATCCACGGGATTGTCCGGGGTCACGAAAAACACGAACGCTTCGTTCAGCACGGGGTAGCACGCCAGGGTGACGCCTTCGGCGTCCGCCAGGCGGACCTGCTGTTCGTTCGGGAGGAAGCAGAAGATGAGATCGGCGCTGCCGGAGATCAGATCGGAATAGGCGAGATCGGAGAGGGTGCAGAGAACGCTGCGGGAAGCTTCCGCTTCGCCGGTGTCCAGCATGCGGGCCGCGGCGGCGGTATAGTAGGGAAGAAAGGCGGCCGTTCCTTCGATGACGGGCCAGTGATCCTCTTCGACTTCCACGGCGTACAGGTCTTCGTCGGTGATCTCGGGGACGATGGGGTCTGCTGTTTGTGCGCATGCGCAGGCGGCGAACATCATGGCGATGATGATCACGGCGCACAGCAGTTTCTTCATTTAGAAATACCCCCTATATCTGTCAAAAAAGTTGCGAACATTTGTTTACAACAACAATATCCTGTGTTATATTAATTATAGATTAGAGAAAGCATTTCGTCCATAGAAAAGGAGCACCAAGATGAGCGGTCTTTCAGAAAGAGAACAGCGTATCCTGGAGTATATGCGGGAATATGTGGCAAAGTGGGGGTATCCGCCCACGGTCCGCGACGTAGCGGGCGCGCTGGGCATCAAATCCACGTCCACCGTCCATAAGAGCATCGCCGCCCTGGAGAAAGCCGGCGCGATCAAGAAGCAGGCGGGCAAACGCCGCGCCCTGGACATCGTTGGCAGTGAACCCGCGAAAGCGCCGTCCGTCACAGAGGAAAGAGACGATATCGTCGACCTGCCCGTCGTCGGCCGCATCGCGGCAGGCACGCCCATCCTGGCGGAACAGAACATCGAAGACAGTTTCCCCATGCCCAGCCGCTTTATCGGCAAGGGTACGAATTTCATGCTGACGGTCCACGGACAGTCCATGATCGAAGCGGGCATCTTCGACGGCGACTACATCCTCGTGCAGCAGCAGGACACCGCCAGCAACGGAGACATCGTCGTCGCGATGATCGACGGCATGGAGAGCGAAGCGACGGTCAAGGCGTTCTACAAGGAAAACGGCCACATCCGGCTGCAGCCCCGCAATTCCGAGATGGAGCCCATCATCGTCGACGACTGCAAGATCATCGGCCTCGTCAAGGGCGTGTTCCGGTATCTGCATTGATAAAAAAGTGCAAAGAACTTGAAATTTGTGCTTGACAGGGCATTTTTGCCCCTGTATACTGTTTGAGTATTAAGCAGAAGTCCGCTTCTCACCTCAAGGTTTGCTGAAGAGGTTCACAACGATTATCGTCCCTGTACGGGGTGATTTTTGGAGCGGAACGATGCGTCCGCTCATTTTTTTTACGGAGGACAGAGCAATTAGCAAGGAAAGCCTGATCAACGAAGAAATTCGTGCCAAAGAGGTCCGCTTGATCGACGCGGAAGGAACCCAGGTGGGCATCGTCCCCATCGCCGAAGCGCTGGCAAAAGCTGCCGAAGCGAATATGGACCTGGTCAACATCTCTCCCAACGCGGCTCCGCCCGTCTGCCGCATCATGGATTACGGAAAATTCCGCTATGAGCAGCAGAAGAAGGAGAAGGAAGCCCGCAAGAAGCAGAAGACCATGGAGGTCAAGGAAATGCGCCTTGGCATCTTTACCGAGGAACACGACCTGGAAACGAAGGCCAAGCTGGTCTCCAAGTTCCTGGAAGGCGGCGACAAGGTGAAGATCAGCATGCGGTTCCGCGGCCGCGAGATGGGTTACGTCAAAAAAGGCGAAGAGACCATGCTCAACTTCGCGGGGCTTTTCGCGGAACTGGGCAACCTGGAAAAAGCGCCGAAGCTCGAAGGACGCAATATGTCCATGATCCTGGCGCCTAAGTCCGAGCGCGAAAAGGAAAAGATCGCGAAGGCTAAGAAACTGGCAGCCGAAAAGGCCGCTGCCGAGAACGCTCCGCAGGAATAATGCGCGCACGCTAACAGATAACAGGAAGGAAGAATACCATGGCAAAGAACAAGATGAAGTCCCACAGAGGGGCAATGAAGAGATTCAAGCTTACCGGTACCGGCAAAGTCAAGAGAAACAAGGCCTATAAGAGCCATATTCTTACCAAGAAGACCGCCAAGAGAAAAAGAGGTCTTCGTCAGTCCACGATCCTGGGTCATGCCGACCACAAGCGGATCAAGAGCGTATTAGTAGGTAAGTAGGAGGTAAGATACAATGGCAAGAGTTAAGAAGGGCATGAACGCCAAGAGAAAGCATAAGAAGATCCTGAAGCTGGCAAAGGGCTTCTACGGTTCCAAGCACAAGATCTTCTCCGCAGCGAACCCCGCAGTTATGAGATCTCTGCGCAGCGCTCAGATGGGCCGCAAGCTCAAGAAGAGAGAATACAGAAGACTTTGGATCGCCCGCATCAACGCAGCGGCGAGAGCAAATGACATCTCCTACAGCAGACTGATGAATGGTCTGAAGAAGGCCGGCATCGAAGTCAACAGAAAGATGCTGTCCGAAATGGCCATCCACGATCCCGCAGGCTTCACCAAGATAGTGGAATCCGCTAAGGCTGCGCTGTAAGCCTTCCTGAAACAAGATCAGACTAACCCTCCGGACATACCGTTCGGAGGATTCTTTTTTCACTGTTCCCATGAGTAGCATAAATCCCGTAAAAAGTGAAGAACAGCGCAGCTACGCGCGCAAGATCATGGCGATCACACTGCCCATCGCCCTGCAGAACCTGCTGGGCTGCGCCATGGGCATCGTGGATACCGCCATGGTGGGCAGAATGGGCGTCGCGCCTCTGGCCGCCTCCGGCGCGGCCTCCATGGTGGCGATCATTCTGTTCAATTTCATGTACGGATTTTTGAGCGGCGCCGGGGCGTTTCTCTCCCAATTCTGGGGCATCCGCGACCTGAAGACCATACGGCAGGTCCTGGGCATCATCTACCGTTCCGCGGTCGTCGTGGCGCTGCTGTTCACGGCGATAGGCGAACTGTTCGCGCCGAAGATCATCTGGCTGATCGACCGCAACCCTGAGGTCATCGACCTGGGCGTGCAGTATCTGCGCGTCATCGCGCCGTCCTACGCGCTGGCGATGATGAGCTACAGCTTCCTGACCGCTTCCCGCTGCGTGCAGAAACTGAAGGCCTGCACGGCCATCGACGTCTGCGCCATCCTGCTGAACTCGCTGTTCAATTACATGTTCATCTGGGGCAAATTCGGCGCTCCCGCCTGGGGCATCAAAGGCGCGGCGTTCGCGACGGTGCTGTCGAGGATCTTCGAATTCGCCGCGCTAGCTATCTATTGCTACGCTGCCAAAGACCATCCGCTGGCGTTCCGCAGCTTCTCCGAGCTGTCCGGCTACACCGCGGAATTCCGCAACCGCGTCATCAAGACCGCGATCCCCGTCGGTCTGTCCGACGGCCTGTGGGGCGTCACCTGCACAGTCTACCTGTCCGTCTACGGCCTGATCGGCACCGCTGCCGTGGCGGCGGCGCAGGTCATCAACATCGTGAACGAGTGCTTCCAATCCGTGTTCTACGGCGTGGGCAGCGCTGCCGCCGTCCTGATCGGCGAACAGCTGGGGCAGGGCGATCTGAAGAGAGCGAAAAAGTCCGCTGTGGAATTTCAGTGGACCGGCGTCATCCTGTCCCTGGCCCTGTCTCTGGTCATGTACCTGATCAGTCCCATGATCATGGGATTCTACCGTTTCGACGCCGCGACGAACGAAGTGCTGCTGTCCGGTCTGAACGTTACGGCCTGGACGATACTCCTGCGCATGATGTGCTATATCGTCATGTGCGGCATTCTGCGTCCCGGCGGAGATACGAAGTTCCCGATGATCGTCGACCTGGTCGTGAACTGGGCCATCATCATCCCGGCGATGTTTGCGGCCGTTCTGCTGTTCCACGCGGGTCTTGCGTTGGCGATGTTCCTCTGCTATCTGGGCGAGGGCATCAAGTGGCTGCTCTGCTATCTCCGCTACCGCAGCGGCGCGTGGCTGAACGTCCTGACTGGCGTCGAGGCTATACAATAAGGCCCGTTTGTGGTATAATTCCTTATTGTTTATGATAAGAATCTTCGAAGATCTGCCGGTGGACGCGGGATTTACCTGCAAACCGGCGGACGGAAAAGTCTATAGGGCGGACCTTCTGAAAAAGGCCCCCGTCGTGCGGCTCAGCCTGGTGCACGGCGCGTCTGTCGCCGTGATCCGCAGCATCGATCCCGCCGGCGCGCCCGGTTTTCGCGCGGATATGGACGAGGACTTTCTGGACGTCTACGACGCGGACGGGGCCGTTACGGATCTCCCCGGCGTCTATCTGACGACGACGCACGGAGACTGCGTTCCCATCTGGGTCTGTGACCCTGTCAAAGGGGCCGTCGGACTGGCTCATGCTGGCTGGCGCGGCACGCTCGCGGGCATCGCGGGCAGCCTGGTGCGGACCATGGCAGCCGCTTACGGAAGCGATCCCGCGGATCTGCGGGCGGTCATCGGTCCGGGCATCGGCGCCTGCTGCTTCGAGGTGGGTCCGGACGTGGCGGAAGCCTTCACGGACCGGTTCTACTGGGCAGAAGACTACGTTTACGCTTATCCGGACGCCCGTCCCCACGTGGATCTGAAAGGGATCAACGCGGAACTGCTGGCGCTGGAAGGCGTGAGCGGCATCGAGATCTCGCCCCGCTGCACCTGCTGCGAACCGGAACGGTTCTGGTCGCACCGGCGAAGCGGCGATAAGACGAGGATGCTGGCATTTATCGAAAAGAGGAAAGAATGAGAGACGATTACGGATATAACGATAATAATAAGAAAAAGCCCAGGCGAAGCGGCAAATTCATGTCGCTCATGATCCGGTACAACAAGATCCTCTGGGTGCTGCTCATCGCGGTGGCGCTCTATTCCGGGCGCGGCATGCTCAGCAATACGATCAATACGTTCCGCAACTGGGAAGAGATCCAGGCAGCGAAGGGCGACGTTATCCTGGTGCAGCATCTGTTCGTCCGCGACCGTTTTTACCAGGAGGACCCTGAGACCTATTCCGAGACCGTGATCCTGGATGGAGGCACCTATTATCATAACCTGCGGGAAGGCAGCGACATCACGCTGGAGCAGGAGAAGTTCGAGTTTAAAAACGGCGACGTTTTCAGGCATATCACCATTCCCTACGTCCAGAGCATCGATATCATGGACGTGGAAACGCTCAAAATGTTCACCGGATTCAAATATAAGAGCGGAAGCGCCTATTATTATGACACTGCCAAACAGGCATGGGCAAAGATCGGCATGCTGCGCGGCGGTACGCCCCTCCCGGAGAATACGCTGGTCTATCTCATCTTCGACGACACCCATTACGTGCTGTTCGATCAGCTCTACGCTTACGACGAAGTGGACGGCGGCGTGTATTTCGCGAACAGCGAGAGGGTGCCTGTCTCGCATACGGTCCAGCAGGGCGGCGGATGGTATATCATCCAGCCGTTCCACATGATCGAGGGTTCTTCGTATCAGGGCTGGTACCTGACGTCTTCTGAACCGCTCGTCGATCTGGAAAGCAGCGACCCTCTGGCGGGCCTCGACGTTTCGGAACAGGAGCTGATCCTGAGAGAGCTGGGACAGGGCGGCAACATCCGCCTTCTGTCGGACGGTCTCTACAGCCCTGTGCCAGAAGGGTATACGCCGAACGGCGAAGCGTATTATTGCCGCAGCGACAACGCGGAGCAGCTCGATCTGCTGCTGGCAGCGGAGGACAGCGCTGCAGCGCAGGAAATGGCGCAGGTCATCGCCTTTAAGATCGCGCAGAACGTGAACGAATACGGCTATTTCGAGACGCCGGTCCAGAATACGCAGCTGTATGAAGACTACGGCATCCGCTACGGCTACGCGGATCTGAAGGCGAACGCGGAGATCGGCCGGAAACTGGTGACCGCCGCGGAACTCTTCGGCAAAGGCGGTTTCGAAGACGCGATCCGCGCGCTGGCAGATTTCTACGCGGCGCGCCTGGAAGAGGGTACGCTGCCCGAATACTGGCACACCAAAGGCGAGATCAAGACGGTGCCGGCCTCTGCCGACACGAGGAAAGCGGTCGCGCTCTTCCTGAACGCGGCTGGAGAACTGCTGAACGACAGTTCGATCTCTGCCCTGGCAGACGCGATATGATCATAAAGACAAGAAAAGCCCGGAACTCCGGGCTTTTTGTTTTGCGTTAATTCGGATCTTTCAGGTCCATGGCTTCCGTGAGTTTGATCTCCGGATGCTTCTCCTGGTAATAGGAAAGGGTGAACTGGTTCGCGAACAGGATGAGCGGCCGTTCGAAGCGGTCGAACACCAGCCTGCTGCGGGAATCCAGCGTGGCCTTGATCTTGTCCTTGTCCGCTTCCAGCACCCAGCGGGCGACGGTGAGCTCCTGCGGGGTCATGCGGACCGGCGCGTTGTACTCGTTCTCCAGACGGTACTGGAATACCTCGAACTGCAGCTGTCCGACGGCGCCGATGTAGATCTCGTTATATTCGTTGTGATAGACCTGGATGGCGCCTTCCTGGGCGAGCTGCTGCACGCCCTTGTGGAACTGTTTGGTCTTCATCGTGTCTTTCGGCGCGACCATAGCGAACAGTTCGGGCGGGAACGTGGGCAGGGGCTCGAAGAAGATCGTCTCCTTGCCGGTGCACAGCGTATCGCCGATCTGGAAATTGCCGGTGTCGTAAATGCCGATGATATCGCCGGCCTGGGCGGTCTCCACGTTCTCGCGCTCGTTGGCCATCAGCTGCGTGGACTGCGCCAGCTTGATGGGCTTACCCGTGCGGGACAGCGTGGCGGTCATGCCTCTCTGGAACTCGCCGGAGCAGATGCGGAAGAACGCGAGGCGGTCTCTGTGAGCCGGGTTCATGTTGGCCTGGATCTTGAAGATAAAACCGCTGAAGTTGGGGTCCATGGGATCGACCGTGCCGCCGTCCGCCAGCTTGCGGGGACCGGGGGCAGGGGACATCTCCAGGAAGTGTTCGAGGAACGCGGTGACCCCGAAATCCGCCAGGGCGGACCCGAAGAATACGGGCGTCAGTTCGCCTGCCAGCACGGCTTCCTCGTCCATGGGATATCCGGCGCCTTCCAGCAGCTCCATCTCTTCGCGCAGCGCCTTCAGGTTGAACTGGGTGAGCAGC
This sequence comes from Bacillota bacterium, assembly GCA_017412505.1. GTDB lineage: Bacteria > Bacillota > Clostridia > Peptostreptococcales > Anaerovoracaceae > RUG11894. Next base: position 1,721 of record JAFPXN010000143.1, on the reverse strand, counting down.
GCGTCCAGCTGCGGGTCGTTGACGCCTTCCCAGTTCAGTTTGAGCGTCTTCTTTTCCTTGTACAGGTAGACTTCGTTGTTCAGGACGTTATATACGCCCTGGAAGTTCAGGCCGCTTCCGATGGGCCAGGTGACGGCGGTCGCGGGCATGCCTAAAATATCTTCCAGTTCGCCGATGAGTTCCAGCGGGTCGCGGGCCTCGCGGTCCAGCTTGTTCATGAACGTGAACACGGGGATGCCGCGCATGCGGCAGACGGCGAACAGTTTCTTGGTCTGCGCCTCGATACCTTTGGCCGCGTCGATGACCATCACCGCGGAGTCCACGGACGTGAGGATGCGGTACGTGTCTTCGCCGAAGTCGTTGTGGCCCGGCGTATCCATGATGGAGATCACCTTGCCGCCGTATTCGAACTGCATGACGGAACTCGTAACGGAGATGCCTCTCTGTTTTTCGATCTCCATCCAGTCGGATGTGGCGAATTTGCTGTTTCTGCGGGCTTTGACGGTACCCGCTTCCCGGATGGCGCCGCCGTGCAGCAGCAGTTTTTCGGTAAGAGTTGTCTTACCGGCGTCCGGGTGGGAAATGATGCCGAAGATGCGGCGTCTTTCGATTTGTTTTTGTAATTCTTTCGTATCCATAACAATTTATTTTAGCATAGAAGCGTCAGATTAGATATAATAGAATCACGATTCCGGAAGGAGAATTTACACATGAAAGAAATTTCCATCAAAGAGATCGAAAAGTTTGCCATCGGACAGGCAGAGGACAGGGCAGCCGGTACGGGCGTTACCGTCGTGCTGTGCAAGGATGGCGCCTACGGCGGCCTCGACGTGCGGGGAGGCGGTCCCGCTTCCCGCGAAGGAACGCTGCTCGATCCGTTGGTCTCTCCCAAAGCGATCCACGGCGTAGTGCTTGCCGGCGGCAGCGCTTTCGGTCTGGACGCGGCCGGCGGCGTCATGCGCTACCTCGAGGAAAGGGGATACGGATTCGACGTGGGGGTCACGAAGGTGCCTCTCGTCTGTCAATCGGACCTGTTCGACCTGACGGTAGGCGACCCGTTCCGCCGTCCGGACGCGGACATGGCGTACCGGGCGTGCCTGAACGCGGAGGACGGAGGCAATTATCAGGACGGCTGCTACGGCGCGGGGACCGGCGCGAGCGTCGGCAAATATAAAGGAATGGACTTCGCTATGAAGTCCGGCATCGGCAGTTTTGCCGTGCAGATCGGCGAGTTCCGCATGGGAGCGGTCGCCGCGGTCAACGCGATCGGAGACGTCTATGACCCGCACACCGGCGCGAAGCTTGCAGGCATGCGCAGCGCAGACGGCAAAGGGTTCGAATCCGCCGAAGACCTGCTGATCTCGAATATCGACGTCGTCAGCAACCGCTTTACAGGACGGAATACGACGCTGGGCATCGTGCTGACGAACGGCAGATTCAGCAACCAGCAGCTAAGCAGGATCGCCAGGATGGCGCACGACGGCTACGCGCGCTGCATCCGCCCGGTCCACACGTCCGCGGACGGGGATTCCATCTACGCGCTGGCGGCAGGAACGGTCGACGCGGATGTCGACGTAGCGGGCACGCTGGCCGCGAAGGTGATGGCGGAGGCGATCGCAAGGGCCGTAACGTCCGCGGAGAGTCTGTACGGATTGCCGGCGGCGAAAGATCTGTAACACTGAAAAAGAGCACATGGGGACTGTCCCCATGTGCTCTTTTTG
>JAFPXN010000142.1 GCA_017412505.1 Bacillota bacterium | reverse complement strand
CGAGCACGATAAGTACCACATTGGCGATTATATTACCTATTTTGCCGGCGCTCTTCCCTGCTGTTTTTCCGTTCATTTTCCAACCTCTCCATGTATGATCTTTGCCGATAAACAAAATCCACGTCTTTCAGGTTTTCCCTAACAGACGTGGATCAAAGCTCTCGCTTAATACATTTACCGTAATTCAATTCCGAGGAATATATTAAAGCGAGGAAAAGTACTTGTCAACTTAGTGCCCTCCCTTTCCGCTCTTCTTCCCGATAAACAGCCGGCCGACGAACATGACGGCCGCGAACACGATCAGGTACCAGAAGTTTTCCATCCGGTGTCCCACGATGGACGCGTAGACCATGAAGAGAGACCCTCCGATCGCCAGCACAGGGATAACGAAGCGGCGCATCGCGGACTCGTCCTTCGCCTTGCGCATCCAGTTGATGAAGATCGGGATGTACATCGCGTAGATCGTGATGATCGGCAGTTCCGAAGCGTCGAAGCTGAAAGGCACGCTCTCGAACGGCGTACCGGCGAACGCCTTTACGCTGCCCCAGGTCTCCAGCAGGCTTGCCATTACGAAGTAGCAGCCCCAGAACGCGCAGAGCAGCAGGCCGAACGCCGCGGAGTTGTTCGGCAGATTGGACACACGGTCGATGTGGGAAAAGAGCCTGGGATGAGGACCGTCGCCCCGCGCAGCCAGCGAGTAGATGCCGCGGCAGCAGCCGAGCATAAGACCGTTCATGGTGCCGGCGCAGGAGATGGCGACGAAGAGGTTGAGGATGTTGCCCAGCACGCCGCCGAAGATGTTGACGAACGCCTTGGTAGCGCCCTCTTCCATCAGCACGTCCACGGAAGCGCCGCCCGCGACGCCGATGTAATAGCAGATATACGTAATAATAATTATGATCCCGCCGATGATCAGCGCCTTCGGCAGATTGCGCTTGGCGTCTTTCAGCTCCGCGTTGATGGACGTCGCGATGATCCACCCTTCATAGGCGAACGACGTCGCGCAGACCGAGGCCAGCAGCGGCGAAGCCGTGCCGCCGGATGCGGCAGAAGCCGTGGCGAAATTGCTGATCAGCATGTGGTTGGGGCCGGCGATGCCTACGATTACCCCTACGATCGCCATCAGGAACAGCGGCACGAGCTTGATGACCGTCGTGGTGGTCTGGAATTTGCCTGCCAGCGTCGGCGACAATGCGTTAACGAGGTACGCGCAGACCAGGAAGAACATCATAAGGCACATGCACTCCGGCCCGATGATGCAGCCGCCCTGCGCTGCCGGGATCACCAACGGAAAGTTCGGCCAGCACGACGTGATGAATACCAGCGTGTAGCGCGCCGTAAGCCATGCGAGGATAACGGTGAGCGTGGGATAGTAGATGATGCTGAGGAACCAGCCGATGTAATAGCCGTAACGCGGCCCGACGGTGGCTTCGGCATAGTCGACGATGCCGTTCACTTTTTCGTACTTCTGCGCCATGGCGGCGAATGCGAGGATGCAGAAGATCATGATAAGGCCGCCGATGACCCAGGCAACGATACCCAGCGGCATGTTGCCCTCCGTCTTCTGCAGGATCGTCTGCGCCTTAAAGAAGACGCCCGATCCGATGACGATGCCCACGACCATGCAGATCGCGGTAAACAGTCCGTATTTTCTTTCCAACCTGTTTTCCATAACAAATTCTCCAGAGGGCGAAGCCCGGGAAACTATAAGTAAAACACAACTGATACTATACACCTTTGACCCGTGAGGAGCAAGTTTCAGGGGCTTTCCGAGAGCCACGACTTGATTCTTTTTGCTGAAAAAGAGTAGAATAAAGTATCAAAAACAGGAGGTTTTCAATGAATAAGAAACTGCTTACGATCCTTTCGGTCCTTCTCGCCGTCACCCTGCTTGCGGCCTGCAGCGGGGCGGAGACCGCGCCGGAACCGGCGCCTGAGCAGCCCGCGGAAAGCGGGGAACAGGCGGAAAACGTTCCGGATCAACCTGAGGAAGAGCCTGCACCTGAAGAGCCTGCCGTCTCTCTGGAGTTCGACCCGCACGCGTATCAGAACACGGACGACGACGAGTATTTCAACGCTCTCGTTTATGCCACGAACAGCACGGACGCGGTCGTCAGCGCCGATCTCAAATTCAAGGCGTTCGACGGGGACGGAAACGTGATCAGCGTTTACAATCCGTTCGGAGGGAATTACAGAGAGGAATTCAAACAAACGGTCTACGTACCCGCCGGCGCAGCGGACTTCCCCATCGGGTTCACGCTTCCTTCGGGTTTCGGATACAATTATGAAACCGGGGAAGAAATGCCGGAGATCGACCATCTCGAATTCGAACTGCTCGGGACAGGCAGTGTGGATGCGGAAGATCTGAAAGAACACTTCACCCCGGGGGAACCCGATCTCAGGGAAAATCACATCTACCTCAACGTTAAGATCGATCAGGAGATCGCGGACAATTACGCTTCCATTTATCCGGACTATACCCTTCTGGGTTATGCGAACGGAGAGTTGACCGCAGTCATCTGCAATAATGATTTCCCTTACAGTACGAGCAGCATGTCCGTCGACTATATGGTAAATAACAACGACAGTTCCATGCTGATCTATCACTCCACCTACATTTCCGATGTAACCGTGGATCAGTGGGAATTATATCTTGGCTGCATCGGAGGCGCAAAGTAAACGTCCCAATCGACAGCGAATAAAACGAAAGACGCCCGCGAAGGGCGTCTTTCGTTTTATTCCGGTTGTTCCGCCTTGACCGTTGGTTCCTGCATAACGCCCTGCAGCGTAACACCGCTTCCAGTGCTCGCCAGCATGGCCAACGCGATATAATGCAGCGCCGCGGAAAACAAATGGAATGCGAAGCTGCTTCCCCGGGCCGTGTCCAGAACGATCAGGATCACCGAGAAGAGGATCAGTTTGTGGAAACGGTCCCTTTTTCTCCGGTATCCGTAGAACGCGATGACCAGGATCAGCAGGCCGATCACGATCTTGAACAGATTGACCACGTTCGGGCGAAGGGAATAAAGCGCGGTATAGAATTCCTTGGTCAGGAAGATCTGCTGGATCAGGAAGAAGCAGACGATCGGAAGCGGACGGAAACGGACGTCCTGTGCGATCAGGCCGCGCTTGCGGTAATTGCGGTGGCGGAGCCACATCAGAAGCAGCGTAACGACAAACAGCACGGACGTGACCGACAGGATCGCCGCGATCAGCAGGGAAAGAACCATGTCTCTCCAGCTCATGCCCTCCTGATAACTGTACACGTTGCGCATCAGCTCATCGTTCAGATCGCTTCCCATCTGATAAGCGCTGAAAACGCTTGAATTATCAATGGTTTTCAGCCCTTCTCCCAACGCTCTTTCACTTGACTTTTTGCCATTTTTATGCAATAATTATAATGGCGCCGGGCAAGAATTGCCCTCGCCGGAAAGGGGTAAAAATGGAACAGAGATCGAACACTGACGCAATGCTTACGCGTTGCTTTTTGCCGCCGAACAAGGGGCAGCACCTCGTCGACATGCTTGCCGTCGCAGCATACATCGCCAGACGCGGAGCGAGCTTTTGGGATTGGATCGCGCTGATGGAGAAATACCACCTGTGTTATTATCCGGGATGCACGACCTGCGGAGGCGGACCGGCCAGGAATATCACCCGCTGTCTGACAGACCGGCAGCTGCAGCAGATCGTTGGCAGGGTCACGACGCAGCAGATCGCGCGAAACTGGTATCGCGACTGGCATAACCTGATGTTCCTGATCCTGAAGGAACGCCCGGAGAGCCTCTTCGAAAGAACCGACCTGCTGCGCATGTACAGAATGCAGGATGAGATGTTCCATAAACTCGTAAACAAGTATTGCTGGCGGCCGCGTCTGGCCCGTAGAGAAGTAAACGAAATGATCCGGGACGAAGGCATGTGCTGGATGGATCTCGAATCAGCGAAAATGTAATAACGAAAAAGGCACTCGTAATCTACACTCTCCTTTGGCCTAATAATGCCAATGTCAACGCAAGCCTTGCCGCGCAGGGCACCATTGTATCGATTTCCAGATATTCCTCCGGGGAACACATCATGCCGCCGGAAGGTCCCATGCCGTCGATCGTCGGCACGCCGAGCGCTGATACGAAGTTGCCATCGCTCACACCGCCGGGCTGTACATCGGAGTAAGGGATTCCAAGCTCTGCACTGGCAGCCTTGACCGTATCGATCAGCTCATCCGATCCAGGAACAAGCGAAAGCGGCGGCCTGTTAAGGATTAACTCATATTCAACAGAGATCCCCTCGTTAACCTTCGCTAAAATACTGCGGATAGCCTGTTCAACCTTCTCCCACTCCGCAATGGTGTAGAAGCGGATATCCACATACATCTCCGCATGATCCGGGATCACGATGCGGTTCTCGCCGCCGGAAAACGTAGTGACCGACACTGTCGTACCCTTTTCATTATCATTCAGGGCATTCAGTCGTACTGCTCTCTGTGCCAGATCGATGATGGCATTTTTCCCAACTGTCGGCTCATTGCCGGCGTGCGCAGCTCTGCCTTTGGCGGTCACGTGCAGATAAGCATTCCCCTTTCGCTGTGTCACTACTGCCATCCCAGGCCGTGATCCTTCCGTCACCAGTGTCCAGTCACAGAGACGACCTTCATCTTCGATGTTCTTCCGT
>JAFPXN010000141.1 GCA_017412505.1 Bacillota bacterium | reverse complement strand
CGTCCAGGTGGTTCTGCAGCGCCGTGTACAGACTGCAGCGCTCCCGCTCCGCGGTCTCCTCCAGGAACTGCATGCGCCGCTGGCCCAGGTTGCGCTTGGGTACGTTCGCGACGCGCCGGAAACTCAGGTCGTCCTTGTATGCCAGCATGCGAAGGTACGACAGCGTATCCTTGATCTCCATGCGGTCGAAGAACTGCACGCCGCTGTAGATCTTATAAGGGAGTTTCTCCTTCAGGAACACCTCTTCGATATTCCGGGTGACGTAGTGCGCGCGGTACAGGATCGCGATATCGCCCAGGGGAACACCCGTTTCCGCCAGCGCGCGGACCTTTTCCGCTATCCACAGCGCTTCTTTCTGCTGGGACGCCGCGTGATTATAAACGGGCAGAGGTCCGTCCGGCAGCACGGCCTCCAGATCCTTCGCGATCCGATGATGGTTTTTACTGATCAATGCGTTGGCCGCTGCGACGATCTGCGGGGTCGAGCGGTAGTTCTTCAGCATCAGGATGGTCTTCGTGCCTTCGTGGGACTGGTCGAAATCCATCAGGTATTTCGTATTCGCCCCGCGCCAGGTGTAGATGGTCTGGTCCGGGTCACCGACGATAAACAGGTTCTTATGATAGCCCTGCAGCGCCTCCATCAGCTCGTACTGCAGGCCGTCGATATCCTGGAACTCGTCGATCATGATGTATTCCAGCCGCTCCTGCCACTTCAGCCGGATGTCCGGATTTTCCCGGAAGATGTGCAGCGTAAAGATGATCAGGTCGTTGTAATCCAGGCCGAAGCACTTCTTCTCCTGATAGAGATAGCCGTAGAAGATGATGTCCTTCACGTCCGCCGCGAGGCGGTATTTTTCGTGCAGTTCGTCCAGCGGCAGCGCGATCAGGTCGCGATAGTATTCGGGCTTTTTGAACAGTTTCTGGATCTCGATCATCTCCCTGGCGGATGCAAAGCTCATGTCCCGCAGGGACAGTCCCCGCTCCTCATAGATGATCTTCAGCATGGAATCGATGTCGGAATTGTCGAGCACGAGAAAACTCTTCGGATACTGCACCGCGTAGCTCTCCTCGTCCAGCACCGACACGCAGAACCCGTGGAACGTGTTGATGTAGCCCGTATCGTTGTCGCCGGTCATCTTATGGATGCGCTGGCGCATCTCCTGCGCCGCCTTGTTCGTGAACGTGACGCACAGGATGTTGCCCGGCATGATGCCCAGTTCGTTCACCAGATAAGCGAACCGGCAGGTGAGCGCCCTCGTTTTGCCGCTCCCCGCTCCCGCGATGACCCGCACATACCCTTCCGTCGTCTGCACCGCTTCGCGCTGCGCTTCGTTCAGTTGTTCCAGATAGTCCCGCATAAGCTGCTCCCCTGCTCTTTCTACTTTAATTAGAATAATTATATCAAGGAAAGAACATTTGTTCAATATTGCATTCGGCACTCTTTGCCTTATAATAAGGCGGTATTGAATCAAGATAATAATGGGAAAGAAAAGGAGATCAAATCATGAATGCAAATTTAAAGAAAATCGCAGCGGTGCTGCTGTGTCTCTGTCTGCTCTTCGGGCTGGGCGCATGCCGCAAGAATGAAGAACCTTCGCCGGACGCCATCGACCAGATCGAAGGCATCATCGCGGGGGCCTGGGAAGAAGCGGGCTCTCCGGTCATCCCATCCGACGTGATGAAGGCGTTCGAGAAAGCCATGGACGGTCTCGTCGGCGCAAACTACACGCCGGTCGCCTACCTGGGCAGCCAGATCGTTTCCGGCCATAACTATATGCTGCTGTGCCGCGTTGCACCGGTCACCGCAGACCCCGTGGAGACCTACGCCATCGTCAGCATCTATGAAGATACAGAAGGCAATGCGCAGATGACCAACGTTTCCGACTTCGGTGTCGAGACCTATCTGGGCAGTGAAGGCATGACGGGCGGCTGGAGCCAGCCCGAGACCCCGGAGCTGCCGGATGACGTAAAGGAAGCCTTCGAAAAGGCTGCCGGCATGCGGACGGACATCGCTTATCATCCCGTTGCCCTGCTCTCCCAGCAGGTCGTAGCCGGCATGAACTACCGCATCCTGTGCGAAGCGGACAACGTGCTTCCCGGTTACGATACCAACTACGCGATCATCACGGTCTACAACGCCCTGGACGGTTCCGCGGAGATCAGCGACCTGGTGCAGATCCTGCCTGCAGAGAAGTAAAGACTGGACACGATTCAGACAGCTATAAAGAGAAAAACCGCACGGAAGGAATCTCCTTTCCGTGCGGTTTTATGATGCGTTTCTTCCAGAGTCACGATCCTATTTCGACGGTACGCTCAGGACTTCGCCCGGAAACAGGTACTTCGCATATTCGATGACGTCGTCGAATTCGTAGCCGTGAGCCTGCGCCGTTTCGATGATGACGGTCTGGTTCATGATGGCCAGTTCTCTCGTGGAGATGCCGTAGGCTTCCGTGATGCTGTGGATGGAATCGCCGGACTGGACTGTGTAGGTATCCAGGGAATCATCTTCCGTCAGCAGAATCTGATTGGAAAGTCCGGAGCCCGCCAGCGCTTCCGCATTGCGGGAGGAAGAACCGCCTTCCGTGGATTCCGTCAGGACGCTGCCGGATACCAGGGTCATCAGGAGCTGTCCGTCCTTCAATTCCAGCTGTCCCTGATAATTGAACGTAACGTTATCGCTCTCTACATCCTTACCCTCGATATCGAAATCCGCCTTCCCGTTCTCGATCGGGGTTCCTTCCACGAGCTGATACAGGGTGGAATCGTCGAACATGTCGGTAAACGTCCATTCCATTTTGCCGTCCACGACGCTCCGCACCGTGACGGTCAGCGTGCCGCCCCAGGGATCTTCGCCGGCAAACTGGTGTCCGGCGTAGTCCAGATAAGCCTCGTCTGAAACAGGAAGCGTCTCGTTTTTGCCCGCCTTACAGCCGGTCAGCGCTAGCAGTCCTACTACGAGGACACAGACGATCAGAATCTTTCTTTTCATAATTGCCCTCTAAAAATGTTTCTTTTAAGGAAAACAGAGACCTTTTTCGAGGTCTCTGTTTCGTTTTCGTGGTTGCGGAGGGAGGATTTGAACCTCCGACCTCCGGGTTATGAGCCCGACGAGCTACCAGCTGCTCTACTCCGCGATGTTAAGTTGGTGCCGAGAACCGGGGTCGAACCGGTACGATATCGCTATCGCGGGATTTTAAGTCCCGTGCGTCTGCCAATTCCGCCATCCCGGCATTCTCGTTCGGCTGAGTTGATTTGGGAGAGGCTTTCGCCTCTCCCAAAGGTGGCTCCGGAGGTCGGGCTCGAACCGACAGCCTACCGGTTAACAGCCGGTTGCTCCACCATTGAGCTACTCCGGAATAAGCGTCGCACCTGCGACTTTGCTATTATACGATAATTCCCTGATTCTTGTCAAGGATTCCTTTGCGATTTTCCGCGAGATTTTCAAGAATTGTTTCTTTCTGCAGGGAGGGCGTCATCTATGATATCATAAAGCAGATATTTTGGAGGAATACCATGGATCGATTTATAACAAATCCTGTCCGCATCGGGGTCGTCCAGACAGGATCCGTTCCCGGCTGTCCGGAGCAGAACGTCCAGATCCTGCGGCAGTTCGCGCAGCAGGCAAAGGAAGCGGGATGCGCCGCCGTCTGCTTTCCCGAAGGTTTTCTGACGGGCTATGACCCGGGTCACGCGCAGGAATACGCGGTCCCGCAGGATGACCCGGCGGTCCTCGCCGTCTCGGAAACGGCGGCGGAACTTGGGATCGATGTCCTTGCCGGATTTATGGAGGTTTCCGGGCGCGTCTTCTATATCAACCATTCCGTCTTCTATCCGGACAGCAGCGTGCTTCCCTACCGCAAGACGCATTTAGGAGACAAGGAACGCAGCGTATTCGCAGCCGGCAATCGTCTGGCGGTATTCCCGCTGAGCTGCGGCCTGACCGCAGGATTCCAGGTCTGTGTGGAATGCCACTTCCCGGAAATCACGCAGACGCTGTCGCTGCGCAGCGCGCAGGTGGTCTTCTCGCCGTTCGCATCCCCGGGAACGTCTACGGACCGGGAGCGGATCTGGAAAACGATCATCCCGGCCAGATGCTATGACAACCGCGTTTATCTGGCTTGCTGCAATCAGGTGGGTCGCCGCCCCTCTGCCGGTTCAAACGATCCGGTCCCTGAATTTGCAGGAGGCTGCCTGGTGTGCGGCCCGGATGGCGTGGTCATCGCGGAGGATTTCGGCGGCCAACCGTCTCTGCTCACGTTCGACGTGGACACCGCCCTGCTGCAGCGCTACCGCAGCGAAGATCCGTCGATGAAGTACCGCTACTTCCCGGCAAAGCGCCGCCCGGAACTGTACAAATAACAAACAAAAGACCTCCGGGTTATGTGATATGCTCCCTTTATGAGAGACAGTGAAAAAGAAAATCACTGTTAATCATGAAGGGAGTATTCATATGGGGAGAAAAGGAGCCAAGATACCTAATGAAACTAAACTCAAATATGCGAAGTTATGCTTTGAGAACAAAATGAGCAAGATGGAAGCTGCCCAGCATCTGGGAGTCTGCGATGG
>JAFPXN010000140.1 GCA_017412505.1 Bacillota bacterium | reverse complement strand
GACTTCCGCGCGGTTCAGCCACAGTTTGACGGGTCTTCCCGCCGCGATGGCGCCTGCTGCGGCCAGCGGCTCCAGGATCATCTCCTGCTTGCAGCCGAACGACCCGCCCATGGGCGTCTTGTGCACGCGGATCTTGTGCATGTCCATGCCGAAGACCGTCGCGATGGCGCTGCGCGCGCCGAAGACCGACTGCGTGCCGGTCCAGACTTCCATCTCGCCGCTGCCGACGTGATAATCCGCCACCGCGCAGTGGTTTTCCATGGCGACGTGCGTCGTGCGGGAGGAGGCCGTCAGCTGGGACAGTTCCTCGCCCGGATCCGCTTCGTAGTCGCCGAACGCGATCACGTCCGGCCGGATGATCTCATCCGTCTCATGGATGGGGACCTGCGTACCGGCCAGAGTCTGCTGCGGCGTAAGATACGCGGGATACTCTTCGATCTGCAGTGTTATGAGGCTCGCCGCCAGTTCCGCCGCTTCCTTCGTTTCCGCCAGTACCGCGGCGATGCGGTCGCCGACGAAGCGGACGTGATCCGTGAACAGCGTCTCCTGATCGGGCACGTCTTCGCTCGCCCTCACGCGGCCGCGGTTGTATTTCACCTGCGGCGTGTTGCGCCAGTCCAGGATCTTGACCACGCCGGGCACCGTCTGCGCCCGCGAAACGTCTATCTCCCTGACCCTGCCGTGGGGCACGGGGCTGAGGATGAGCTTCATGTGCAGCATGCGGGGCAGGTGCAGGTCGCAGGCATACAAAGCCGCGCCCGCGGCCTTGTCCTGGGTATTGAAGACGGAGTCGTCTTTTCCTACGTACTTGAGGTCCATGTCCTCTCCTTTGAAAAAGGGGCCGGCGCATTGCCGGCCCCAGCCTGTCTCTTACTGCAGCTTAACTTTCAGGAAGGTCTTCTTGCCTTTCTTGAACAGGATGCCGTCCTCGCCGAACATATCCTTCGTGATGGTCTGCTTGGGATCGGTCACCTTCTCGCCGTTCATCAGCAGGCCGCCCTGCTCGATCGTGCGGAAACCCTCGCCGTTGGAGGGTACGAGGCCCGCCTGCTTGATCAGGCTGACCAGGCCGATGCCGTCGCCGATCACGGAAGCGTCCAGCACCTTCGTGGGCACGTCGGCCATGCCGGCGCCGCCCGCGCCGAACGCGGCTCTCGCCGCTTCCTGTGCCTTAGTCGCCTCTTCTTCGCCGTGGACGAGCTTCGTCACTTCGAAGGCCAGCACTTCCTTGGCGTGGTTGATCTCGGCGTCCTTCAGGGAGGACAGTCTCTCGACTTCTTCCATGGGCAGGAACGTCAGCATACGCAGGCACTTGTTGACGTCGGCGTCGTCCACGTTTCTCCAGTACTGATAGAAATCGTAGGGGGAGCATCTGTCAGCGCGGAGCCACAGAGCGCCCTTCTGGGACTTGCCCATCTTCGTGCCGTCGGACTTCGTGAGAAGCGCGAACGTCATGCCGTAGTAGTCGTCTTTGCCCAGCAGTCTTCTCGTGAGGTCACGGCCGCCGAGGATGTTGCTCCACTGGTCGTTGCCGCCGAACTGGATCTTGCAGTTGACGTCTCTGGCCAGAGCGTAGAAGTCGTAGCTCTGCAGCAGCATGTAGTTGAATTCGAGGAAGGACAGACCCTTCTCCAGGCGCTGCTTGTAGCACTCGGCGCGCAGCATCTCGTTGACGGAGAAGTGCCGGCCTACGTCTCTCATGAATTCCAGGTAGTTGAGGCCTCTCAGCCAGTCCGCGTTGTTGACGCAGATGGCCTTGCCGGGAGCGGGTTCCTTGTTCTGGCCGCCCTTGCCCAGCACGCCTTCGCCCTGGACGTGCTTCCAGTCGTCGTCGAATTCGAGGAAGCGGTCGAACAGCTTCTTGAACTGTCTGCCGTTCTCGTCGATCTGCTCCGCGGTCATCATGGGACGCGCGTCGGTGCGGCCGGAGGGGTCGCCCAGCATGGTGGTGCCGCCGCCGATCAGCACGATCGGGGTGTGGCCGTATTTCTGCATGTACATCATGATGATGACCTGCATGAAGTGGCCCACGTGCAGGCAGTCCGCCGTGGCGTCGAAACCGATGTAGAACTTGACCTTCTCGCGGCCCAGCAGCTCGCGGATGCCTTCGTCATCGGTGGTCTGTTCGATAAAACCGCGCTCCTTGAGCACGTCGAACACGTTGTCGAATTTGCTTACGTTGTCGGGGATCTGAAACATGTTGTCTCCTTACTTGGTACCATATAATCTGTCGCCGGCGTCGCCCAGACCAGGAACGATATACGCGTGTTCGTTCAGATGGTCGTCCTTCGCCGCGATGTAGATGTTGACGTCGGGATGAGCCTTCTGCAGCGCCTCGATGCCCTCGGGAGCCGCGATCAGGCACATGAAATTGATGTTTTCCACGTGGCGCATCTTGATGAAGTCGATGGCCGCGATGGCGGAGCCGCCGGTCGCCAGCATCGGGTCGACGACGAAGACTTCGCGCTTCTCGATGTCCGCGGGCAGCTTGCAGTAATATTCGACCGGTTCGTGAGTCTCGGGGTCACGGTACAGGCCGATGTGGCCGACCTTGGCGTTCGGGATCAGGTCGAGCATGCCGTCGACGAAGCCCAGTCCCGCGCGCAGGATGGGGACGATGGCGATATCTTCGCCCGCCAGCATCTTCATGGTGCACTTCGTGATCGGAGTCTCGATCTCCACGTCCTTCAGGGGCAGGTCTCTGGTGGCTTCGAAGGTCATCAGGGTGACCACCTCTCTGGCCAGTTCGCGGAATTCCTTCGTCGTGGTGCTGGTCTGGCGCATCAGCGTCACCTTATGCTGGATCAGGGGGTGATCGAATACGTAAACTTTACCTTCTCTGTTCATTTTCGTCTCCTTGCATATTTTTAATATTCAAAGAATATAGGTTACATCTCGTCCAGCATCGCCACGCGCACCGCGTGGTAGTCGCCGAGGAATTCGGTATCGAGCCAGAGATCCACATACTCGATGGCCTGCTCCGGGGTGAGCACGCGGCCGCCCAGAGCGAGCACGTTCGCGTTGTTGTGCGCCTTCGCCATCTCCGCCATGAAAGGCGTCGTGGGAACCGCGCAGCGCACGCCGTGCACCTTATTCGCAGCCATGGAAATGCCCAGACCGGTGCCGCAGCAGGCGATGCCCAGATCGGCTTCGCCGTTCACGACCGCTTCGCCCACGGCTTTGCCGTAGACCGGATAGTCCACCCGTTCTCCATTGCAGCCAAGATCGATGCATTCGATGCCGCGTTCCTTTAAGTGATCCATCACGGCCAGCTTCAGTTCGTAGCCGCCGTGGTCGCAAGCCAGTGCGATCTTCATAGAAACCTCCTTGATATGGTAACCCGCAGCTTTCAGCATGCGGTTCATGACCGAATAGTTGACGGACGCTTTCGTCCCGTCCAGCGCCTGCGCCAGGATGACGTCCGCGCCCTCTTCGTCCAGCCGGCGCAGATCCGCGAACAGCTTCGCCGCCGCTTCTTCGCCGCTGCCGTACAGCAGCACGGCGGCCTGCTTTCCGGCCGTGCGCAGCGCTTCCGCCTGCGCGCGGATCTCCCTGCGGACGGCCGCGTCCGGGCCTTCGAACAGGGTCATGTCCGCCTTCGGCGCGTAGTGCTTGTATTTCATGCCCGGGGCTTTCGGCACCAGGCCTTCTTCCGGTTTTCCCAGGATGGCGGGGTCGTACGTGCAGGGAACGCCCAGCACTTCCGTGACCCGCTCCGGCGTGATGAGTCCGGGCCGCAGCACCTGCGGGTGATCCGGATCCGTCAGATCCAGCACCGTGGATTCGATGCCGCCGATGCAGGGATTGCCGCAGAGCAGCGCGTCGATCCGTCCGTCCAGATCCGCTTTGACGTGCTCCCAGCGCGTGGGGGACGGTCTGCCGGACAGGTTGGCGGAAGGCGCCGCGATGGGTACGCCGGACAACTCGATCAATCTCCGGGCAGATTCATCCGCCGGGCAGCGGATCGCGACGGTCGCAAGGCCGCCGGTCGTCTCGTCCGGCACGCAGGGTCTCTTCGGAAGCACCATGGTGAGGGGCCCCGGCCAGATGGCTCCGGCCAGTTTCCACGCGTTCTCCGGAACGGACGCCGCAAGGGCTTCCATCTCCTCCGCCTTCGCGAT
>JAFPXN010000013.1 GCA_017412505.1 Bacillota bacterium | reverse complement strand
CATAGCCATCAGGATGATCAGCCCCAGACCCCCGGCCAGGTTCTCGGATACGGCGATCTTGCCGTATTCCTGCAGGCCTCCCAGCAGGATCAGCATAATGGGGCTGAAGATGCAGAGCAGAACGCCGAACGCGATCTTCGGCGCAGCCGCCTTCTTTGCTTCTATATAGGCGCGCGCCGTCTCCATGCTGACCCGAACAGTCTCGAGTCCCTCTTCTGTCCCGCTGTCGACGGACGCCCCCTCCGGCGCTTCCATCTCATCTCTCAATAAGTAATCCGTGCTGACCCCGAACAGGTTCGCCATGGCCAGGATCTTGTTCATGTCGGGGATGGACTGCGCGCCTTCCCACTTGGAGATGGACTGGCGGCTGACGCCCAGCTGCTCCGCCAGTTCTTCCTGGCTGTATCCGGCTCTCTTTCTTAAATCGATGATTTTGTCTGCAAGTATCATTTCGTTTCCTCCCGTATCTTCAGAGGCGCTCCGGCCTCGTGTTTACGGGTCCATCTTACCGATTTGCCTGTTTGCAGACCACCAACCGCGCTTGTCAATTGCGCAACCGGCGGTTGCAAATGGTTGCAAAACCGCAGATTTCAGTGCTCTTTTCTCTTTTTGAACAGATATTCGTCCAATTCCTTGCGGACGCTTTCCGGAATCGTGCGCGACACCGGGCAAGCCGCGCTGACGGCCATGCGGCGGGTGAATTCCGCAATGAACGCGACGTCTTTTTCCATCTGTGCCATGGACATCACTTCCATCGTGTCGTAGCGGACGTGGATCGGCGCGACGAGGCCGCTCGCGATCCTGGCGAGGGAAACCGCCGGCACGCCCTTGTCGGCGAACGGCGTGGAATCGCTGGAGTAAACGCCCGTACGGGACGCTACCGGGAAGTTCAGTTCGGCGCCCAGATAGCGCAGATAACTTGCCAGCGCCTCTTCCGCGGATACGCAGGCGATAAACTTGCCCATGGTGCATCCGATCATGTCCAGATTGACGTTGAGAGCGATGCTCTCAAGTTCCGATTCATGGTCGCGGACGTACGCCTTGGACCCCAGCAGGCCTCTCTCTTCGCTGCCGCAGAACACGAAACGGAGCCCGTAATTCAGGGCCGCATCCTTCAGCGCATCCATAACGCCCAGAAGGCCCGCGCAGCCGCTCATGTTGTCGTAGGAACCGTGGGATAACGCCGTCGTGTCGTAATGGGCGCTCAGCGTGATCCATTCCGGCCGCCTGCCGGGGATCTCCGCGATCACGTTGCGGGATTCGCCGTCGTATTCCGTCTGACGGATGACGATCTTCGCGCGCTTCGCGCTGCGCTCTACCAGTTTGACCGCATCGGAAACGTGGAGCATGGCGGACAGCAGTTTCGGCGCGTCGCCCACCACGTGCGGCCGGAGGTCGCGTTCGTCGATATCGTGATTCGGGAAATGCATATCGTTATAGCGGAACAGGATACCCTTCGCGCCGGCCTTTACCAGGTCCTGATAATCGAAATAGCCGATGCCCTGCTGATCGAGCAGCACGATCCTGTCCTTCGCGCCGGCCATCGAGACCGGATCCAGCGAAGGCATGTAATACAGTTCCGCTTCGACCTCGCCGCTGCCGCAGCAGGCAAATCCTTTGCAGGGGATCTCTTCGCCATCCGCGAACACGTGCGCTTCTTCCACGTCGCCCATGGCGACAGGAAACGCTTCGATCCGGGCGGAAACGCCCAGCGCCTCGCACTGCGCCTTCAGATATTCAGCGACCTTTAATTCCTCGGGAGTGCCGCTTTTGTGCACGAAATCCGTATCGAGAAAGATCTGTTTTAACTGTTTCTGATCCATAATCGCACCTCTTTCCATTCTCCCGTCCATTATACGCTACTGACTCGTGAAAAGCCACAAAACAAAAGCCGCTGGCGTGTTTCAGCGGCTTTGTTGCTGCACAGATCTCCGATTGACCTAGATGCTCCAGTCTGCGCTCGCGCTCTGCAGCTGCGTCATGCGGCGGAAGATACCGTCTTCCTTTGCGAGCAGCTCGGCAGGGCTGCCTTCTTCCGCGACTTTGCCGTCCACCAGGACAACGATCTTGTCCGCGGCCTCGACCGTACGCATGCGGTGCGCGATGACCAGCACGGTCTTTCCTGCCAGAAGCCTCGACAGCGCGCCCTGCACTTTCGTTTCATTTTCCACGTCCAGAGAAGCCGTCGCTTCGTCCAGCAGCACGATCGGCGCGTTCTTCAGCAGCGCGCGCGCAATGGAAATGCGCTGACGTTCGCCGCCGGACAGCTTCGCGCCGTTTTCACCGATGGGCGCCGCGTAGCCCTGCGGCAGTTTTTCGACAAACTCGTCGCAATTCGCGGTCGCCGCTGCTGCCAGAACTTCTTCATCCGTCGCGCCGTGTTTACCGAGGCGGATATTCTCCATGACGGTATCGTCGAACAGCACGACGTCCTGAAAGACCATAGAGTAATCCGTGAGCAGCACTTCCGGATCGACCGTGTCGATCCGTACGCCCCCGACTTTGATCGCGCCTCCGGAAGCGTCCCACAGGCGGGCAGCCAGTCTCGCGCACGTGCTCTTGCCGGAGCCGGATGGTCCGACCAGCGCCGTCACTTCCCCCTCTTTTGCGGTAAAACTGACCCCTTTCAGCACCTGCTCGTCGTCATAGGCAAAACTGACGTTATCGAATACGATGTCGTGCCCTGCCGGAGCAAAGGTCTCCGCCCCTTCCGCCGTCTTCGCGTCGTGGATCTCCATCAGGCGGCTCGCGGAGATCTGCGACATGAACATCTCCGCGATCAGCGCCAGCGCCTGGTCGAACGGCGCGTAGATGCGTGTGATCATCAGGAACGCGAACAGCGGCATGAACGAGATCTGCCCGGAGAGGATCAGTTTCGCCCCCGTGAGGATCGTCGTCGCCACTTCCAGCGCGCCGAAAAGACCGGCAGCCGACTGCATCTTCTTGTGTTTCTCCGCAAAATCATAATCCAGCGAATCGCAGATACGTTTCGCTTCGGGGTCCGAGAACAGTTCCGGGAACCGCTCAGAACAAACAAGCCGTCCGAACAGCGGAATGATCAGCGTCTCCTGCACGGTGTTCTTCTCGATGTGATATTTCATCTGAACCAGCCCTTCTTCTCGTACGGCGCGGATTCGATACCCAGGCAGGTGTAGCCCGTCGCATCGATTGCTTTTTTCAGACTGTCTGCATCGACGGCCTCTTCCGTCAGGAACGAAGCCTCTTTCTTGCTACGCGATGCGGCGACCTTTTTAGCCGCTGGAACCGCTTTGCGGATCGCATCGCAGACGTGCGCTTCGCACATGCCGCACATCATTCCGTCTATCTTCATTGTGGTTTTGATCATTTTATTTTCCTCCATTAGTTAGTCATTGCTAACTCTCGTCTGCTATTATATGTTATCCATTGCTAACTATCAAGCCGTTCAGGTCAATATCTGTATAAAAAACTCCCGCCCGGCAGTCAAAGCCGGAACGGGAGCCGTCCTATCGATCCTTATCGCATCATCCCGTATAAAAGCGGACTGATGAACAGCAGATAGCCGATGAGCGACCAGATGAGAAAACTCTTCGTCAGGAACACCGCGATAAATTCGCGGATGAGCGCCGACGGCCAATAGTAAAACGCCACTTTCGAACCGATGCCGGTGCACTTCAGCCCGATGCTCTTTGCGATCCGCAGACAGCGGTAGACGTGGTAATTGCTGGAGACGAGCGCGGTCTTTTTCCTGCCTTCCCGCGCATCGATGATCGCTTTGGAATTGATCAGGTTCTCGCGGGTCGTGGCGGATCCATCCTCGAGCAGAATATGCTCCTCCGGAATTCCGCAGGTCAGCAGATAGTCCTTCATGGCCTGCGCTTCGCTGACCTTCTCATCGCCGCCCTGTCCGCCGCTCGGGATGAGAAATGGCTTCTCTTTGCACTTTTCGTAGATCTCGACAGCCTTATCCACTCTGGCCGTGAGCAGTTTCGTCAGCTTTTCGCCGCCGGCCAGTCCGGCTCCGTGGATAATTACATAATTGAAGTCCATCCGGTGCGGCAGGATCTGCATGAAAACGGAATAAACGACGAAGCTCAGCACGAGAAAACTGAAATAGAACACGGTGAACGCGACGAACATCGCCCCGCGGTCCATGTCGCCGATGCGGATGAATTCGGACAGGTTCAGCACGTAGACAATCACCGCGAGTTCGCCAACGCCCACAAAGATGCCGAGCAACAGCGACAGCGCGTGAGCCGCGGAAAATCCTTCCCTGCGTATCATCTGCACGCCGTTGATGACCAGGAATGCAGGCACCAGGAACAGCGCCAGCATCACGAGCAGGAAGCAGATCATCAGGAACCATTCCCCGGCGTCGGCAGGCAGAAAGCCTGAGACAAATATCATCGTCACCAGGAGCGCGAACATCAACATTAAGCTGTTGATGTACTTCTGCGGCCGCAGAAGCGTGCACGCGATCGTTACGGTCCAGACGATCGCGAAGAAAGGTCCTACATTTTCAATGTTTTCGACGATTTCAGTTAACATAATTTTGTTTTCTGAACCTTATCCCATTCTCTGTTCTCACACCAGTATACGGTACTCTCCTGCACGTCGAACACCATGGAAACGACGGTCGGACAGACCTCCTGCGCGACAGCTTTCAGGATCTCGAAGCAGTCGTCCGCATCAAAATCGTCTGCCGCATTCTGCAGCATCTCTTCCGCCTTGTGATAGCGGTCCCAGCCCATCCAGGGATGCTTCTCGGTATCCTGCTTGTACGGCGAAAAGTTCGTCAAGATCTTGTATTCCGGCTTTTCATAGTACAGGCTGCCCTGTCCCGGAATAATGTGCAGCACATTGCCTTCCGCATCGGACAGCGCGGACATGAACGTCAGTCCCGGAACGCTGAAGACCGGTCGTTTCTCCGCAATATCGCGGATCTGCTGCAGCGTCTTTTTCTGCAGCAGCAGGTCGATATCGAACATGATGACGTTCTCGCCTTCTCCTGCAGGATTGCTGCGCTCATCGAACGGCCAGCACGTCGGCATGCCGACAAAATCGCCGCGCGCATTCGCGCCGAACAGCGGCAGCCAACCTTCCGCCGGGTCATCGATCTCGATATAGACGCCAGTTTCGGCCGGACGGACCCGCCATTTCATGTCCAGCAGATCCAGGTTCCATCCGACGATGGTCTTCTTTTTATTCACGACAAGACTTGTGCACATATGCAAACCTCTATGCTTTTTTGACCGGATGACGGATGACGGTCTTCAGCTTCTCCGGCGCAACTTTTCTGGCGTCGCTCAGGTAGATCTCGTGATGCAGGCGCTGATCGGTAATATCCAGGGCATAACCCTGTTTTTCCATATATTCGTGCATCAGGGCAACCGTCGCCGGCTCGTCGTCGTAGGAACCGTTATGCATGCACTGGACGCACAGCCCCTCGTCGACGGTCAGGAATTCAACTTTCGAAAAGTCCGTCTTCTTTTTCTTTGTCGCCTCTTCGACAGCCCAGTCGAAATCCGCTTTGGTCACGAAATCCGGCAGACGGATGACGGAGATCCAATGGAAATCCTCTTTGTGCGCGTAATCGACACCTTCCACGCCTTCCTGCCACCAGAAGCCTTCCAGGGGCGGCACGACGTAGTCGAAATAGCCCTCGATCCGATGGTCACCTTTTTTGCTCATCTTGATCGTAAAGGCGATGCCGTACAGCAAGCCGATCGCCTGCTTATATTCGCCGTCCTCCTGGTTCGGGTCGCCCTGGCCGCGGACAGCAATGCAGTTCATGGGCGGGACCGTGACGATCTCCGGCCTGTTCTTCGGCATGTAGAACTCTTTATACTCTTTCTTGAAATCGAATGCCATAGTCGTGCCTCCTTTACCGGTGGATGTACATTCTGGACGGTTCGGATTCTCCGTCTCCCTGTACCATACAGTAGAATTCCCAGCCGTACCGCTCGTAGAAGCCGGTGTGGTCGGTGAGCAGATAGACCGGCGAAATACCTTTGGACCGCAGGTCTTCCACGGCCATGTTCAGCAGTTTGCCGGCGATTCCTTGGCAGCGGTACGCCTCTTCCGTATAGACCGCGCACACGTTCGGCGTCAGGTCTTTACGGTCGTGGAAGTCGTTCTCGATGACCCCCAAGCCGCCAACGATCTGATCTCCGTCCAGGCACAGGTACCAGCCGTACTCTGTTTCCCGATCCAAGTAGGCAGACATACATTCCACATACGCTTCTTTCGGCACGCGCCACTTGCTGCAGAACCAGTCCGCCGCCGCATCCATGAGTTCCGGACGGTCGCGAAGGGTAATATACTCGAGTGACCCCTCCAATTCCAGACGCATCAGCACGACCTCCTGCCAGCCGCAGTAACGCGAACGGAACCCTTTCGGATTGCGGCCGTATTCCACGAAACCGGCGCTTTCGTACAGGTTAAGCGCATGCCGGTTCTCGGCGACGGCCTCCAGTTCCAGCTGCAGATAACCTGCTCTTTTAGCGCATTTGATGCAGGCGTTCGTCAGCGCGCGGCCGATGCCCAAGCCCCAGTACGCCTTGTCGACGCTGATGCCGAACTCCGCGCGATGCCGTATCTTTTCCTTCGAACCGAGGCTTTCGATGCCGGCCATGCCGACGACCGTGCCGTCCACTTCCGCAAGGATCTCGATCTCGTTTACGCTTTCCGTCATCCTCTTCAGGAACTGCGCCTCTTGCTCGGCCGTAAAGCTGTTTTCTTCCGGATAGGTCAGCAGATAATCCGTCTGCGCGTGGGTCAAGTTGAAATTGTCGCGCGCAGCCTGCCCGTCGGCTTCTGTACCGTTGCGAAGCACGCAGATCCGACCATCTTTCAGTTTGATCTCTTTGTTGTATTGCACTTTTTTCCTCCGCTTCACTGTTTCTTTGCCAGGTTCATGACCCGTCTGTAGCTCAGCGCGGCCAGCAAGCCTGCGATCAGCGTAAACAACAGCGCGACCAGCTTATGGTCCATGCGCAGCCCCAGAATCACGACCAGCACGACCAGTCCCATCACGACGAACATATTCGGCAGCATGTAGATCGCGACGCCGGTGCCCTGCTTGACGACCTCGATCTCGTTCTCCCAGTCGAGCCTCATGTGCCTGACGCCGCAAACGCAGCCCCAAGTTGTAGAGAAAGCGCACAGGACAAACCCCTCGAGCAGATACAGCGCGGTCTCAGCGGCAGGTACTTTCGCCGAGATGCACATGCACAGGGTCGCGAAAGCCATGAACGGCACCGTCAGATACATGTTGAACAGCATTTTGCCCTGGTACAGCGTCTTCTTTTCGAGCGGCAGGCT
>JAFPXN010000139.1 GCA_017412505.1 Bacillota bacterium | reverse complement strand
TACATTCGATATCTTCACAGAAAATCTGGTTGCAATATCGTTGGGGTTACACCTGTTCCCATCCCGAACACAGTAGTTAAGCCCTTCAGAGCCGATGATACTTGGTGGGAAGCTGCCTGGGAAAGTAGGACGCAGCCGGTTTTTTGGTCCCATGGTCAAGCGGTTAAGACACGGCCCTTTCACGGCCGTAACCGGGGTTCGATTCCCCGTGGGGCTACCAGACGAGCCGTACGAAAGTGCGGCTCTTTTCATAGGTTTATAAAGGTCACAGAGAGGGAAAGATCATGGCAGAACTTACATTCAAACCATACGAAGCGGAAGACGCGCAGACTCTCTTAGGGCTGTTTTACGAGATGGCCGATTACGAAGGCCTCCTGGACCAGCTGCACTGCACGGAAGCAGATCTCAAACGCTGGATCCTGGACGAGAAGATGCTGCATATGCGTCTGATCTGCGAGGACGGCACACCCATCGGCTACGTCTGCTGGTATTACAACTTCTCCTCGTTCCTGTGCAAGCCCGGCCTCTATCTGGAGGACGTGTACATCCAGCCGGCGCACCGCGGCAAGGGCTACAGCAAGGCTGCGCTGCACATGCTGGCGAAGACCGCAGTCGAAAAAGACTGCGAGCGCTTCGAATGGGTGTGCCTGGACTGGAACGAGCACGCGCTGAAGGTTTACGAAAGCATCGGCGCCAAGCGCACCGGCATGCTGCTGCTGCGCATGGACGGCGAACGGCTGAAGGAATTCGCGAAAGAGTGACCCATACCGTTTCATACGGGCGGCTGTGGTGGAATTGGCAGACACGCAGGATTTAGGTTCCTGTGGGCGACCGTGCAGGTTCAAGTCCTGTCAGCCGCACCAAAGAAAAAGGATGCATCAGCATCCTTTTTTCTTTGGGGAGCGCGAATCAGAAGGACTTGAACCTGGGAAGGCGCGAACGTTGTGAGAATGTCCGGTGGACATTCGAACAGTGAGCGGGCGAAGGCGACCGAAAGGGGAGCCGAGCCGCCAGCCGGCGAAGCCGGCGTCAAGTCCTGTGTTACACTTGACAAATACCTGCAGGGGGTATATAACTATGGCGGGATAAAATACCCGTCTGGGGTATATGAAAGGATAGACTGCCATGTCTGAACAGAAAAACTGCTGCTGCGAGGGTCACCGTACGAAACAGCGCAGCGAAAAGGAATTCAAGGATCTGATGAACCGCTTAAAGCGGGTCGAGGGGCAGGTGCGCGGCGTGGAAAAGATGCTGGAAGAAGGCGCTTACTGTCCGGATATCATGATCCAGGTGTCTGCGATCAACTGCGCGCTCAACAGCTTCAATAAAGTGCTGCTCGCGTCTCACATGAAGAGCTGCGTCACGGAAGATATCCAGGCGGGCAAGGGCGACGAGGCGATCGACGAGTTGGCAGCCCTGCTGCAGAAAGTCATGAAGTAGGGGGCTGAGATGGAACAATATAACGTAACAGGCATGAGCTGCGCCGCCTGCAGCGCGCGCGTGGAAAAGGCCGTAGGCAAGGTGCCGGGCGTCACGTCCTGCTCCGTCAGCCTGCTGACGAATTCCATGGGCGTGGAAGGAACGGCAGCGCCTGCCGACGTCATCAAAGCGGTCACGGATGCGGGCTACGGCGCTTCCCTGAAAGGCGCGTCCCGCGGACAGAAGGCGGGCAGCGCCATGGACGAAGACGCGCTGAAGGACACCGAGACGCCGAAACTGAAGAAGCGGCTCGTCCGTTCGGTCCTCGTGCTGCTCGTGCTGATGTATTTTTCCATGGGTCACACGATGTGGGGCTGGCCCGCGCCCGCCGCGTTCGAAAACCACGTCTTTTTAGGTACGTTCGAGATGCTGCTGGCGATCGTCTGCCTCGTCATCAACGGCAAGTTCTTCACGTCCGGCTTCGGATCGCTGCGCCACGGCGCGCCGAACATGGATACGCTCGTCGCGCTGGGCTCTTCCGCCGCGTTCGGTTATTCGCTGGTCGAACTGTTCGCGATGATCCTGGCGCAGGGGAACGGCGACCATCACCGGGTGATGGAGCTGGGCATGAACCTCTATTTCGAGTCCGCCGCCATGATCCCCACGCTCATCACTGTGGGCAAGATGCTGGAAGCCAGGTCCAAGGGCAAAACGACGGACGCGCTGAAAGGGCTGATGAAGCTGGCGCCAAAAACAGCCGTTCTCTGGAAGGACGGCGCGGAAACGGAAGTGCCGATCGAGACCGTACAGGTGGGCGACCTTTTCGTCGTCCGCCCCGGAGAATCCATCCCCGTGGACGGCGTCGTGGCGGAAGGCAGTACGGCGATCGACGAATCCGCGCTCACCGGGGAGAGCATCCCCGTGGATAAAGAAGAGGGAGACCTCGTTTCCGCCGCGACCGTCAACCAGTCGGGCTATATCCGCTGCCGTGCGACGCGCGTCGGCGAAGACATGACGCTGTCGCAGATCATCAAGACGGTCTCCGACGCGGCCGCGACGAAAGCGCCTCTGGCGCGCATCGCGGACAAAGTGTCCGGCGTGTTCGTGCCTGCGGTCATCGGCATCGCCCTCGTGACCCTCGCAGGCTGGCTGCTGGCCGGAAAACCGTTCAATTTTGCCATCGCCCGGGCGATCTCCGTGCTGGTCATCAGCTGTCCCTGCGCGCTGGGCCTCGCGACGCCGGTCGCGGTCATGGTGGGCAGCGGCATGGGCGCGAAGAACGGCATCCTGTACAAGACGGCGGCTTCGCTGGAAGCGGCGGGCAGGGCGCAGACGGTGGCTCTGGACAAGACCGGGACCATCACGGAAGGCCAGCCGAAGCTGACGGATCTGGTCCCCGCGCAGGGCGTAAGCGAAGAAGAGCTGCTCGAAAAGGCGGCTTCGCTGGAAAGCCGCAGCGAACATCCGTTGGCGAAAGCGGTGCTGGAAGGCTATGCGCAAAGAGGCGGCGGGACCCCTGCGGAGGTGGCGGATTTTACCGCCCTGCCCGGCAACGGCCTGACAGCCGTGCGGGACGGAAAGAAACTCACCGGCGGCAGCCTGAAGTTCCTGCAGCAGAACTGCCGCGTCGACAGCGCGCTGGTTCGGAAAGCGGAAGAACTGGCGCAGCAGGGCAAGACGCCGCTGCTGTTCGCGGAAGAGGGGACCGTATTGGGCATCATCGCCGTGGCGGATACCATCAAGGACGATTCGCGCCAGGCGGTGAAGGAACTGCAGGGCATGGGATTGGACGTGGTCATGCTGACCGGCGATAACGAGCGGACGGCGAAGGCGATCGGCCGGCAGGCCGGCGTCGACCGGGTCATCGCGGGCGTGCTGCCGTCGGAGAAGGCGAAGGTGATCGAAGACCTGAAAAAGGGCGGCAAGGTGATCATGGTGG
Source organism: Bacillota bacterium (assembly GCA_017412505.1). Classification (GTDB taxonomy): domain Bacteria; phylum Bacillota; class Clostridia; order Peptostreptococcales; family Anaerovoracaceae; genus RUG11894. The sequence continues at coordinate 4,291 of JAFPXN010000139.1, read as the reverse complement.
GCGACGGCATCAACGACGCGCCTGCCCTGACGACGGCGGACACCGGCATCGCGATCGGCGCCGGCGCGGACGTGGCGATCGACGCGGCGGACGTCGTCGTGATGAAGAGCCGTCTGACGGACGTTTCTGCGGCGGTGCGGCTCAGCCGGGCGGTCATCCGCAACATCCACCAGAACCTGTTCTGGGCTTTCTTCTACAACGCGGTCTGCATCCCGCTGGCGATCGGGCTGTACGGGATCGCGATGAAGCCCATGTACGGCGCGGCGGCCATGAGCCTGTCCAGTTTCTGCGTCTGCATGAACGCGCTGCGGCTGAATCTGGTCGACGTCCACGATGCGTCCAGAGACCGCAAAATCGCCCCTGAACACGCGCAAAGCGCGATGATGGATAAAGATATCAAAGAAGAGGTAAAAACGGCGGAAATCACCGAAATCAAGGAGGAAGAACCGATGACAAAGACTCTGACTGTAGAGGGAATGATGTGCATGCACTGCGAGGCGAGAGTGAAAAAAGCGCTGGAAGCGATCGACGGCGTGGAGAGCGCCGTGGCCAGCCACGAGGCGGGCACCGCGGTCGTGACCCTGAGCAAGGATGTGCCTGACGACGTGCTGAAGAAGGCGGTCGAAGACCAGGATTATCCGGTGAAGAATATCGCATAGAAAAAAAACAAAAGAAAAGCAGTTATAAGCCGGTCTCGGACACGCTCTCGCTCAGCGTGGCCCCAACAGCGGTTCTAAGCTCTGGCGTCGTCTGGCGGCTCGCCAATCGCTAAGACAGCACACGGGGACAGGTACAATGTGTCGTTTTAACGACACATTGTACCTGTCCCCGTGTGCTATTTAATCTAAATATTATTATATTCTCGCGATATAGTGGACACCGCTGTTGTCGACCGCGCCGAAGACGATGGTCTTGCCTTTGGCTTTCAGCCGGCTGAAGTAGTCGCCTTCGATCCAGACTTTGCCGTCCGGGGTCACGAGCACGCCTTCGTAGTGGAAGTTGTAATTCGCACCGCAGCGCTTCGTCTGTTCCGTCAGCTCGCTGAAGTCGTCTTCGCAGTACCAGTACATGGTACCGTGGCCGCCGAACGTCTTCCTCTTGTCCCGCAGGAAATCGATGCTGAAGCGGACGGGCTTGCCCTCCGCCAGCAGCGTATATACGCCGGGTCTCCCTTCCTCGGGAACGAGCTGCGCTTCGATCCTGGGAACGGCCCGCAGCAGGGGCGTACCTTCTTTTTTGCGGCAGACATAGGTCATACGGCGGTACCAGGCTTTGGACAGCTGGCTCCAGCGGTATTCGCGGGGCCCGGAGGACACGTCGAAGCCGCCGGCCGGGTCGTTGACGTAGAACACGGTCTCGCCGAGTTCTTCGCTGAAACAGTAGCCCGTGGCGACGACCAGATGTCCGTGGGTCGTGACGGTCGCGTTGTCCAGCTGCGGCACGTCGAAATCGTCGCGCCAGCTGTATTTGACGGAAAGCCCGACCGGATAGCCGGCTGCCAGCTCCGCCATCAGATCTTCCTTGCTCATGTAGCAGGCGTAGCTTTCGAAACCGCAGGCTCCCGCGCAGGCGACGGTGTAGCTCCAGTTGCCCGTGCCTCCGAACCCGTAGTCGTTGCAGAGGAACGTGGTCTCCTCGGGCAGCACGTCCAGTCCCTGACCGCACATCTGCATGGCGATGGACGTGGCGGAGCAGATGACCCCGCCGTAATCCGGGTCGCGGCGCTTCTGCGAGATGACCGGCGTATCGAGGTGGACGCGCGGAGGCAATTCTGCGGCTTTTTCACGGCTGTCCGGGTTTTCGGACTTTTCCTGCCAGTCCGGATCGTTCGTATTCTTCCAGGTGGCGGCCAGCAGGGTGAGCACAGGCATGCGCGCCTCTTCTGTGCCCGCGCGCAGTACGGTTTTCAGCTGGAAGGCGTCGGCGGTCCTGCCGTCCTTGACGTTTACGGAACTGTCGCCGCCGTCCCGGTAGGAATTCGCCCAGACCAGATCGTCTTCCTGATCAGGGCAGCTGCGCTCGATATGCGCGCCCCAGACGCCCCAGCTCATCCAGGCGCTCCAGCGGCCGTCCACCCGCAGGCGGGCGTAAACTTCCGCTTCGGTTTTGCCCGGGGTCAGCGCGTTCCAGGACGCGACCAGGTCGTTGAACGGTTCCTCCGTTTCGAACTCCTCCGACAGGTATACGCCCTCCAGCGGTCCGGCAAGTACCAGAGCTCTGCGGGCTTCGTCGTATTTCAGGTTGCTCAGACGGCCGTTTTTCAGGCCGGAATCTTTCCAAAGTTTCGTATTCATCGAAAAACACGCTCCTGCGCTTATTGTAGCACAAGAAAAACGCCCCGGACGGACCGGAGCGTTTTCTTTTTCGATTTTACTTGTTTTCCTGGTACTTGTCCATCTGTTCGAGATAGTTCAGGATGACCTGCACAGCGCCGTCGGAACCCACGTTGTCCGCCCAGATGCAGAGGTGATAGTTGCCGATCATGCCCCAGCGGCGGCCCGTGTAGTGTTCGTAATATTTCTGGCGGTGCTTATCGATGTCCTTGATATACTTTTCCATCTGGGCGTCGGTGTAATCCGCCTTTTCCGGAGCGACCTTATGCTTTCTCGCGATCTTGTACGGCATGCTGGCGGAGATGAAGACGTCCACGCTGCCCATGTCTCTCAGAACGTAGTCCGCGGCGCGGCCCACGATGACGCAGGGGCCTTTTTCCGCCAGGCTGCGGATGATCTTGGACTGTTCCAGGAAGATGGTGTCGGAGAGGGAAGGCTGGTAGAAGGCGTTCAGCGTTCTTCTGCCGAAGGACGCGGCGTTGACCACCGGAGCTTTCTCCTCGTTGGCCGCCATGAACTCTTCGTTCAGGCCGCCCTGTTCGGACGCGAGGCGCAGCAGTTCTTTATCGTAGAAGGGAATACCGAGGATCTCGGACAGTTTGATGCCGATCTCTCTGCCGCCGCTTCCGAATTCTCTTGCGATCGTAATGACGTGTTTTGCTTCCATTGCTTTACACTCCTTTGATATTTTATTTTACCATATCTGCGTTTCTATGGTACAATTTTTTGTACATGGTTGGACCGTACTTGGAAAGATGAAAAGAGGACAATTATTATGATCATGTTCAATTGCGACTACAACGAAGGCTGCTGTCAGGAGATCATGGACGAGATGATCCGCACCAACATGGAACAGCACCCGGGCTACAGCGAAGACGGGATCACGGCTGAGGCGAAGGCGCTCGTCAAAAAAGCATGCGAGAGAGAAGATGTGGACGTTCACATCATGGTGGGCGGCACCCAGACGAATATGACGGTGATCTCCGCGGGTCTGCGTCCCTATCAGGGCGTCGTCGCGCCTGCGACGGGTCACATCGCGCGGCACGAGACCGGCGCTATCGAAGCGCACGGCCACAAGGTGCTGGCGCTGCCGGAAACGGACGGCAAGATCTCCGCGGAGCAGATCGAGAGATTCTGCGCGGATCACTACAGGGACGAATCGTTCGAGCACATCGTGCAGCCGGGCATGGTCTACATCTCCAGCCCCACGGAACTGGGCACGGTCTATAAGAGAGCCGAGATCGAGGCGATCCGCAAGGTGTGCGACAAGTATCACCTGTATCTGTTCCTGGACGGCGCGCGGCTGGGCTACGGGCTTGCCTGCGATGAGAACGACCTGTCCATTCCGTTCCTGGCGCGAGTCTGCGACGTCTTTTACATCGGCGGCACCAAGCAGGGCGCGCTGATGGGCGAAGCCGTGGTCATCGCGAACGACGACCTGAAGAAGGACTTCCGCTACCTGATCAAGCAGAACGGCGGCATGTTCGCGAAGGGCAGGCTGCTGGGCCTGCAGTTCAAGGTTCTGATGCAGAACGGCCTGTACATGAAGTATTCCCGCCACGCCATCGCCATGGCGAAGAAGATCGTCGCCGGGTTCGCGGAAGCGGGCATTCCCCGGTATTCCAACAGTCCGACGAATCAGCAGTTCTTCGTGATGGAGGACGGAATGGCCCTGAAACTGGCGGAAAACTACGGCTTTTCCACGGAAGGCTGGACCGATGACACCCACCGTATCGTGCGCTTCTGCACGTCGTGGGCAACAAAAGAAGAAAATGTTGAAAAACTTCTTGCAGATATCAAAAAATTAGCATAGAATAATAGGGCAGTTCACTTTCCGGTGACCTGCCCAACCCATGGGCCCTTAGCTCAGCTGGGAGCGCAAGCGGTACAGTTTTAGCTTGTTGTTTGTGAACCAACTGGCTACCGCCCGATTCGCAATTTAATATAGGGGCCCGTAG
>JAFPXN010000138.1 GCA_017412505.1 Bacillota bacterium | reverse complement strand
GTTTCCTGTTCCGTCGTACACGCTGTACAGAAGGAACATCTGCGCGTAGAAGCGCACGGCCAGTTCCTTCGGCCGCGGCATGTTCTGCGCCGCGAACAGGTCCGCCATGTAGCCGACCGGCCCCGAGACGAGATACTGCTGGTACAGCCTGCCCATCTCCGGGCTGCGGAACTGCTCCAGCGTGAGCATCTTGCGGCAGTTCGAAGCGAACTCGTCCTCGGTCCAGTAACGGAACATCGCCTTGCTGAACGCGAGGGTGTTCTGCGGGTCAGCAGCCTCATAGGCGCCGGGCATCTCCTCCGCCGTTCCTTCCGGCACACCGTGTTCTGCCGCCTGCTGCCTATCGCGTTCTTCCATACGGCGCACGATGCTGTCGAAAATGTCGCGCTTGTTCTGATAATGCCTGTACAGCGCGCCCTTCGTGATGCCTAATGCGCCTGCGATGTCGCTGACCGATACGGCTTCGTAGCCGTCCCTTGCAAACAGCTGCAGCGCTGCATTCAGGATCTTTTCTCTGGTATCCGCCATGAGAGACCTCCCCAATTAAAAAGTAAACGCTCGTTTACTACAGAGTATAGTAAACGAGCGTTTACTTGTCAAGGCGATTCGTTATTTGATCTCCGCCTCAGCCGGATTCCCCTCTTCGTAAAGCACCCGTACGGAAGCGCCTTTCGCAGGGGGTTCGTCTCCTGCATGGATCCACTTCCTTTTCGTGTATTCCCTGCCGTCGACCGTGTACGACACTTTGATGACGTATGGGAACGTCGCGCCGTCCAGCGGGCCTTTGCGGATAGGCTTCGTATTCACTTTCAGCCACCATTGCTTCGATACGGAAAGTACCGTTCCTGTCGTTTCTTTCTTCATTGCCTTACCTCTTTCTACAGCCCTTCCAGCAGCTCCATCTCGTGCTCCATCGGAAAACCTCTCTATCCACCGATCATTTCCATGGCCGCGACCGCGCGCAGCATCTCCGGATCTATTACGTCCCTGCCGTAGGCGTCCAGGAACCGGTCCATGTATTCCGTCGTCCCGAGGTTGAAGTTGAGCGTCCAGATGCCCCAGGCCACGTCGATATGCCGGTCGCCGATGCCGCCGCTGCCCAGGTCGATGTAGCCGGAGAGCTTCCAGTCGTCCAGGATAATATTCGGCAGGCAGTAGTCGCCATGTAGGAGCACGTCCTTTTTCAGCCGCGGCATGCCCTCTTCCGCGGTCCGTTTCGCCTCTTCGAAAGAGCCGAATTCCCACAGACCTCTGAACAAGTCAGATTCGTACGCATGCCCATCGAACCCGCGTTTCACGGAATCGGTATAAGTTTGGACGCGGTCCGGGACGGGGCAGTCTTTTGCGTCGGTCTCGTGCAATGCGCGCAGGAGCGCTGCCGTCGTATCGCAGAGGCGTTTCGGGTCCGCCAGGTACCGCGGGTCGGTGCAGTCTTCGCCGGGGACCCGCCTGGTGAGCAGGTAATCGAAGCCCTCGAACGCGCCATAATACAGCACTTCTGCCGACAAGCGCAGCGAGTGGAAATACTCCGTCATCCGCGCTTCCGTTTTCAGCGCGTCCTCCGCTGCCTTTTTCAGGAAAAAACCTTCGCCCTTGTCGATATACACGACCCGGGCTTCCGGCGAACAGCTGCTGTCGTAGATCGCGGCATCCGCCAGACGATCCGCCAGCTCTCCCGGCCATTCGTTCCGATTCAGTTGCAGTGGCGTAAGCTTCATACTCCGGGCTCCTTACTCCGAACGCAGCGCGGATACGGGGTCGCTCTTCGCGGCCTTCATGGACGGGATGATGCCGCCGAGCAGCGTCAGGACGATGCTGAGGAGGACCAGGACGCCGGCAGACGTAAGCGGCAGCACCGCGTTGATGTTGTACTGTCCGGTGAGGTTGTGGATGATCGCGTTGATGGGCGGGATCGCCGCCAGGGTGATGCCGACGCCCAGCAGACCGGCCAGCGCGCCGGTGATGAACGTCTCCGCGTTGAAGACCTGCGAGATGTTGCCTTTCGAGGCGCCGATAGCCCGCAGGATACCGATCTCCTTCTGGCGTTCCAGCACGCTGATGTACGTGATGACGCCGATCATGACCGACGAGACGACCAGGGAGATCGACACGAAAGCGATCAGCACGTCCCGCACGACTTTGATGATATCCGTCACCGAACCCATCAGCATGTCCACCGCGTCGGTGTAGACGATCACCTTGTCGTCCTCGCCCGCGTCTTTCTGCATCGTGTTGTAGTCGTCGATGATGGTCTTGACCCGCTTCTTCGCCTCGAAATCCAACGGATAGATAGTGATCGTGCTGGGGCGTTCATAGTCCGCGTAGCCGAACTTATGCAGGTTCGCCTCGCTGCTGCTTTCTTCGGTATAGTACATGGACATCATCAGATTGCTCAGCTCGTCCATGTCCATGGCCGACTGGAACGCGTTCTCGAACGCGCGCGGGTCGAAGGAAAACGCGTTTGCCATGGCGTCCCGCAGGCCGTCCACCAGTTTGCCCATCGCGTCTTCCAGATTCTCGCTGACCGCTTCGCCGATCCTTTCCATGACCTGCCCCATCAGCTGCTCCATGACGGGCTTCATCTGCTCTTCGAGCTGTTCGGAAAACTGCTCCGCGAACTGATCGGTAAACTGTTCGGAAAGATCCATATCGAAATCGAAGGGGTTCTCCATCCCCTCGAACATCGATTTCACCGCTTCCTCCAGGTTCGCCGAATCGAAGAACGCGTTCGCGACGTACTGCAGATCCTTGATGCCCTTGTCGGACTGCAGATAGTCCCCGAAGGATTCCAGGAACAGGGACAGCACCGGCAACGCGTGACCCCTCGCGTAATCGTCGTAGGCGGACAGCATGTTCAGCATCAGGTCCCGCACCTGCTTGTCGGTCACCAGGGAATCTTCGAATTTTTCCTGCAGGAAATTCCGGGATTCTTCTACGATCTGCCTGGCTTCCTCCGTCTGCAGGTACTCTTCCATCCGCGAATAGTCGCGCTCGGTTTCGTCCTCCGGAACGACGCCGGTATAGGCGTCGTATCCCTCCAGGATCGTGCTGAAAATGGCCAGGATCTCTTCGGACGTGATGAAGTTTTTCGAATTCTCTTCCCAGATCGCCTTCAGTTCCTTCAGCATGGCGCCCCTGGCTTCGGGCGTTACCAGATAGCGGGTGAGGGCGACGCTCAGATTGCTGTAATCCGTAGAATCGGACCGTCCTGCGTAGCGCATGTATCCGTCCCAGATGCGGTTCAGCAGCCTGCGCACGCGGGTCTCGGGCATGTCGAACCTGACGCCGGACAGCAGTTTGCGCAGATCATCCTCGGTCAGTTCCGGGATGAAGTCGTTGTAATCGATGCTCTCCGGGTCGAATTCGGGAAAGTCCATTCCGGAGAGGTCGAAGTCCGAGAAGTCCATGCCCGACAGATCGAGACCGGAAAAGTCCAGGTCGGACAGATCCAGATCGGAGAAGTCCATGTCCGAGAAATCCAGATCGGAGAAGTCGTAATCCGAGAGATCCAGCCCGTCCGTATTGAAGGAGAACGCGTTTGCCAGCGCGTTTTCGTCGATGGAAAACAGGGATCCCAGATCCATATCACCGTCGTTCTTATCCTCGCCGAAAGCGAGCCCGGTCAGGACGTTCGTCTCCGGGTCCGCCAGCTGCGCCTTGACGATCTCGCTCTCCGCGGCCTCGTCGATCAGGTGGCTGATCAGGTCCGCCGGATAGCCGACGCCCATGTTGATGATGGGGGTCGTATTGTCCTCCGACGGCTGCACGACGCCGACGATCACCAGGTCTTCCGCACTATCCATCAGGTCTTCGATGTATTTCGCGTCGTTGCTGTGATTGACCCAGACCTCCAGTCCGTCGTCGTAACTGTAAAGATCCGCAGCCTTCACCACCTTGAACTTGCGCCCCAGGAAATCGTCGTAGTTATACACGGCGTTAGATTCCCTGATCTCGATCTCCGTGCCGTCCGCGAAGGATTGCACCATGCTGTCCAGATCCTTCGGATCCTTCAGCCCGATCGCGTACAGGCACATGTCCGCAATCCTGCCGCTGTGGCTCAGCACGACGACGCATTCCGTGTGATCCTTGGGCCAGCGCCCGGCCTTCACGTCGTAATTGTCCTCGTACAGCTCCGTTTTCTTGGGCAGCGGAACGAAGGTGTCCGAACTGCTGAACGTGTTCCACAGCGCGTTGTTCCCGCTGCCGGAACTGAAGCCCAGCGCCGCGAAGCTCTGGTCCGGGTTCACCTGCCGCACGCCGCTGTCCAGCTGCGCGAAGATCTGCGGCACGATATTGTAGTCGTATTCGATCGTCTGGACGTTGTCGTAGATGCCGCTGTCACCGCTTTCGAAATACGTGCGCAGCGAAGCGAGGTCGTTGGTCACCATCTGGGAGAAGATGCTCGTCAGCATCGGGATCTCCTGCACGTCGCCGCTCTTCGGCACGCTCCCGTCCTGCTCCGGTTCCGGTTCTTCCTCCGTGCTGTTCGCCATGGCGAACAGCATCGCCGAGCCGAACGTGGTGTCCGTGATCATCAGGGGGTAGTTCTGCAGCGCCTCCGATTCGATGTCCGCCACGTACTGGTTGACCCCGTTGGACAGCGACATGATGAGCGCGATACCGATGATGCCGATGGACCCGGCCAACGCCACCAGGATCGTACGCGCCTTCTTCGTCCACAGGTTGTTGAAGGACAGCGCCAGGGCGGTCAGGAACGACATGGACGAATGGCCCATGTTGCGGTGGACCGCCTGTTCCCCGGCTGCCTCCGGTTCGAACGGGTCCGTATCGTCCTCGATGCGGCCGTCCCGCAGCCGCACGATGCGCGTCGCGTATTCCTCGGCCAGTTCCGGGTTGTGGGTGACCATCACGACGAGCCTGTCGCGGGCCACTTCCTTCAGCAGGTCCATGACCTGGATGCTCGTGTCCGAATCCAGCGCGCCGGTCGGTTCGTCCGCCAGCAGGATATCCGGGTCGTTGACGAGGGCGCGGGCGATGGCCACGCGCTGCATCTGACCGCCGGAGATCTGGTTCGGCCTCTTATGCATGTGTTCCGCCAGACCCACTTTTTCCAGCGCTTCTTCCGCCCGTTTCGTGCGCTCCGCCTTGGAGATGCCGCTGATGGTCAGCGCCAGCTCCACGTTGGACAGCAGCGTCTGGTGCGGAATGAGGTTATAGCTCTGGAACACGAAGCCAACGGTGTGGTTGCGGTAGGAGTCCCAGTCCCGGGACCCGTATTTCTTCGTGGAGATGCCGTTGATGATCAGCTCGCCTTCGTCGTAGCGATCCAGGCCGCCGATGATGTTCAGAAGCGTCGTCTTGCCGCTGCCGCTCTGACCGAGGATCGCCACGAATTCGTTGTCTCTCAAGGACAGCGAAACACCCTTGAGCACTTGCTGCTCAAGGGTCGCGGTCTTGTATGCTTTTTTGATGTCGATCAGCTGCAGCATCTGCCGGGAAACACGAACTTAACGGCAGGCTTTGTAGATCGCGACGATGTCGTCGTAATCCAGGACCTTGAACGAACCGATCTTGCGCTTGCGGTCGTAGGTGCATTCCGTCGCGATGGCCTCGATCTCTTCGCCGGAGGGCTCGTGACCCAGCAGTTCCGTGAGAGACAGGGGCATGCCCAGGCTGCGGAAAAACGCGTTCGTGCGTTCGATGCCCTCTTCCGAGGCTTTTCCGTCGTCAGGCTCCGCGATGCCGTAGACCTTGCGCGCGAACTGCGCGAAGCGGGCGACGTTCTGGCTCATGACGCAGCGGCACCAGGCAGCCCAGACGGCTGTCAGGGTAGCGCCGTGCGTGGAATCGTACAGCGCGGAGATCGCCATGCCGAGCTGGTGGCAGGCCCAGTCGCCTTCGCGGGCGGTGTCGCCCTGGGCGCCGATGCCCGTCAGTCCGACGTGGGACACGCTTCCGCACCACATGATCTCGCTCATCGCCTCGTAATCCGACGGGTCCTGCACGCCCTTGGGACCATATGCGATAATGTCGCGGAACAGACCCTCCGCGATCTCGTCCGTCAGGTGATTGCCCAGGATCGCGGCGAAATACCGCTCGGACGTGTGCATGAAAATATCCGCCGCGCCCGCGCCGATCTGGTACTTCGGAAGCGTCATGGTGAGTTCCGGGTTCATGATCGCGAACTTGCAGCGGTTGAAATCCGTCGTGATGCCGCGCTTTGTCGGCGGGTTCTTCCCATCGTTCGTGAGGACGGAGGAGTTGCTCGTCTCGCTGCCCGCTGCGGAAATGGTCAGGATAGCGCCGACCGGAAGGCTTTTTTCCACCTTCGTGCCGGTCCAGAAGTCCCAGATGTCGTGAGACGGATCCGCGATGGCGTGCGCGACTCCCTTCGCCGTATCCAGCACGCTGCCGCCGCCGACGCCCAGCACGAAGTCCGCGCCGAACGCGATGCCTTCCTGCGCCATATGCCGCGCCGTCGATACCAGCGGATTGGGCACGACGCCGCCCATGACCAGCGCCTCGAGTCCGCCTTCCTTCAGATTATCCGTTACGCGGTCGATCAGGCCGCTCTTTTTCGCGGACTGCCCGCCATAGATGACCAGCACGCGGCTTCCGCCGTATTTCTTCACGAGATCCGCAGCGCGGAGCTCCGTGTCCGGACCGAATACGATCTCTGTCGGTGCGTGATAAACGAATTTATTCATGAGCGATCTCCTTTCCTTCCTGTTCGTAAGTGCATTTTCAGCTGCCCCCATTATACCATAAAAGGCGGCGCCCTTACGAGCGCCGCCTTCTGTAAGACACTGGCCTATCTTTTCTTGTACAGGACAAGTTCCGGGTTTGCGCCTTCGCATTCGTACGTGCAGATCAGGATGAAGTCCATGTTTGCCAGGACGCCGAAACAGCGGTCTCCGCCGAACTCGGGTT
>JAFPXN010000137.1 GCA_017412505.1 Bacillota bacterium | reverse complement strand
GTCTGCGGCTGCATGATGCAGCAGCAGCACGTCATCGACACCCTGAAGCAGAAGTATCCCAGGGTGGAGCTGGTGTTCGGCACGCATAACGTGTCGGAATTTCCGAAACTGCTGCGGGGCGTGCGCGAGACGAACAGCAAAGTGGTCGAAGTCTGGGAGGACGGCCGAGCCATCGCGGAGGGATTGCCCGCTGCGAGAGAATATCCCTTCAAGGCGTTCGTGAACATCATGTACGGCTGCAACAATTTCTGCACGTACTGCATCGTTCCCTATACGAGGGGGCGCGAACGCAGCAGAAGGCCGGAGGATATCCTGGCGGAAGTGCGGGATCTGGCAGCGCACGGCTGCAGGGAGATCACGCTGCTGGGGCAGAACGTGAACTCCTACGGCAAGGTGAAGCACGGCGAAGGCAGCTACTGCTATCTGGAGGAGCCGGAAGGGCAGCAGGTCGATTTTGCTAAGCTGCTGCGCATGGTGGACGAGGTGGAGGGCATCGAGCGCATCCGCTTCATGACGAGCCACCCCAAGGACCTGTCTGACGGCCTGATCGAGGCGTTCCGGGACTGCAGGCATCTGTGTCACGCGTTCCATCTGCCCGTGCAGAGCGGCAGCAACGCCATCCTGAAGAAGATGAACCGGCATTACGACCGGGAAAAGTATTTCGAGCGGGTGGAAAAACTGCGGGAAGCCTGCCCGGACATCGCGTTATCGACGGATATCATCGTCGGATTCCCGGGAGAGACAGAAGAAGATTTTCTGGAAACCATGGATCTGGTGCGGAGAGTCCGCTACGATTCGGCCTTTACGTTCCTGTATTCGGTAAGACAGGGCACGCCGGCGGCCGCGATGGAAGACCAGGTGCCGGAAGCGGTGAAACACGAGCGCTTCAACCGCCTGATCGAACTGGTGCACGAGATCCAGGAAGAGAAGGCTGCGGAAGATCAGGACAAGGTGCTGCCGGTGCTGATCGAAGGGTATTCCAAGACGGACAAGAACATGCTGACCGGCCGCACGGAAAGCGGCAAGACCGTGGATCTGCCGGGGAACGCTTCCCTGATCGGGCAGATCGTGCCGGTGAAGATCACAAAAGCGCAGACGTTCTCCTGCTACGGAGAGGTCGCGCAGTAGGGGGGCAAGATATGAAGACCATCGTCGTTTACTATTCCATGGGCGGAAACACGCAGTGGGCCGCGGAACAGATCGCGGCGCAGCTGGGCGCTGACCTGCTGCGCGTTGAGCCGCAGAAGGCTTATCCGGATAAGGGATTCAAGAAATTCTTCTGGGGCGGCAAAGCAGCCGTGATGGCGGAAACGCCCGCCCTCGATCCTTACAGGTTCGATGCTTCTGCTTATGAAAGGGTCATTTTCGGGTTTCCGGTATGGGCCGGCAACGTGACCCCGCCGCTGCGGACATTTGTAAAAGAAAACAAGGCCGCACTGCGCGATTGCCGCAAAGCCGCGTTTGCCTGTCAAAGCGGCTCCGGCGCGGAAAAAGCTTTTGAAAAGCTGAAAGAGGCGCTTGGCGTTTCTTCTCTGGATGCTGAATTAGTCCTGATCGATCCGAAGGACAGACCGGACGCAGCAAACAGGCAAAAAATTGCGGACTTTTGCGCGGCATTGAGATAATAACTTGTACTGGTGGGGAACAGATCGCCGGGGCAGGTGAACGGACGCTCGCTTCCAAAGACCAACATGTGCATTTTTAGATGAGGTCAAGCAAAAAGCACAGGTTTTTCGATATGTATTTCTGTCAATCGAAAAATCTGTGCTGTTTTCTTGTCCGGATCATGATTTGCACAGTGAATTGCCCGAGCATTCCGGTTCTGATAAGCGCTGAAACCGGAAAAATGCGTTTCAGACCATATCTGTGAATTATGATCTGTGCAAATTGCTTAATGGCATTTTTAAATGCACAAGTTGGTCATCGCTGCAGCGCTTCGTATTCCTCTTTCAGCATGGACATCAGGTGCACATCGTACAGCTTGCCGTTCTTGCGGCAGTTGCGCCGCAGCACGCCCTCGTACTGAAACCCCAGCGACAGGTACAGCCCCGCGGCCGGGTTGCCGGTGTAGTGGTCCAGATAGAGCCGTTCCAGTTTCAGGTCTTCGAAGCACCACTTCATGACCGCCTGCATGGCCTGTTTGCCGTAGCCTTTGCCGCGCAGGGCGGTATCCGCGACGTAGATGCGCCAGAGCTCCGCCTTCCAGCCTTCGATGATGTCCGCCATGACGACACGTCCGATGGGCGTGCCGTCCTTCAGGCAGATCGTCAGCTGCGCAGCGCCGGGGTCCGCATGGTCTTTCCGGAACTTTTCCGTGACCTCTTCCAGCGTCTGCCCGTCCCGGATGCTGAAAAACTCCGTGACGGCGGGGATGCGTTCCCATGCGGAGAACGTCTGCAGGTCTGCGGCCGCAGAGGGGCGCAGGATCAGGTCTTTTGTGGTCAGTGTGGGTGCTCGCATAGGCTTCAATTTAAAGGATATCCGAGATCAGACGGCCGACGTTCTCCTTCAGCTTGATGGTCCAGGAGCGCTGGGCGTAGATCACGGGGGTGAGATGCGTGGACTGTTCCATGTCCTTGAAAAAGGCGTTGTGCAGCTTGCGGGCGATGTCCTTGTCGTAGATCACCGCGTTGCATTCGAAATTCAGTTTAAAACTGCGGATGTCGAAATTCGCCGAACCAACGGAGCTGACTTCGTCGTCCACGGTGATGCACTTGCTGTGCAGGAAGCCTTTGTTGTAGATATAGACCTTTACGCCGCTTTCCATCAGGGAGGCGGCGTTGTTGTACGTGACCCAGTACACGAACGGATGGTCCGGTTTGTTCGGGATCATCAGGCGCACGTCGATGCCGGAGAGGGCGGCGGTCTTCAGCGCCTCGAAGATGCTCTGGTCCGGGATGAAATAGGGGGTCTGCACGAACACGCTCTTTTTCGCGGTCGTGATCATCTTCAGGTAGACGCGCTTGATCTCCTCCTCCGGGCTGTCCGGCCCACAGGATACGATCTGGACGCCGCTGCGGCCCGCGGGGATCAGGACCTTGTAATCCAGGTCGTCGCCCTGGAAGTTCTCGCCGCTGGCATACTTCCAGTCCATGAGGAAGCGGGCGTCCACGTCCTCGACGCAGCCGCCGACCAGGCGCAGGTGCGTATCGCGCCAGCCGCTGAACTTGCGGGATCTGCCTTCGTATTCGGACGCGACGTTCAGCCCGCCGACGTAGGCGACCTTCTCGTCGATGATCACGAGTTTGCGGTGGTTGCGGTAGTTCGGCCGCAGCTGGATCTTCAGGATGTTGGCGGGGAAGAAGAACGCGACTTTGCCGCCGGCGGCCTTCAGTCCCTTCAGATGCTTTTCACGGATGCGGCGGCTTCCCATGGCGTCCAGCAGCAGGCGCACTTCCACGCCTTCCTCCGCTTTCTTGCGCAGCACGCGCAGGATGCGCAGACCCACGTCGTCCGGCTTCATGATGAAGTACTCCATGTTGATGAACTTCTCCGCGGATTCCAGGTCGCGCACCAGCTGGTCGAATTTTTCCTTGCCTTCCGTAAAGATCCGCACGCCGTTGTTCTGCGAATAGAACGCCATGGCGTGCTTCTGGTTCAGATAGATCAGGTCCTTCCACTTTTCGCCTTCCGGGTTCAGATGCTTGTAGCGGCCGTACGCCATGTCGTCCATCTGGATGCTCAGCTCTTCGCCCGCTTTCTGCATCTCGAAGCGGGTCTGCTTGAACAGTTTCTGCCTCGTGATGTTCTGGGAAAGGAAGAAATAAAGGAAAATGCCCACGCCCGGCAGAAGATTGATGACCATGAGCCAGGCCAGCGTGGCGGCAGGGCTCTTCCTCTCCAGGAAAATGACGGCGAAACTCAAAAGAAGATCGATGACGAAGATCGTCACGATGATCGCCGAAGGAGAGTTTTCATAGAGTGTGATCAATCGGTAAAGGGCAGTGAGCATGTGGTTTCCCTATGGGCGGCTGTTTCGCCGCAGGAACGTGTTACAGCAGTCCGTTCAGCGCGTCTTTGAAGGATGCTTCGTCCACGGCGCCGTCGATGCGCTTGACCATCTTGCCGTTCTTGAAGAACAGGAAGCAGGGGATGCCGAGCACTCTGTTCTGGATCGCCAGCTTCTTGTGTTCGTCTACGTTGACTTTGCAGAAGCTGATCTTTTCATATTCCGCGGCACAGGCTTCGAATACCGGCAGCATGGCCTGGCAGGGACCGCACCAGTCCGCGTAAAAGTCCACGACGGCGGCTTCAGAGCCGGTCGTGATCGGTCCGTAGGTTTCTTCGGTCAAA
This sequence comes from Bacillota bacterium, assembly GCA_017412505.1. Lineage (GTDB taxonomy): Bacteria > Bacillota > Clostridia > Peptostreptococcales > Anaerovoracaceae > RUG11894. Next base: position 169 of record JAFPXN010000137.1, on the reverse strand, counting down.
TATGTAATGTTATCCATTGTGATCCTCCTGATATCATTAGCAACATATTATAGCACTTTATCTTAACACGCGGGGAAACTCCTTGCAAGGGTGGCGCAGGCACGGAAAAGATGGTATGATAAATCGTTAAGGAGAAAACTATGCAGAGATTTTTTGACAGAAGAACGCT
>JAFPXN010000136.1 GCA_017412505.1 Bacillota bacterium | reverse complement strand
CGATTACTCCATGAGCGTAATCGTTGCAAGAGCACTTCCGGACGTGCGCGACGGACTCAAACCGGTCCACCGCCGCATCCTGTACGGCCTGGATGCCCTGGGCATCACGCCGGACAAACCCCATAAGAAGAGCGCCCGCATCGTGGGCGAGGTCATGGGTAAATACCACCCCCACGGCGACGCTTCCATCTACGACGCCATGGTGCGCCTGGCCCAGCCCTGGAACATGCGCTAACGCCTCGTGGACGGCCACGGCAACTTCGGTTCCATGGACGGCGACGGCGCGGCGGCTTCCCGTTACACCGAAGCCCGCATGGCCCCGTTCGCGCTGGAGATGCTGCGCGACATCGACAAGGACACCGTCGACTTCGTGGACAACTACGACGGCGAGGAAAAAGAGCCTGTCGTGCTGCCCGCCCGCTTCCCCAACCTGCTGGTGAACGGCGCCAACGGCATCGCCGTCGGTATGGCGACGGCCATCCCGCCCCACAATCTGAAAGAGGTCATCGACGGCACCATCAAGCTGATCGACGATCCCGACGCGGACGTGGAGACCCTGATCAAGATCATCAAGGGACCGGACTTCCCCACGGGAGCCACCATCGTCGGCAAGACCGCCATCAAGGAAGCCTACCGCACCGGCCAGGGCAAGGTGAAGCTCAGAGCGAAGGGGACCATCGAAGAAGGGTCCCGCGGCATCACGTCCATCATCTTCACGGAGATCCCCTACGGCGTCAACAAGGCGTCCATGATCTCCCACATCGCCGAGCTCGTGCGCGACAAGAAGCTGGAAGGCATCCGCGACATCCGCGACGAGTCCTCCAAGGGCGAAGTGCGCGTGGTCATCGAGCTGAAGAAGGACGTCAACCCCAAGGTGATGCTCAACCGTCTGTACAAGCACACGGAGCTGGAGACGAACATCTCCATCATCATGATCGCCCTGGTGGACGGCCGCCCGCAGCTGCTGAACATCCACGACATCCTGACGGAATACATCAAGCACCAGAAAGAGGTGCTGACCCGCAGAACGAAGTTCGACCTGGCGAAGGCCGAAGCGAGAGCCCACATCTTAGAGGGTTACCGCATCGCGCTCGACCACATCGACGAGATCATCAAGACCATCCGCGAGTCCTACGACGACGCGAAGGAACAGCTGATGAAGAAGTTCGGCCTGTCCGCCATCCAGGCGCAGGCCATCCTGGACATGCAGCTGAAGAGACTGCAGGGTCTGGAGCGCGACAAGATCGAGGCCGAATATCAGGAACTGCTGAAGAAGATCGCCTACTACAAGAGCCTGCTGGCGGACGAACATCTGCTGATGGGCGTGGTCAAGGACGAACTGACCGAGATCCGCAACAAGTGGGGCGACGACAGACGCACCGAGATCATCGCGGACGAAGAGGAAGTGGACGAATCCGAACTCATCGAGGAAGAGAACGTGGTCATCACGGTCTCCCACCTGGGTTATCTGAAGAGAGTCTCCGAGGACACCTACCGCACGCAGAAGCGCGGCGGCAAGGGCATCACCGGTCTGACGACCCGCGAGAACGACTTCGTCAAGCACCTGATCACCACGTCCACCCACGACAACCTGATGTTCTTCACCAGCATGGGCAAGGCGTATAAGATCAAGGCGTACGAGATCCCCGAAGCCAACCGCACGGCCAAGGGCACGCCCGCGGTCAACTTCCTCAACCTGATGCAGAGAGAGCGCATCCAGGCGGTGCTGCCGGTGAAGGAATTCTCTGAAGACCGCTACCTGATCGCCTGCACGAAGATGGGCAACATCAAGAAGATGCAGCTGTCCGAGTTCGATACGAACCGCAAGGCCGGCCTGATCGCCATCAAGCTGCGCGACGGCGACGACCTGATCTCCATCAAGGAGACGAAGGGCGACGCCAACGTCATCATCATCACGAAGAAGGGCAAGTGCATCTCGTTCAGCGAGGACGACGTCCGCGTGATGGGCAGAGCCGCTGGCGGCGTGCGCGCCATCCTGCTGGACAAGGACGACGAAGTCGTGTCCATGGAGCTGGCGAGAAAGGGCGAGGAGCTGCTCGTGGTCACCGAAAAGGGCTACGGCAAGCGTACACCTGTCAAGGATTACAAAATCCAGGCCAGAGGCGGCAAGGGCCTGCTGACCTACGATAAGAGCAAGTTCGATAAGACCGGCTACCTGGTCGGCGCCATGACGGTACAGGATGACGACGAGGTCTTCCTGATCAATTCCGACGGCATCATCATCCGCATCGAAGCCAGCGACGTGTCCCGTCTGGGCCGCACGACGCAAGGCGTGCGCATCATGAAGGTAGAGGAAGAGACCGAGATCGTGGCCATGGCCAAGTCCATCCGCGAGGAGGACGAAGAAGGCGCGCCTGCCGGCAAACCGGACGACGGTTCGCAGCAGCTGAGCATGGATATGGGAGGAAAATAGAAATGAAACGCGTATTCTCGGGCGTTCAGCCCACAGGCAATCTCCATATCGGCAACTATCTGGGCGCCCTGAAGCAGTTCGTGGAACTGCAGGACGATCACGAATGCATCTACTGCGTCGTGGACATGCACTCCATCACCGTGCCGCAGGACCCGAAGGAACTCAAGTCGCACACGCTGGACATCGCGGCGCTGTACATGGCGGTGGGCATCGACCCGAAGAAGTCCATCATCTTCGCCCAGTCCACCGTGCCCGGCCACGCGGAGCTCAACTGGATCCTCACCTGCAATTCCTATACCGGCGAACTCTCCCGCATGACCCAGTACAAGCAGAAGAGCCACGGCGCGGAATCCGCGCCGACGGGGCTGTTCATGTACCCGGTGCTGATGGCGGCGGACATCCTGCTGTACGACACGGACATCGTGCCCGTCGGCAACGACCAGAAGCAGCACATCGAACTGACGCGCGACCTGGCCATCCGCATCAACAACAAGTACGGCGAGACCTTCGTCGTGCCAGAAGGCCGCTTTATGAAGGCCGGCGCCAGGGTCATGGCCTTGGACGATCCGACGTCGAAGATGAGCAAGTCCGCGCCGAACGAGATGAGCCGCATCTCCCTGCTGGACGAGCCCTCCAAGATCAAAAAGGCCATCATGAGAAGCACGACGGACTCCGAAGGGGTCATCCGCTTCGATATCGAAAACAAGCCCGGCATCTCCAACCTGCTGTCCATCTACAGCGCGTTCTCCGGCAAGACCGTGGAGCAGCTGGAAAAGGATTACGAAGGGTCCGGCTACGGCCAGTTCAAGAAGGACCTGGTCGAAGTCGCGGTGGACGCGCTGACGCCCATCCGCGAGAGATTCAACGAGATCCGCAATTCGCAGGAACTGCTCGACGTCATGAAGAACGGCGCCGAGCGCGCGAACGCGATCGCGGAACCGGTCGTCAAGCGGGCGAAGGAAAGATTCGGACTGGGGATCTGACGGGTGTTCCGGGAGGAAAACAATGAAGCTCGAACTGAAAGACGCATACGCGAAACATATCGCAAATACCGCATCCGCGATGATGGCGGCAGCAAAAACAGCGCCGAAGGCGAACGGGATGGATAACCTGGAGTGCTTCGCGTTGTCCGGCGACGAGAAAAGCGCCCTGACAGAGAAGATGAGAGAAGTTTCCGCCATCACGCGGGAGGACTTTATCGCAAGAGACGCGGATAATATCGACAACTGCCCCATGGTCGTGCTGTTCGGAACGAGGAACATGCCCTACGGCGTAAACTGCGGCTACTGCGGGAAGGAAAGCTGTGCGGCTGCTGTCGAAAGCGGCGCCATGTGTTTCTTTGCTGCACATGACCTGGGACTGGCGGTCGGAAGCGCGGTTTCCGTCGCGGCGGACGCCCGTGTGGATAACCGCGTCATGTATTCCGCAGGCATAGCGGCGAAGCTGTTGGGCCTGTTTGAAGGCGACGTAAAAGCAGCCGTTGGCGTGCCCCTGAGCGTCAGCGAAAAGAGCCCGTTCTTCGACAGAGGCTAGAGGATTTCCTTCTGCGCGCAGAGATGTTGCATCCGCAGGAAAAAAACAGCGGGTGTGACATACACACGCAACACATAGGAAAAAACAAACAAGGTGTGACATAAAAACATTGTTTTGCGTCACACCTTGTAGTTATTTTTGAGGATCGTTACAAATACAGGTCACATTTTATTGAAAATGGGAGATCTGTGTCATGGCCGGACCGGGCCCGAAGGTCGCGCCTTCTGCGAACGCTACAGTTTCTTATCCAGGAACACCAGCGGCGAGATGTAGGCGTTGGCGAACCAGGTGTCGCAGCCTCCGACGATGGCGTAGCCCTGCTTCTGATACAGGGTCTGCGCGGGACTGTTGCCGGCCCAGGTGTCGATGCGCATGACGGTGCACCCCATCTCCTTCGCGATCTCTTCCGCGCCGTTCAGGATCTCGGTGGCCT
>JAFPXN010000135.1 GCA_017412505.1 Bacillota bacterium | reverse complement strand
TGGACGGCTTCGGCGTCAACGAAGGCATCATCGTGCTGGCGGCCACCAACCGTCCGGACGTTCTGGATCCGGCCATCTTAAGACCCGGCCGTTTCGACAGGGAAGTCACCATCGGTACGCCCGACATCAAGGGCAGAGAAGCCGTGTTCCGCGTGCATTCCAAGAACAAGCCGCTGGGCAAGGACGTCAATCTGAAGATCCTGGCCAAGAGAACGCCGGGCTTCACCCCCGCGGACATCGAGAACATGATGAACGAAGCCTCGCTGCTCACCGCGAGACGCAACGGCTCCGAGATCCATATGGAAGACCTGGAAGAGGCGATCACCCGCGTCATCGCAGGCCCGAAGAAGCGCAGCAAGGTGATGAGCGACAAGGAAAAGCGGCTGACCGCATACCACGAAGCGGGTCACGCCGTCGTCATGCGCTCCACCCCGGGCGCGGATCCCGTCCACCAGGTGACCATCATGCCCCGCGGCAGAGCCGGCGGATTCACGATGCAGCTGCCCGAAGAGGATAAATACTACATGACGAAGGGCGACATGCTGTACGAGATCCAGCACCTGCTGGGCGGACGCGTAGCGGAAGCCATCGTCATGGGCGATATCTCCACCGGCGCCAGCAACGACCTGGAGCGCGCCACGAAGATCGCGCACGACATGGTCGCGAAGTACGGCATGAGCGAGACCATCGGCCCGCTGAACTACAGCACGGCAGACGAGGTGTTCCTGGGCAGGGACTTCACGTCCAAGCAGAACTATTCCGAGGAACTGGCTTCCAAGATCGACAAGGAAGTCCACGATATCATGACCGAGGCGTACGCCAAGACCGAAGCGATCCTGCGGTCCCACATCGACGAGCTGACCCGCGTAGCGGAAGCCCTGCTCGAGATGGAGACCCTGGACGGCGATCAGTTCGAGGCGCTGTACAGCAACACCAGCACCGTCGAGGAGCTGGAGACCGAACAGAAGCGGGTCAACGAAGAGCGCGCCGAAAAGGAACGCATCGAAGCCGAGAAGAAAGCCGCGAAGGAAGCCGAGGAAAGACGGCTTGCCGAAGAGCAGCTCCGCGACGCTCTGGAAAAGGGCAAGCGGGTGGCCGTCATGGACGAAAAGGGCAACATCACGTTCCGGGACGCTTCCGAACTGCGCAAAGAGCGGGAAGCGAACCAGAAGAAAGGCAGTGAAGACTAATGGCCGAGACCTTTTCCAACAGCCTGATCACAAACAGCATCTACCATCTGCTGAATTTCGAAAAGTACAGCAGTTTTCCCATGGCGGCGCGGGAAGCCGCGCTCAGCAACGCCTTCCAGATCGTGCTGTTCTCTTCGGACTTCAACGCGCTGTTCTCCGTGGAGACGCGCCACACGGTCTCCATCGAGGAGGCGGTGCGCCAGAGCACGGAGATGGGTCTTTCCATCGAGACGAAAAAGGCGACAAAGCTGCAGCTGGAAGGCCTGACGACCTACTGGGGCCCGGTCACCGTCGCGGGAGAAAAGTACTATCTGCTGCTGGTGGACAACGACGATAACTACAGCCAGGACGACATCCTGAAGCTGGCCGAGATCATCGAGCTGGCCATGGGCATGTGGAATTTCGCTCCCGAGCGCGACCCGGTGGCGGAATTCATCCGCGCGCTGCGCAGAGGCAACCGCGGCCTGGCCTATTCCCTGATGCAGGAACTGGATCTGACGCAGGAGGAATTCCGCGGCGTGTTCTACGTTCCCGGGGTCAAGAAAGAGGGCGGCCTGAGAGAGTTGGCGGCGTTCGAGAACGACTTCAACATCCGCACGCTCAAGATGGTCACCGAAGGCGAGATCGCCGGCCTCATCCTGGAATCCAGCCAGACGAAGGAATACGGCGAGCCCGAATGGAAGGCCTTCGCCAAGCGCATGTCGCTGCTGGACGCGGACAAGACGTTCCACGTGCTGGGCACCGACGGCATCGAAGGCATGTGCAACGCGTTCCAGCTCATCAACGAGACGGAAGCGTTCATCCAGCTGATCTTCCCGTACAAGCACAGCTTCTCGAAATACGAGCTGGCTTTCGCGGGTAACTGCGTGAATATCTGCATGAACGGCGGCACAGTCAAGAAGAACTATCTGGACCTGATCAAGCCGTTCCGCGACGCGAAGGACACGAAGAGCCGCCAGCTGATGGAAACGCTGGAGACCTTCATGCTGGACTCCGGCCTGTCCACCGCCAAGACGGCGCGCCTGATGGATATCCACGCCAATACCGTGCAGTACCGCTTAAAGCGCATCAAGGACGTGCTGGGCGTCGATATCACGGCGAACACCGTGGTGCCCGGCCTGATGATGGCGCTGGCGGTCTACCGCATCGAGAACGAAGTCAAATCCCTGTAAGCCATGCTGACGGAGTGGAAAAATCCCTTCGTGCTGGCGCCCCTGGCGGGGGTAACGGACAGCGCGTTCCGGCGCGTCTGCTTCGAACAGGGCGCGGCGATGGCCTTTACGGAGATGGTCTCCGCGAAGGGGCTGTATTACCGCAACGCCAATACGGAAGATCTGCTGCGCATCCATGAGGACGAAGGTCCCGTGGGCATCCAGCTGTTCGGTTCCGAGCCCCTGATGCTGCGGTTCGCGGCGGAAAAGCTGAAAGACCGTCCGAACGTCTGCATCGACCTCAACATGGGCTGTCCCGTGCCGAAGGTCGTCAAGAACGGCGAGGGTTCGGCGCTGCTGAAGAGCCCCGCGCTGGCGGAGGAACTGGTGAGAGAGGCGGTGAAAGCGGCCGGCAAACCGGTCACCGTCAAGATGCGCATCGGTTTCGACGAAGCCCATCCGGTGGATCCGGCGGCGTTCGCCCTGCGGATGCAGGAAGCGGGCGCTGCGATGGTCACGGTGCACGGGCGCACGAGGGAACAGTATTACAGCGGCAAGGCCGACTGGAGCGTCATCCGCAGGATCAAGCAGGCGCTCGACATCCCGGTGGCGGGCAACGGAGACATCTTCTCCGCGGAGGACGCTCTGCGGATGCTGGAAGAGACGGGCTGCGACCTGGCGGTCATCGCGCGAGGCGCGCTGGGAAACCCCTGGATCTTCCGGGAGTGCGAAGCGCTTTACAGGGGTCAGCCGAAGCCGGAGCGTCCGGATACGGACGAGATCATAGAGACAGTAAAGAAGCACGCATTGCGGCTTCTTGAAGATAAAGAGGAACGCCGGGCCGTGCGCGAGATGCGAAAGCACGCCGCCTGGTACACGAAAGGCGTCAAAGGCGCCGCCGCGCTGCGGGCGAAAGCCAGCGAAGCGGAGAGCCTGGACGAGATGTTTACGATCATGGAGGGCTTAAAGGACTTAGGCCCTGCAAAATAGAGGAGAAGGAAAATGAGTGAAGAAATCTTACTGAGACAAGAAGATTACGACAAGATCGTGGAAGAGCACGAGTACCTGACGTCCGTGCGCCGCATCGAAGTCTCCGAGCACCTGAAGGAAGCCAAGTCCTACGGCGACCTTTCGGAAAACGCGGAATACGACGCGGCCAAGAACGAGCAGGCCGAGCTGGAAGACCGTATCCAGAAGCTCGAGACCATGATGCGCAACGGCAAGATCGTCACGGAAGCCGAGATGACCGGCGACCACGTCAACCTGGGTCTTGGCGTGCGGGTCAAGGACATGAAGACCAAGGAAGAGTTCACATACACGATCGTAGGCATCAATCAGGCGGACCCCTTCGAGGACAAGATCTCCAACGAGTCTCCCGTCGGCAAGGCCCTGCTGGGCCGCAAAAAAGGAGAGACCGTCGAAATTCAGACGGAAAACGGAGTTCTGAACTATAAGATCATGGAAATCATCAAGGGATAGGAAAAATGAGCGAAGAAAGAATCAACAGCCAGGTCCCGCAGACCGAAGAACAGGCTGCGCAGGATCTGAGCGAACAGTGTCTCATCCGCAGAGAGAAGCTGGCCGCGCTGCAGGCAGAGGGCAGAGACCCGTTCCTCGTGACCCGTTTCGAACGCACGAGCAACGCCACCGAGATCAAGGAAAAGTTCGAGGAACTGGAAGGCACGACGCAAAAGATCGCCGGCCGCCTGATGTCCAAGAGAGGCATGGGCAAGGCGTCCTTCTGCGATCTGCAGGACCAGGACGGACGCATCCAGATCTACGTCCAGGTGGATGATCTGGGCAAGGACGAGTACGACCGCTTTAAGAAACTGGATATCGGCGATATCATCGGCTGCGAAGGCACGGTGTTCCGCACCAAGCGCGGAGAGATCTCCCTGCACGTGCAGAACTACATCCTGCTCTCCAAGTCCATCCGTCCGCTGCCCGACAAGTGGAGCGGCCTGAAGGACATGGATACCCGTTACCGCCAGCGCTACGTCGACCTGATCGTCAACCCCGAAGTGCGCGAGACCTTCAAGAAGCGCGCGCTCATCTACCGCTGCATCCGCAAGTACTTCGACGATCTGGGCTACATCGAATGCGAGACGCCCATCCTGAACACGGTGCAGGGCGGCGCGACCGCGCGTCCCTTCGTGACCCATCACAACGCCCTGAACATCGACCTGTACCTGCGCATCGCCACCGAGCTGCACTTAAAGCGCTGCATCGTGGGCGGATTCGACAGAGTCTACGACATGGGCCGCATCTTCCGCAACGAGGGTATGGACACCCGCCACAACCCGGAATTTACCACCATCGAGTTCTACGAAGCCTACACCAACATCGAAGGCATGATGGAGCGCACGGAAGGCGTCATCAAGTACGTTAACAAGATCGTCAACGGCAAGGACGTCATCCCGTTCGGCGACCTGGAGATCGACCTGGGCAAGCCCTTCGCGAAGATCACCATGACCGAAGCCGTCCGCAAGTACGCGGGTGTGGACTTCGACCAGATCAATACCCGCGAGGAAGCCGTAGAAGTCGCGAAGAAGCACGGCATCGAAGTCGAACCCAAGCATGAGAGAGGCGATATCCTGTCCCTGTTCTTCGAAGAATACGCGGAAAAGAACCTCATCCAGCCCACGTTCGTCATGGAGCACCCGGTGGAGATCTCCCCGCTGACCAAGCGCTGCGTGGACGACCCGCGGTTGACCCAGAGGTTCGAACTGTTCATCAACGGCGGCGAATACGCGAACGCCTTCTCCGAGCTGAACGACCCGATCGACCAGCGCGGACGTTTCGAACAGCAGATGAGACTGCGCGAGATGGGCGATCTGGAAGCGTCCGAGATGGACGAGGACTTCCTGTTGGCCGTCGAATACGGCATGCCTCCCACGGGCGGCTGCGGCATCGGCATCGACAGACTGGTCATGCTGCTGACCAACAACACGTCCATCCGCGACGTGCTGCTGTTCCCGACCATGAAGCCGCTGGATTCCGACCGCAAGGTGATCAAAGAAGTGTCGCCGGGGACGGTTCTCAGCGACAACATTTCCGCAGCGGTCGCTGAGCCTGTCAAAGCGCCACCCATCGACTTCTCCAAGGTAGAGATCGAGCCTCTGTTCAAGGACTACGTGGACTTCGAGACCTTCGCCAAGAGCGACTACAGAGCCGTCAAGGTCCTGGAATGCGAAGCCGTCAAGAAGAGCAAGAAACTGCTGAAGTTCCTGCTGGACGACGGTACGGACGAGAAGAGGGTCATCCTCTCCGGCATCCACGAATACTACGAACCGGAAGAACTGGTCGGCAAGACCTGCCTGGCCATCACGAATCTGCCGCCGCGCAAGATGATGGGCATCGATTCCTGCGGCATGCTGATCTCCGCCATCCATCACGAAGAGGGCGAAGAGAAGCTGCACCTGATCATGCTGGACGACGCCATCCCCGCCGGGGCGAAGATGTACTAAAAGTAAGGAAAGTTTATATGACCCCGGAGAGCTGCTCTCCGGGGTCAAAATTTTTTTGAGGAGCCTTGCTTTTGTTGGACATTTGTTAGACATGGCGTTGTACAATACCGGTATGACACACAAACCATGGACGCGGGTCTGCTGGATTCGATCCGGGCGGACCTGGTGAAGAGCAAAGCAGTGGATCAGTTCCTGAAGAGCATGTCCTACAGCGACTTGCGCAGCCTCGCTGCCAGCGGTCACGGCGGCGCCTTAGAAGACAGGATCGGCAGGATGTTGCGGCAGATGGCCATGGAAAAGGAAAACGGGTACAAGATGCAGAACGTCGATCCCCGTTTTGCTCCGACCTATGAAGAAAGGGTCAAAGACCTGGATACTCTGCTCAACAAGGGAAAGCTGAGCGTAAAGGAACAGTTCCGCGCAGTGGTGGAAAGAGGCATCGTGGACCAGGCGAGCGGACAGCTGAACCGCAGACCGGACGAAAAGATCATCAACATCGACAGCATCAACCGCCAGACGGATCTGCAGATCGGCATCTACAGCAAGCTGATGAACGAGGAGTCCATGAAGAATTTCGTCGAGGATGCGAGGGCCAACGGATACGAAGAGGCCTGCCGCAACTTCGAGGCAGCCAACGCCGGCATGCTGAAGGCCAACAAGCTGACGGAAGATCTCGACAACCGGCTGAAGGGCGAACCCGAACCGGATGCCTTAAAGAAGATCGCGGCCCAGAGAATGGTGCTTCTGCAGAAGAAAGCGGCCTTCCAGCAGGATAAGAACAGCGACAAGCTGGGAACGAAAGGTTTGATGGCACAGGCGCAGGGAGACGGCGCCAAACTGGTGGAAAGCTACGCACTGGCAAAGCAGGATAAGCTCGAGTATTACAATCCTGTTGCCCCTGCTCCGGCCAAGAACGGCCCGCAGAACGAAGCGGAGAACAAGGGACCGCAGATCAATATGTAAGCAAGCGGTTCGAAAGAAAAGAACAAGGAGTATCAAAAGACCCGGCTTCGGTAGAGGCTGGGTTTTTATAGGTTGAAAAATAGCTATAATTGATGTATACTTCTTCATGAGGAGGTGTTGCTATGATCATTGATACGGAGAAGATCTTATCTATGACGGAAGCGAATCAGAATTTCTCGCGAGCCGCCAAAATGGCAGATAAGTTCGGCGAAATTGTTATTTTTAAGAACAATAAGCCAAAATATGTCCTTTATAATGTGGATGCATCTCCGCAGATTGAAATGAGTGACGAAGAAAAGATCGAATTCGTCGCGCGCCGCATTTTAAAGCAGCATCTCGCCGCATTTCAGGAGCTTGCCAAATGATCCGCATTCCGATCGATATGGTAAAGCTGCTGCATCAGCTGATCGCAGAAGAGACCGGCGGAAGCGTAGGCGTCCGGGACGAAGGGCTTCTTCAGTCCGCCATGGATGCGGCTTTTGGGACTTTCGATGGGAGCGATCTTTACCCGACCAAGGAAGAGAAGGGAGCACGGATCGGCTTCAACCTGATCTCAAATCATGCATTCGTCGATGGCAACAAGCGGATCGGCATGCATATCATGCTGACGTTTCTTGAATTGAACGGCATCCGTCTGCATTGCGGAGATGAGGATATCGTAGAAGCAGGTCTGGGGGTCGCTTCGGGCAAGATGGATTATCAAAACCTGCTGGATTGGGTCCTTCGAATGGAGAAATAAGAACAGGAAGAGGATTGCTGTTTTCGCAATATGTCTGTTCGTTCCGGCGCTGACCCTGACGGGCCGGTGATAAGAACGAACTTTTCCGAAAAACAGATATAATTATAGTAACAGTAAATATACACAGAATCATTTTTAAGGAGTAAAAGGAATGAAAAACAGAAAGAAACATCTGAGTATCCTGCTGGCGCTGGCCATGGCGTTCGTCCTGCTGCCGGCGGCAGCCTTTGCAGACGATGCGCTGCCGGTCCCCGTGGAGGAATCGTCTATCGTCTGGGACAGCGAAGCGGGCACGCTGACGATGCCCGGCACCGCGGGGCAGGAGTACGTTGCCATCGAATATAACGACGGGGAGCTGGACTGGTCGGAAGCGGTCGAACCGGATGAAAACGGCAGTGTGCAGTTCACCGGCATCGAGAAGAACTGCACCTACGATATCTTTACCCGCATCAAGGGCGCAGAAGGCGCAGCGATGACCCTCGTCTATACCTACGAAAGCGGCGGTTCGCAGGAGCCTGATCCCGCAGAAGAGGAAGGCTTGCAGGAGCCGAAGTGGTTCTCCCAGTTCCCGGAATATCCGGAAGAAGGGGACGCGGAAACGGTTGCCGTTTCCTTCTCCGGAAACGCAGAACAGGAATATCTGATCTGTGAAAAGGACCAGACCCCGGATTGGACAAATACCGATGCCATCGTTCTGCCCGATGAGAACGGGACGGTTGCTTTTGGCGGGTTAACGCCTGCGACCGCCTATACGATCTACACCCGCGCCGCAGGCACGGAAAGCCCGGTCGTTTCCGCGGACGTGGTAACGATGCTGTGCGGCTCCGAAGCGGTGTGCGACGCCTACGAGGTGGGCCAAGTTCTTACGGTCACCCCGGTGCCGGCCAACGCGAAGGTAAGCTACCAGTGGTGCTGGCAGATCGTAACGCCCATCGTGGCAGGCGAATATGAGGGCATGACCCGGAGCGATTACATAGAAATCGAAGGCGCGACAGCAGCCTCCTATACCATGACCGAAGCCGACCTCGGCAAGATGCTCGCGGTGAAATTCCTTGTGGACGGAGAAGAAGTCCATATGGCCGAAGACCTCGGCCCGGTGGAAGCGTACGGAAGCGACGAATACGCGATCCCGTTCCTGGACGTTCCCATCCGCTCCTACTACCGTGAGGCGGTGGAATGGGCCCTGGAAAACGGCATCACGAGCGGAACGACCGCGACGACCTTCGGCCCGGCTGCCCCTGCGACGCGCGGACAGATGGTCACGTTCCTGTGGGCTGCGGCAGGCTCCCCCGAACCGGAGAGCACGGAAAATCCGTTTGCCGACGTAACGGAGAACGATTACTTCTACAAGCCCGTGCTGTGGGCTGTGGAGAACGGCATTACGGCAGGGGTCAGCGCGGACCGCTTCGGCCCCGCACAGACGGTGACCCGCGCACAGGCCGTTACGTTCCTGTACGGCGCAGCCGGCCGTCCGGAGGCGGGCAGCGAGCCCTTTGAAGACGTTGCAGACAGCGACTGGTTTGCAGCGCCGGTCGCATGGGCCTACAACAGCGGCATTACCTCCGGCGTCTCAGCAGCGGCGTTCGGTCCGGATCAGCTGTGCGTAAGGAGCCAGATCGTAACGTTCCTGTACATCAACGCGCAGCGCTGATCAGTACACCTTGGCCCAATCGTCTTTGAACTGTTGGATACCCTTGTCCGTGAGGGGATGTCTGAACATCTTCTTGAGGACGGCATAGGGGATCGTCGCGATATCCGCGCCGGCTTTTGCGCATTCCGTGACGTCTTTCGGCGTGCGGATGCTGGCTGCGATGATCTCCGTCTCGATGCCGAAGATCTCAAAGATCTCCGCGATCTCCGCCACGAGTCCTGCACCGTCGTTTGCGATGTCGTCCATGCGGCCGACGAACGGGCTGACGTAGGATGCGCCTGCCCTTGCTGCAAGCAGGGCCTGGTTGGGCGAGAAGATCAGGGTGACGTTCGTCTTGATCCCTTCTTTGGACAGGATGCTCACCGCCTTGATGCCTTCTTCGGTCATGGGGACCTTGATCGTGATCACGTCGTGGATCTTTACCAGTTCGTGCGCTTCGGCGATCATGCCTTCGGCGTCGTCGGAGAGGACTTCGGCGCTGATGGACGCGATATTGCTAGGCGAGGCGTCGGCGATCTCGGTGATCTCCTTCACCACGGATTTGAACTCCTTGCCTTCCTTCGCGATCAGGCTGGGGTTCGTCGTGACCCCGGACAGGACGCCCCAGGATGCGGCTTCACGGATCTCTTCCGTGTTTGCTGTGTCGATAAATAGTTTCATAGCTGGTCTCCTTTCGGAAGTATTATATCAAAAACGGGGCCCCTCTGCAAAAACAGAGGGGCCCCGATATTTAGTGCTTTTTTCTCTTTTTCAAAAACTTTAACCACAAGATATTGACATCGCCGGATTTTAGGAGTACGCTTTATTCACAACGGGACAGTGCCCGTTTTTTCGGTTTGATTTCGTTTTGTGTATCTTTTATATAAATGAGGTGAAAAGTATGTATCATGTCGTCAAAAGAGACGGAAAAGTCGCTGAATTTAATGTAAGGAAGATCAGCGACGCCATCACGAAAGCGTTCGAAGCGCAGCACAAGCAGTATCATCCCAGCACCATCGACATGCTCGCTCTGCGGGTCACGTCCGAGTTCGAACCCCTGATCGAGAACGATCAGATCCAGGTCGAGCAGATCCAGGACTGCGTCGAAAAAGTCCTGTCCGAAGCCGGCTACGCCGACGTCGCGAAGGCCTACATCCTGTACAGAAAGCAGAGAGAGAAGATCCGCAACGTCAACTCCGCCCTGCTCAGCTACAAGGACATCGTCGACAACTACCTGAAGATCAACGACTGGCGCGTCAAGGAAAACTCCACCGTTACCTATTCCGTCGGCGGCCTGATCCTTTCCAATTCCGGCGCCATCACGGCGAACTACTGGCTGTCCGAGGTCTATGACCAGGAGATCGCGGAAGCGCACCGCTCCGCCGCCATCCATATCCACGACCTGTCCATGCTCACAGGCTACTGCGCGGGCTGGTCGCTGAAGCAGCTGATCCAGGAAGGCCTGGGCGGCATCCCGGGGAAGATCACCTCAGCCCCCGCTGCCCACCTCTCCACGCTGTGCAACCAGATGGTCAACTTCCTGGGCATCATGCAGAACGAATGGGCCGGCGCCCAGGCGTTCAGCTCCTTCGACACCTACCTGGCTCCGTTCGTCAGAGTGGACAACCTCAGCCAGAAGGAAGTCAAGCAGTGCATCCAGTCCTTCATCTACGGCGTCAACACCCCCAGCCGCTGGGGCACCCAGGCCCCCTTCTCCAACATCACGCTGGACTGGGTGGTGCCCAACGACCTGAAGAACCTGCCCGCTATCGTGGGCGGCAGGGAGA
>JAFPXN010000134.1 GCA_017412505.1 Bacillota bacterium | reverse complement strand
GATCGAGGGCGAGGACCTGTACCTGATCGGCACCTCCGAGCACTCCATGATCGGCAAATTCATCGACCAGATCCTGGACAAGGACCAGCTGCCCCAGACCCTGACCAGCTACTCCCCCTGCTTCAGGAAGGAGGTCGGCGCCCACGGCATCGAAGAGAGGGGCGTCTACCGCATCCACCAGTTCGAGAAGCAGGAGATGGTCGTCATCTGCGAACCCGAGGATTCCCCCATGTGGTTCAATAAGCTGTGGAACAACACCGTGGAATTCTTCCGCAGTCTGGACATTCCCGTACGCACGCTGGAATGCTGCTCCGGCGACCTGGCCGATCTGAAGGTCAAGTCCCTGGACGTCGAAGCCTGGTCCCCGCGCCAGCAGAAGTACTTCGAAGTCGGCAGCTGCTCCAACCTGGGCGACGCGCAGGCCAGAAGACTGCAGATCCGTGTCCGCGACAAGGAAAACGGCAACTATTTCGCACACACCCTGAACAATACCGTCGTCGCGCCTCCCAGAATGCTGATCGCGTTCCTGGAGAACCATTACAGACCCGATGGAACGGTCATCATCCCCGAAGTGCTGCAGCCCTACATGGGCGGCCAGAAGGTGCTGACCGCAAAGAAATAAGGTAAGAGGCGATCTTAATGTATAATAACTTCGTCGAGCTGCTGGATGCCAATCCGGTAGCCGGCAATAAGAAAGTGGCGGCGATCTGCGCTCACGAGGACCACGTGATCGAGGCCATGATCGACGTCAACCAGCGTTACGACGTGCAGCCGACGCTCATCGGCCACGAGGACGAGATCCACATGCTGCTGGCCAAGCACAACTGCTTCAAGCAGTTCCGCATTATTCCGGCCGCGACCGACGAACAGGCGGTGCGGATCGCAATCGATCTCGTGAAGGCCGGGGACTGCGACGTCATCTTCAAGGGCCTGATCCAGACCGGAACGATGATGCGCGCCATCGTCAATCACGAGACGGGCATCTGCGAGAGAGGGGTCATGAGCCACGTGGCGCTGATGGAAGTGCCGGGGCTGCACCGCCTGCTGGCGGTGACCGACGCGGCGCTGCTGACCTATCCGGACGTGGAAAAGAAGATGGAAGAGGTGCGCAACGCGGTCAACCTGATGCACGCGATCGGCGTGCCCTGGCCGAAGGTGGCCATGCTGGCCTGCGTCGAGGAGCTGAACCCGAAGATGCCGGCCTGCGTGGACGCGGCGGAGATCAAGCGCTGCTGGGAAGTGGGCGAACTGCCCATGTGCATCGTGGAAGGTCCGATCTCGTACGACCTGGCCATGGTGCCGCAGGCGGCGGTCACGAAACGTTACATGAGCCCGGTGGCCGGCCAGGCGGATATCCTGGTCGCGCCGGACATCCAGGCGGGCAATCTGCTGGTCAAGAGCCTGATGTGCACGGCGCACGCGGTGCTGGCGGGCCTGGTCATCGGCGCGAGCGTGCCGGTCATCCTGACGAGCCGTTCCGCCCCCGTCGTGGATAAATCGCTGTCTATCGCCATTGCGGCAGCGCTCGATCCGAGCGTGCTGCGGTAAGGAGAAACACCATGGACGACAAACTGAAAGCGCTTTACCTGGCAATGTGGAAGTGGGACGAAGGCGATCCCCAGCTGATCCAGCATTTTGCCAAGGTCCACAGCTTCGCGAAGCTGATCGGCAGCTGCGAAGGCCTGGACGAAAAGACGCTGTATCTGCTGGAGGTCGAGACCCTGCTGCACGACATCGGCATCATTCCGGCCCGCCGGGAATTCGGCAGCGGTTCCGGCAAATACCAGGAGAAGGTAAGCGACCCGCTCGTGCGGGAGATGCTGGGCGGCCTGGGGTTTGACCCGGAGATCATCGAACGCGCGGCGTTCGTGGTCAGCCATCACCATACGTACAAGGACATCGACGGACCCGATTATCAGATCCTGGTGGAGGCGGACTTCCTCGTAAACCTCTACGAAGAGGACGAAGAGGAGGAGGCCATCGTCGCAGCCCGGGACAGCATCTTCAAGACGGAGACCGGGAAGAAGCTGCTGTACGAGATGTTCCTGGCGGACAGGCAGACGTTCGTGAAGGAAGTCCGGACCTGATGGACGAAAAGATCAACACACAAGAGGAGACGCGCAGCAGCGCGTCTCTTTTTTATGCGGATGGCGAATTAAGACTTATTCCATATAGTATTATCGCAAAACATATGATAAAATATTTATTAACTTTTACAGTCGACAAGAAATAAGGAGAGTTTTATGAGATTTATCGCCGTTCCCGAACTGAGACCCATCCGGGAAGTCCCTTTATATAACGATTTCCGGGAATTGCTGGACGGATGCGCCGGCCGTTTCGGCGACGACCCCGCGTTCCAGATCAAGATCAGGCGGGAGACGAAGACGACGCCGGCCGCGTACCGCACGCGCTCGTTCCGCGAGGTGCGAAGCGACGTGGACGCCCTGGGCGCCGCGTTTTGGCGCCGCGGCATGCAGGGCAAGCGCCTGGCCATCATCGGCAAGAACCGCTACGAATGGATCCTGGGGTACTGGGCCCACCTGTGCGGACTGGGCGTCGCCGTGCCGCTGGACAAAGACCTGCCGCTGGAAGAACTGGAACAGTCCTTGGTCAAGGCCAGGGCGGACGCCCTGTATTTCGATCTGGCGCACATGCCGCTCGTGGAAAAACTGCAGGCGAACGAAGCGTTTTCCCACATGCAGTTCTTCTGCATGGACGACGCGGCGGGCTTTCCCGGTACGCAGGGCATGATCGAGGAGGGTTCCTCCGACGCGGAAGCGCTCGCCGCCTATCGCGGCCTGCCCGTGGACGGCAAAGCGCTGGCGGTCATCCTGTTCACGTCGGGCACGTCCGGCCTCGCGAAGGCCGTGCAGCTGAGCCAGTTCAACATGACCCACAACATCTGGTCTGTGCTTTCCGCGGAGGACCTGCGCCACGGCGACGTCAACATGGCGTTCCTGCCGTACCATCATACGTTCGGATCTACGGGTCAGACCATGATGTACGCCGCCGGCATGAAATCCGTGTACTGCGACGGCCTGAAATACATCCAGAAGAACATCGTCGAATACAAGGTGAGCGTGTTCATCTGCGTGCCGCTGCTGATCGAGGCGGTCTATAAGCGCATCATGGCGGAGGTCGAAAAGCAGGGCAAGATGAAGAAACTGAAGACGGGCCTGAAGCTGTCCAACGCGCTGCGCAAAGTGGGGATCGACCGCCGCCGCAAGCTGTTTGCCGAGATCCACGAGAAGCTGGGCGGAGGCCTTCGCTACATCGTTTCCGGGGCTTCGCCGCTGGACCCGAAAGTCGAGCAGGGCTTTATCGACCTGGGCGTCATGGTGGTGCAGGGCTACGGCATGACGGAGACGTCGCCGGTGCTGGCCGGGGAGAACCCGGAACACGTGCGCCCCGGCTCCATCGGCCATTCCATGCCGGGCGTGTCGCTTCGCATCGAAGACCCGAACGAAGAGGGCATCGGCGAGCTGGTCGCCCAGGGGCCGAATATGATGCTGGGCTATTACGAGGACGAAGCCGCGACGGCGGAGATCTTCGCAGGCGGTTGGCTGCACACGGGCGATCTGGCCAGCGTCGACAAGGACGGCTATCTGACCATCCGCGGCCGCAAGAAGAACGTCATCGTGCTGAAGAACGGCAAGAACATCTATCCGGAGGAGATCGAACTGCTGGTGGGCAATCTTCCCTACGTCAGCGAGTGCCTCGTGTTCGGAGAGCCCCGCGCCAAGGACGGCGACAGCAAGGATCTGATGCTTTCCGTGCGCATAGTCTACGATCCGCAGCGCATGCAGGAGACCCGCGGCGCGGTGACTCCGGAAGAGATCGAAGCCGCCGTCGAAGCGGATATCGAAGCGATCAACGGGTCGCTGCCGAAGTACAAGCACATCTACCGCCGCTATCTGACGACCGAACCCATGGAAAAGACGACGACGGGCAAGGTCAAGCGGTACAAGCAGAATTTGTAGAAAGAGGCTGTCTTATGTTACAATATCCGTATGAATAAGGTTACGCCTGCAGACAAAGTTTATAACTACATCAAAGAGCAGATCGTCACCCGCAGGCTCTATCCCGGCAACCGCATCATCGAAGAAGAGGTCGCGGAGGCTGTCGGGGTGAGCCGTACGCCCATCCGGGCAGCGCTGTCGCGCCTGGCGAACGTCGGTCTGGTGCAACAGATCCCCAACCGTGGCAGTTACGTTTCGAAGCCGACGGAGGAGGACTTCCGCAGCGTGTTCGAGGCGCGAAAACTCCTGGAGACCGCCGCGTTCCGCAATGCGCTGCGCGCGCATACGGAAGGGACGGTCGAACTCCTGAAGGAGAACCTCGAGAAGCAGGAGGCGCTGGAGAAGCGTTTCGATCTGAACGAATACGTCTCTCTCAACCGCACATTCCATCTGCTGTTGACCCGTGACGCCGGCAACCCCTATTACGAAAAGTATCTCGACGAACTGTACAACAAGCTCTCGACCTACTTGCTGTTCTGGGATACGTCCGCGGACAACAGCCGGTCGCTGCTGCTGCACAACCGCATTTTCGAAGCGTTCTGCGCAAAGGATGAGGAGGCAGGCGTCCTGGCCTTGCTTGACGACATCGGGCTGGGCGAAGGCGACATCAAGAAATCCAGAGGACTGTAAAAAACACACCCGCTGCCTTGTGGCAGCGGGATTTTTCTGCGGTTTTATGTTGTATATAATTTTGTATACATTTTTGTATAAATATCTTGACTTTCGCCCTCCTTCCTCTCATGATAGAGATAAGAAACGAGGAGGTAAACTCTATGGAAATCGTGAAAATACCCAAAATCGGAATCCTTCGCTGGGAATCCGGACACGTCCCCGAAGGATTGATGCAGCTGGAGCGGATGAACGGCAACAGCACAAATCCCGACTCCTATCCGTTTCCGGTCAAGATGGTGGAGGTGAAAGGCGCCAACACCGAGACCGTCATCATTCATCCCAACCGCGAAGTGCTGGCCCGTATGATCGATACCGTCAAAGAGATGGAAAAAGAAGGGATCTGCGCGGTCACGACGAGTTGCGGCTTCAACGCGGTGTTCCAGAAAGAACTGTCCGAGGCAGTAAATATTCCCGTGTTCACGTCGTCCATCCTGCAGGTTCCGTTCGCCCAGGCCATCATCGGCAAGGACGAGGAAGTTGGGATCATCACGGCAAATAAGGCCTCGCTGACCCGTGAACACATGCGGGCCTGCAACATCACGGATGAGCACAATCTCTACGTCGTCGGCCTCGAAGACTGCAAGGAGTGGCGCAAGATCTTCGATGAACCGGACGATCCGTTCGACATGGAAGCTGTCTCTGGGGAGATCCTCGGCGCGGTCGAAAAGGGTTTCGAAGAACATCCCAACACTGCCGTCATCGTGCTGGAGTGCACGGACCTGCCGCCATATGCGCAGCAGATCCGCGAGAGATTCGGCGTACCCGTGTTCGACATCAACTCCATGATCGGCTACGTGGCGATGTCGATCGGCCAGATCAGATTGTATGAGTAGTTTCGAAAGGAGAATAAGATGATTATCGGCGTATTAAAGGAAATCAAACCCAACGAATACAGAGTTTCCGCGATCCCCGCTACGGTCAAGGAGATCGTGGCCCACGGTCATACCGTCTACGTCCAGAGCGGCGCAGGCGCAGGCTCCGGCTACAGCGACGAGGAATACGAAGCGGCTGGCGCGATCGTGACCGACAAGGACACCGTCTGGGAAAAGGCCCAGCTGTACTACAAAGTTAAGGAGTTCTTTCCCGAAGAATTCAAGTGGATCAAGGAAGATAAGATCATCTTCACCTACATCCACTCCAACGCACACCCCGCGGAGACCGACGTATTGCTCGACAGCAAGTGCACCGCCATCGCCTATGAGGACATCCCCGATAAAAACGGCAAGTTCCCGCTGCTGCGTCCGATGTCAGAGATCGCAGGCAAGGGCGGCTTTATCGCGGCGCTCAACTTTATGCAGACGATCCATGGCGGTCCGGGCAAACTGCTGTGCAACGTGGCAGGCGTGCCGGCGCCGATCGTCACTTGCCTCGGCTGCGGCAATATCGGCACTGCCATCGCGGAAATGGCCAGCGCCTGGGGTCTGGACGTCCGCATCCTTGACATCAACATCGACGTGATGCTCGAAGCGAAGAAGCATTTGCCCAACGTCCAGTTCATGTTCTCCAACCGCGAGAACCTCGAGAAGTGCCTGAAGGAGACCGACGTGCTCTTCAACGGCACGCAATGGGCGAAGGAACGGACGGACCACATCGTCTACAGGGAGGATATCCGTCTGATGAAGAAGGGCTCTCTGATCGTGGACGTGGCTTGCGACGACCACGGCGCGATCGAGACGACGGAAGGCACCACACATACCGATCCGGTCTACTATGAGGAAGGGATCATGCACTACTGTGTGGACAACATTCCGTCCGCCTTCGCGCAGACCGCTTCCGTGACCCTGGCCAACGCCACGCTGCCCATGCTGCTGGCGATTGCGGACAAGGGCGTCAAAAAGGCGATCGAGGACGATCCGTATCTGCGCGCAGGCCTCACCTGCTGGGGCGGTCATCTGACCCTGAAGGAGACGGCTCTGAAACAGAACCGGCCCTGGACCGACGCGAACGAGCTGATCAAGACCTGGTAAACGGCTGAAACAGAGAGACGGGGGCGCATCACACGCCTCCGTCCTTTTTATGCTATAATACCCGTATGAAATCCCGCTGGATCTGGCTGCTTCCGGCCGTCGTTTTTCCCTATTACGTCCTGATCGCCGTGCGCCTGATGCGCGCCGGCCGTTTTGGCGTGATGTACGAAAACGCGGCGCCGCCGGTGATCTTTTCCTCGCTGGCCGTGTGGGGCGCCGGGCTGCTGTGCGCTATCGTCTGGACCGTTCTGTCCTGGCGGGCGAAGGAGAGCAGCCGGTCCATGCTGCGGACGGTCTGCAAGGCGTTCTGCATGCAGATCCCTGCGTATCTCGTGTTCTTCCAGGCCTGCTTTATCTTCCCGTTCACCATCATGACCATTCCCATCAAGACGTTCTACCTGCCCATCTGCGCGCTGGCGTTCGTTCCCATCGTGCTGTGCGCGGTCATCGCGCTGATCGCGCGTTTTCGCAAAACAAATGACCGCCCTGCGGGGGAGCGGCCACTTGTGTAAGGAAGTTGTTATATAGGTGGTTTCGTAGATTGCTTCTTATCTGAAGTTGACGCCGTATCTGTACTGACCGATGCAGTAAGCAGCCATCAGGATGATCATCACGGGGATGAAGGCGGTGCTGGCGCCGTTGGAGACTGCGATAGCGAGTACGACGAGTGCGAGTGCGATAGCGAAGATCAGAGAGGTCATAACGTTCTTTTTCATTTTGGTTTCCTTCCTTTTCACAATACTTGTATTTTCAAGATTTGTTATTCTTTTGACGGGCTCGTTATTTCTTTAACGCCCCTTGCAAGTACAATATACAACAATCCAATTATTAAGTAAAACGACAAAAACTAATATTTAATATGAGAAGTTCTCACATCAATCAGGGGGACGGGGGCGTGTCTGTTTTGCGCTTTTCCTTCTCTTAAGATATAATAGACGCGGCTCAGATAACGAACGGAGGAACCCATGCGTTTGAATAAATACATCGCCCAGGCGGGCGTCTGCTCCAGAAGAAAGGCGGACGAGCTGACCCTGGCGGGAAAAGTGAAGATCAACGGCGCGGTCTGCAAGACGCCCGGTTACGACGTCATGGAAGGCGACGTGGTCGTCGTGGACGGCAAGCCGGTCGAGGCGCCGGAAAAGCCGGTCTATTACGCGCTCAACAAGCCGGCGGGCTTCATCACGACCACGTCGGACGAAAAGGATCGGCCGACGGTGCTGTCGCTGCTGACCGACGTCACGGCGCGGGTCTACCCGGTGGGCCGTCTGGACGGCGCCACGCGGGGCCTGCTGCTCCTGACGAACGACGGGGATCTTTCCTATCATATCGCCCATCCGTCCCAGAAGGTGTGGAAGACTTATCTTGCGACCGTCTCGGGCTATCTGAGCAGGGACGAGCTCTGGGCGCTGCGCAACGGCGTGGACATCGGCGACAAGAAAAAAACGGCGCCCGCCTGGGTGACCGTTCTGAAAGAAAAGAGCGACATGACGCAGCTGGAGATCAAGATCTGCGAAGGCCGCAACCGCCAGGTGAGACGCATGTGCAAGGCCGTGGGCCACACGGTGCTGGACCTGCAGCGCACCGCCATCGGCGACATCAAGCTGGGCCGCCTGCACGAGGGCACGTACCGCCGCCTGACCCCGCAGGAGATCGAATATCTGAAGAACTGCTAAACACCACACGGGGACAGGTACAATGTGTCGTTTCAACGACACATTGTACCTGTCCCCGTGTGTTGTTTTTTATTGGGTCAATGTCTTACTTTCTCTTGCATTCCTTCGGGGTGACGCAGGTGCCGGAAGCTCTGCATACTACGATGGGCTCTTCGAGGAAGTCTGCTGCGGAAGCGGAGATGTCCTTGCGGGAAACCACGACCTTGCGGGCTTCGAAGACCATGTGGCGGGAAGTGTTGCCGATCTTGTCGATCTCGCCGTAAGCTTCGATGTAGTCGCCGGCGTAGGTGGGAGCCAGGAATTCCACGTTGTCGTATGCGCAGAACAGACCTTCGTCGCCGTCCAGCTTGATGAGCAGTTCGGTAGCAACGTCGCCAAACAGGTGCACCATGTGCGCGCCGTCGACGAGTTCGCCGCCGTAATGAGCATCCTTAGCGGACATTCTGAGTCTGATCGTAGATGTGATCTTTTCCATTTTTTAATCCTCCTTGTATGAAACACATAAATGTTACTGACATTTTGTCGGCGATCTTACATAACCGCCGGACTCAACTTAATATAGTATACAGCATTTTGTGAAAAAAAACACAATTCCATTTACTTTTGGCCAAAAAATTGGTACTATACTATGAGGATAGACTAGGTGAAGTGGGCACGTTGCCCACCCCATAACATACAGTCTAACGGTTCAGTTAATCATAAGGAGGACAAAAGTTATGCAGAAACATGCACCGAATCCGTACGGCACTTACAGAGTCATCTCCCCCAAGGGAGTTCTGCCTCAGCCTGCGGATGTCATCGACAACAACATGGAGATCTGGGACAACGAAGTTCTGATCGACGTTCAGACCCTGAACATCGACTCCGCTTCCTTCACCGAGATCGTTAAGCGCGTTCTGAACAAGAAGCCCGCTGAAGTCACCACCAAGGAAGAAATGGAAGCCATCGGCAACAAGATGAAGGAGATCGTCGCTCACGCCGGTAAGCACAAGAATCCCTGGACCGGTTCCGGCGGCATGCTGATGGGCACTGTCGAGCAGGTTGGCGACAACTATGTTGGCGACCTGAAGCCCGGCGACAAGATCGCTACTTTGGTTTCCCTGTCCCTCACCCCGCTGAGAATCGACGAGATCCTCGAGATGAGACCGGCGATCGACCAGGTCGACATCAAGGGTAAGGCTATCCTGTTCCAGTCCGGCATCTATGCAAAGCTGCCCGACGATATGCCCGCAGGTACCGCGCTGTCCGCTCTGGACGTCGCAGGCGCTCCCGCCCAGGCTGCAAGACTGGTCCAGTCCGGTCAGAAGGTCATGGTCATCGGCGGCGGCGGCAAGTCCGGTCTGCTCTGCCTGTACGAAGCGAAGAAGAGAGCCGGCGTCACCGGTCTGGTCGTCTGCGCTGCAGGTTCCCAGAAGTCCGAAGACAGAGCGAGAGCTCTGGATCTGGCCGACGAATACTTCCACATGGATGCTACCGACGCAGTCGGCATGTATGAAAAGGCTATGGAACTGACCAACGGCGAACTGTTCGACGTCGTTATCAACTGCGTTTCCATCGAAAACACCGAAATGGCTTCCATCCTGTGCACCAAGGATCTGGGCACCGTTTACTTCTTCTCCATGGCTACCAGCTTCACCAAGGCAGCTCTGGGCGCAGAAGGCGTAGGCAAGGACGTCACCATGATCATGGGCAACGGCTATGCTAAGGGTCACGCTGAGATCACCCTGCAGGTTCTGAGAGAACACGAAGGCATCCGCAAGCTGTTCGAAGAAATGTACGCATAATTCCGTATAGCAAACGCGCATAGAATAAGGAGAATTTATTTATGGCACGCTATTTCAAGGACATCGAACTGTGGAAGGACGTTACCGAAGAACAGTGGAACGACTGGCATTGGCAGGTAGCGAACAGAGTTACCACGGTTGAAGACCTGAAGAAGGTAGTTAACCTCACCGAACAGGAAGAAGCAGACATCCGCGAAGTCGCTAAGAACTTCCGTATGGGCATCACCCCGTACTATGCTTCCCTGATGGATCCGGACGATCCCCGCTGCCCGGTCAGAATGCAGGCTGTTCCCGTTATCGCTGAGAACCACAGAAGCGATGCGGACATGCTGGACCCCCTTCACGAAGATGAAGATTCCCCGGCTCCCGGCCTCACCCACAGATATCCGGACAGAGTTCTGTTCCTGATCACCGACCAGTGCTCCATGTACTGCAGACACTGCACCAGAAGAAGACTGGCAGGCGAAACGGACGGCGCCCGTTCCCTGGAAGATATCGACAAGTGCATCGAGTACATCAGAAAGACCCCCGTTGTCAGAGACGTTCTGCTCTCCGGCGGCGACGCTCTGCTGGTCGAAGATGACGTTCTCGAATACATCATCAAGAAGCTGAGAGAGATCCCCCACGTGGAGATCGTCCGTATCGGCTCCAGAACTCCCGTCGTATGCCCGATGCGTATTACGGAAGACCTGTGCAACATGCTGAAGAAGTATCACCCCATCTGGCTGAACACTCACTTCAACAACCCCAAGGAGATCACCGACTACTCCAAGCAGGCCTGCGCAAGACTTGCTGACGCCGGTATCCCCCTCGGCAACCAGTCCGTATTGCTGCGCGGCGTCAACGACTGCCCGCACATCATGAGAGAACTGGTCCAGAAGCTGGTCCAGATGAGAGTCAGACCGTACTACATCTATCAGTGCGACCTGTCCCTGGGCATCGAACACTTCAGAACACCCGTTTCCGCAGGTATCGAGATCATCGAAGGCCTGCGCGGCCACACTTCCGGCTACGCGGTTCCGACGTTCGTCATCGACGCCCCGGGCGGCGGCGGCAAGACCCCGGTCATGCCCCAGTACGTCATCTCCCAGAGCCCCGGCAAGTACGTTCTGCGCAACTATGAAGGCGTTATCACGACCTACACCGAGCCGACCGATCTGCCGAAGCTGCCTTGCACCTGCGACTACTGCACCGGCAAGAAGAAGTATGAGTACGAAGGCGTCGAAGGTCTCCACAGAGGCCAGAGACTGGCTATGGAGCCCCAGGATCTGCTCAGACACAGAAGAAACAAGAAGTAATCGCTTCTACACGAACCAAAGCTATGCAGAGGGCGGAAACACGTTTTCCGCCCTTTGTTATCCAATGAGACGTCAGGAGGACGCATGGGCTTTATCGCCGATATCCAGGAAAAATACAAGACCGTTTCCATCGTCGGCATGGCGAAGAACGCGGGCAAGACAACGGCGCTCAACTATCTGCTGGAGGAAGCCTACGACGAAGGTCTGCGCATGGGGGTGACGTCCACAGGGCGCGACGGCGAGACGAGCGACCTCGTGTTCGAGACGGACAAACCCAAGGTGTATCTGTTCGAAGATACGATCGTCACCGTCCCCGAGCAGCTGTACGGCCTGGCCGAGACGAGCCTCGAGATCTTAAAGCGGACGAACTGCCGCACGGCGCTGGGCCAGGTGCTCCTGTGCCGGGTCGCGCGCAGCGGCTACGTGCAGATCGCGGGTCCGGGCAGCATCATGGAGCACAAGAAGCTCTGTGAGCAGATGTTCGACCAGGGCATCGACATGATCATCATCGACGGCGCCATCGACCGCAAATCCATCGCGGACCCGGCCACGTCCGACGCCATCATCCTGTCCACCGGCGCGGTCATCTCCCGCAAGATCAAGACCGTGGTGGAGGAGACGGTGCACGTCGTCAGCGTGTACAACAGCCCGCTCGTGGAGGACGAAAAGCTCCGCTCCATCCTGGAAGAGGAAGACCGGGAGGACTTCCGCATCCTGACCGTCGATAAAGACTACAACGTGTCCCAGGTGCCGGTGCGCACCGCCCTGGGCGCGGGACCCATCGTCAACGACGCCATCGACGAAGACACGCGCTTCGTGTTCATCCCGGGCGCCGTCACCGAACGCATCCTGGACCACATCGCCCCCGCGAAACTCAAGCAGGTCACGATCGTGCTTCCTAACCCGACGAAGGTGTTCGTCGGCGCCATCCGCTGGCAGCAGCTGAAGAAGATGGGGCTGCACGTGCAGGTGCTGGAGAACATCAAAGTTGCTGCGGTCACCGTCAACCCGTTCTCGCCCCACGGCTACAGCTTCGACCGGGACGAACTGCGCAAGGCTGTGCAGCAGGCGCTGCCGGATCTGCCGGTCGTCGACGTAAGAGTAGGAGGACTCGGATGAGCACCACGTTTAAACCGCCTCTTTCCAAAACCTCGACCCGCGAAGCCGTAGGCTTTTCCTATGTCTGGGACGAGATCGGCCCGCACACGCCCTACGGCGCCAAGCTGAAGCGGGCGTTCAAACCCTACATGCCCGGCGAAGAGGACGCGCTGCGCGGCCATCTGACGGATATGTCGCTGGTGAGCGAACAGATCTGCACGGACGAAAAGGCCGTAAACGCCATCCTGAACGACCTGTGCGAACTGAAGGAGATCAGCCTTTCCGTCGCGAACAGCCCGACGCAGACCCTGAGCATCCCCGAGCTCTTCAACATCAAGAGCTTCCTCGTACATTCCCGCAAGGTCCGCGGCATGCTGCGCGAGACGATCGGCAAGGTGCCCAGGCGCTACCAGCTGCGCGACACCGACCCCCTGTTGGACGCCATGGACCCGACCGGAGAATACATGGACACGTTCTTCGTGTACGACGCGTTCTCCGAAAAACTGGCTGCCTACCGCAGCGAGAGCCGGGACATCGAGCGCCAGGTGCGGAAGGCGAAGAAGGGCATCCGCGAGCAGCTGCAGCGGGAACACGGGTTCTCCATGACCCCGAAGTTCGAGCTGTCCGTCCCCCGTTCCGACAGGACGCTGCTGGAACGGGCGGAAAGCCTGCCCGAACTGGAGCGCACTTCGGAAGACTACATGAACATCATCTTCGAGATTAAGGCCAACGACGAGGTCTACGCGCTGGAAGCGCGGCAGGGCGAACTGAACGGCCTGATCGAGGAAGAGGAACTGGCGGTCTGCAAACAGCTGTCCCTGGAGATCGCGAAACACGCCGAAGAGCTGAACGCGAACTGCGACGCCATCGGCCGGCTGGACCTGGATCTGGGAAAATGCCTGTACGCGAAGGCGCACGACTGCCACGCGCCGCAGATCATCGACGCGCACACGATCTGCATCGAGGAAGGCAGAAACCTTCAGGTCGAGGACGCCCTGAAGGCCCAGAAGAGAAACTATATCCCGGTCAGCATCGAGCTCTCTGACGGGGTCACGGCCATCACCGGCGCGAACATGGGCGGCAAGACCATCTCCCTGAAGATGGTGACCCAGTGCTGCCTGATGATGCAGTACGCGTTGTACGTACCCGCCAAGCGCATGGAAGCAGGGCTTTCGAACTACATCCACGTGCTCATCGGCGACTCCCAGAACGTACAGAGAGGCCTTTCCAGTTTCGGCAGCGAGATGGAAGAACTGAAGGAAATGCTGGACAACGCCCAGGATCGCTCGCTCCTGATGATCGACGAGATCGCGTCGGGCACGAATCCCGCGGAAGGATTCGCCCTGACGAAGAGCTTCATGAAGTACTTCTCGAAGAAGCCCTACATCACCATCATCACGACGCACTTCGACCACGCCGCCTCCGGCGGGGAAGTGCACAACCTGCAGGTGAAGGGCCTTTCCGGTGCGGATTTCGGAAAACTGGCCAGGGAACTGTCCACCGCGAACCGCCGCCAGCGCATCGAGATCCTTGGAAAATACATGGATTACCGGCTGATTCCCGTCGATACGGTGGGAGAAGTGCCCCGCGACGCCTTAAATATCGCAAAAATCCTCGGAATTTACGATGAAATTATAGACGAAGCTCGTACTTATTTGATATAATAGGTCAGTTGCATAGTTAAATATTTAACATATTGAAGGAGAAAAAGGATGACAAGCAAACTGAATCTGGACCAAAACGTCATCGCCAGCGCAAGAAACCATGCGAAGAACATCGCTGAAAGCATGCAGGAATTCATCAACGCGCACACCACAGTCTCTACCGAAAGAACTGTTCTCAGACTTCTGGGCGTAGACGGCGTGGACGACGTTGAAAGACCTCTGCCCAACGTTCTTGTCGACGCGATCAAGGACGGCGGCGGTCTGCCCAAGGGTATTGCTTACTGGATCGGCAATGCCATTATCAAAACGGGAAAGACTCCCCAGGAGATCGCGGACGCTGTCTCTCTGGGCGAACTTGACATTATGAAGCTGGAACCCGTTTCCATGGAAGAGGCCCGCAAGGCCATCGAACCGTACGTAGAGGAAGCGCTCGCGAAGATCCGCAAGCAGACGGCCAAGAGAAACGAATACCTGGCTACGATCGGCGAAGGAAAGAAGCCGTATCTGTATGTAATCGTTGCGACCGGCAACATTTACGAAGACGTGAACCAGGCAGAAGCTGCAGCCCGTCAGGGTGCAGACATCATCGCCGTTATCAGAACCACCGCCCAGTCCCTGCTGGACTACGTTCCCTACGGCGCCACCACCGAAGGTTTCGGCGGTACCTATGCAACACAGGAAAACTTCCGCATCATGAGAGAGAGACTGGACAGAGTCGGCGAAGACATCGGCAGATACATCCGCCTGTGCAACTACTCCTCCGGCCTGTGCATGCCTGAGATCGCAGCTATGGGTGCTCTGGAACGTCTGGACGTCATGCTCAACGACGCCCTGTACGGCATCCTGTTCCGCGACATCAACATGCAGAGAACGATCGTAGACCAGTTCTTCTCCAGAGTCATCATCGGCTACTGCGGCATCATCTTCAACTCCGGCGAAGATAACTATCTGACCACGGACGACGCCATCGAAGCCGCTCACACCGTTCTGGCTTCCCAGATGATCAACGAACAGTTCGCTGTTCTGGCCAACATCCAGGAATGGCAGATGGGTCTGGGCCATGCGTTCGAAATGGATCCCATGACCGAAGACGGCTTCCTGCTGGAGCTGTCCCAGGCGCAGATGGCAAGAGAGATCTTCCCGAACGCTTCCCTGAAGTACATGCCTCCCACAAAGTTCATGACCGGCAACATTTTCCGCGGTCATATCCAGGACGCGCTGTTCAACCTGGTCGCCGTCTGGACCGGCCAGTCCCTGCAGCTGCTGGGCATGCTGACCGAAGCCATCCACACCCCGTTCCTGCAGGACAGAATGCTGTCCATCGAGAACGCCAAGTACGTTTTCAATAACGCGAGACACCTGGGCGACGAGATCGAGTACAAGAAGGACGGCATCATCCAGAAGAGAGCCCAGAAGGTTCTGCACGACGCAGACGAACTGCTGGCCCAGATCGAAAAGGACGGCCTGTTCCCGACGATCGAAGCAGGTAAGTTCGCGGCGGTCAAGAGACCGTTCACCGGCGGCAAGGGCCTGGAAGGCGTCGCCACGAAGGACAACGATTTCTACTTCAATCCGTTTATCGAAAAGATGCTGGGAGGTGCCAAGTAATGAGTACAGTCACAACCGCTACAAGCACCGTCGATCTGACCAAGATCAAGCCCTACGGCGATACATACAACGACGGTAAAGTCCAGATGAGCTTTACCCTGCCCGTACCCGACGGCGAAGAGGCGCAGGAAGCTGCCCGCCAGTACGCCAAGCTGATGGGCATGGACGAACCCTCTGTCACCCACCACAGCGATCTGGGGATCGGCTACACCTTCTTCGTGGTCTACGGTCCGGTGCATCACACCGTCGACTACACCAAGATCCACGTTACGAAGGTAGAATCCGACGTATTCGACCGCGTTGAGTGCGGCGAATGGATCGCGAAGAACATCGGCCGCACCATCACCATGGTCGGCGCATCCACCGGTTCCGACGCCCACACCGTAGGCATCGACGCCATCATGAACATGAAGGGCTTCCACGGCCACTTCGGCCTGGAGCGTTTCAAGAACGTCAACGCCGTCAACATGGGTTCCCAGGTCCCCAACGAAGAGCTGATCGCCAAGGCCATCGAGCTGAACGCGGACGCCATCCTCGTTTCCCAGACCGTCACCCAGAAGGACGTCCACATCAAGAACCTCACCAACATGGTAGAGCTGTGCGAAGCGGAAGGCATCCGCGACCGCATGCTGCTGCTGTGCGGCGGCCCGCGTATTTCCCACGAGCTGGCGCAGGAACTGGGCTTCGACGCCGGTTTCGGTCCCGAGACCTACGCGGAGCACGTCTGCTCCTACGTCATGCAGGAGATCGTAGCCAGAGGCTGGGTCAACAAGAAGTAAGATTCGGTATCAATCCTTTCTGCGGGCCGGAACCATCCGGCTCGAGGAAACATCTTATATATAAGTAAAGGGAGATTTTTATGAAAAACAAAATGGTAACAGCTGCTGAGGCTGTATCTGCCATCAAAGACGGCGACATGATCGCAGTCGGCGGATTCCTTGGCACCGGTTCCCCCGAGATCCTGATGGACGCTCTGGTAGCACAGGGAACCAAGCACCTGACCGTTATCGCGAACGACGGCGGCCTGAACGAAGAGAACGCTCCGACCAACGGCAAGCTCAAGGGTATCGCTAAGCTTCTGGCCAACCACCAGATCGATCACCTGATCGCTTCCCACATCGGCGTCAACCCCGAGATCAACAGACAGATCGCGGCAGGCACCCTCACCTACGAACTGTTCCCGCAGGGATCCCTGGCTGAAAAGCTGAGAGCTGCCGGCGCAGGTCTGGGCGGCGTTCTGACCCCGGTCGGCCTTGGTACTCCTATGGAAAAGGATTGGCTCGGCAACGAGAAGCCCATCATCGAGATCGATGGTGTCCGCTATCTGCTGGAGAAGCCGCTCCGCCCGAAGTTCGCTCTCGTCAGAGCTGACTACTGCGACAAGTACGGCAACTTCACCATGCTGAAGGCCACCAAGAACTTCAACCACGTTATGGCTATGGCTGCCGAGCACACCCTGCTCGCATCCGAAAAGGTATACGAGATCGGCGAGAAGGATGCTGACGAGTATCAGTTCTCCGGCGTATACGTAGAAAAGATCGTAGAAGGAGAGAAACCATGGGAGATTTAAAAGCTAGAATCGCCAAGAGAGCGGCGCAGGAATTCCATGACGGCGACGTCGTCAACCTGGGCATCGGTCTTCCGACCATGTGCACCAGCTTCCTTCCGGAAGGCGTAGACATCATTCTGCAGTCCGAGAACGGCTTCACCGGTCTGTCCGGCAAGGCCGAACCGGGCAAGGAAGATTACAGAGTCATCGACAGCGGCGGCAACTGGGTCACCTATGCTCCGTATGCGAACTTCTTCGGTTCTGAAGAATCCTTCTCCATCATCCGCGGCGGCCACGTCGACGCTACCGTTCTGGGCGCGATGCAGGTCGACCAGGACGGCAATCTGGCCAACTGGATCATCCCGGGCAAGGCTGTTGCAGGCACGGGCGGCGCTATGGACCTCGTGTGCGGCGCCAAGGAAGTTATCATCGCCATGATGCACACCCAGAAGGGCAACCACAAGATCATGAAGAAGTGCACGCTGCCCCTCACCGCCGAAAAGGTCGTTGACAAGATCATCACCGAAATGGGCGTTATGGAATGGGTAGACGGCAAGCTGACCCTGACCGAGATCTATGATGACTACACCATCGATCAGATCAAGGAAGCGACCGAAGCCGAATTCGCAGTTGCTGAAAATCTGAAGCACCTGGCTGCGGAATAAGCGAAAAGACAAACATCCGGATGAAAAGAGAGAGCTTCGGCTCTCTCTTTTTGTACACATGGGGACAGGTACAATGTGTCGTTTTTGGGGTTGACTCGCGGCAGGTGCCGGGGCACGAAGGCCCCTGAGCTTGTCGAAGGGACTTTTTGGACGCCACCCCTCGGGGTTAGACTGTCATTTGCATTATTTCTTGCAAAACGCCCTTAAAAACAAGGGCAAATGCAGGTTAATTAGCAAAATGCCTTTATTATAGATGAGAAGTAAAGGAAAACGGTGCTTCCTATAGAATTTCCTTTATTTTCTAAGGGCACATTTTAAAAAACGCATAATTGCCTTTATCCCGGTTTCAAGAAATCGATGCTGGCTTGCAAAAGACTGATAGTGGTCGAAGCCAGTCGGGGCCACGCTGAGCAGGAGCGCGGCCGAGACTGACTTCTATCGCACTGCCTATTTGTGCTATAATCAAATCGTAAAATCGCAGTAAAAAGAGGCTCTTTATGATGAAAAACGTTTTAGGCGTCCTGGGGGGCATGGGTCCCATGGCCAGCGCTCTGTTCTATAAAATGATCACGGAGAAGACCGCTGCTGAAAAAGACCAGGACCACATCAATCTCGTATTGCTTTCCGACGCGTCCACCCCCGACCGCACGGCGGCCATCCTGTCCGACGATTTCGCGAAGTGGCAGGCGGCCTGGGACAGCCTGCACGAAGACTGCCGAACCTTGGAATCGCTGGGCTGCAAGGCCATCTGCTGCACGTGCAACACTGCACATTACTACCTGCATCAGTTCGACGACCTGGGCATCCCCGTCATCTCCATGATACGCGAGACCGCGAAGAAGATGGGCGCGGAACATCCCGGCGAAAAAGTGGCGATCCTGGCGACGGACGGCACGATCAAGACAGGCCTGTACCAGAAAGAGCTGGAAAAGGAAGGCGTCGTGCCCTATACCTGCACGCCGGAGAACCAGGCCAACGTGATGCATCTGATCTACGACTGCATCAAGGCAGGCCTGCCCGCGGACAAGACAGCGCTGGCGGCCGTCGACGCGGAAGTGAAGGCTGCCGGCTGCAAAGCCGCGCTGCTGGCCTGCACGGAACTGTCCGTCATCAAAGCGGACGAGCATCTGGATGATTTTTATGTGGATCCCATGGAGGTCATGGCCGAGCGAGCCATCGAATTCATGGGCAAACAAGTGAAATAGGAGGAATCCATGGGACTGGAAAAAGACTGTAAACTCAACCTTCACGGCAAATTCGAGAAGGGTCCGCGCAACCTGATCACCGACGTCGCGGGCGTTAAGGTGGGTCACGTGACCCTCCAGAGCGAAGACCACAACGTGAATACCGGGGTCACGGCCATCCTGCCGCATCCCGGCAATACGTTCCGCGAGAAGCTGTTCGCCGGCGCGGCCGTCATCAACGGCTTCGGCAAGAGCGTCGGCCTCGTGCAGATGGACGAGCTGGGCACGCTGGAATCGCCCATCGTCATGACGAACACCCTGTCCGTGGGCACCGCGCTCACCGCGAGCGTCAAGTACATGCTGGCGAAGAATCCGGAGATCGGCGTGCAGACCGGCACGGTCAACTGCGTGGTCACTGAGTGCAACGATGGCGAGATCAACGACATCCGCGGCCTGCACGTGACCGAAGAGGACGTGCTGCAGGCGCTGAAGAACGCGGAAGAGTGCGACGGCACGTTCGAAGAAGGCGCCGTGGGATCCGGCACAGGCATGGAAATGATGGGCCTGAAAGGCGGCATCGGCTCCGCCAGCCGCATGCTGACGATCGGCGGCCGTAAATTCACGATCGGCGCGCTCGTGATGACGAATTACGGCAGCGACGACAACCTGGTGATCGGCGGCGACTTTATCGGCAGACGCATCGACGCGGAACGCAAGAAGGAAGATAAGGGCAGCTGCATCATGATCATCGC
The DNA here is from genome assembly GCA_017412505.1 of Bacillota bacterium. Lineage (GTDB taxonomy): Bacteria > Bacillota > Clostridia > Peptostreptococcales > Anaerovoracaceae > RUG11894. The sequence continues at coordinate 358 of JAFPXN010000134.1, read as the reverse complement.
GACGGACATCCCCCTGATGGACAGACAGCTCCGCCGGGTCGCGAACCGCACGGCCCACGCGCTGGCCCGCACCGGGTCCTACTCCGGCAACGGCAGCGGCGACCTTGCCATCGCGTTCTCGACGGCGAACAAGGTCGAGCACTTCAACGAGAACCCGTTCAAGAACTTCGAGTTCCTGTACGACGACAACATCTCCTCCACGTTCGAGGCAGCTGTGGAGTGCGTCGAAGAAGCCCTGATCAGCTCCGTCTACCACGCGAAGCACACCCTGGGCGTGCGCGGCCGGGACGAAAAGTGCCTGCAGGAATATCTGCATCTGTATCAAGGGTAATCACGGGGACAGTGTCGCGGGGGGGGG
>JAFPXN010000133.1 GCA_017412505.1 Bacillota bacterium | reverse complement strand
CGACGGACAGGAACGCGACCCAGAGGATGAGGGTCTCGTGGCCGGCGATCTTCGCGGGGTCAAGCACGCCGCCGGTCGCAAAGGCCAGCGTGGTGCCGTAGGAATTGACGAAGAACATGCCCAGAAGGCCAAGCGTTGCGCCGAAGATCGAGTAGAACAGATACTTCTTCGCAGCGGCGATGGATTCCGGCGTGCCGTTGTGCAGCACGAGAGGCATGGACAGCAGCGTCATGAACTCGAAGCACAGGTACATCGTCAGGTAATTGGCCGCCATGGTGAGGGCCGCCAGCATCACCCACGTCAGAGCGTAAAAGACGAAGAACCGGGCGTTGTGCTTCTGGTGTTCCTTATATTTCTGCGCGTAGATCCCGACCAGCACCCACATGACGCTGACGAGGCACAGGAAAAAGCGCCCTACGGCGTCCGTGCCGAACTGCAGCGAAAGTTTGTCGGTAATATTCAGCAGCGTATAGACGTTCGTCATATCCTTCGCTCCTTTTTATCCGAACATCGAAAGACCTGTGCGGATCACGTCCATCAGACGGTCCGACTGCAGGCCGATGGCAAGATTCAGTATGATGAACAGCACGATGGCGAATTCGTACTCCGTGTCGAGGCGCATCTGTTTGTTCCACTGTTCGCGCAGCTTTTCCCGCGCGCTGGTGGGCGTCTGTTCGTCCGCCCGGAAGATGATCGCCAGGACGTTGATGTAGTAGATGGCTGTGAGGATCGTGGACAGGATGATGGCGGCGATGGCCAGCGTGCTGCGCCATCCGCCGACTTCCACGGAAGCCGTGACCAGGGACAGTTTCGTGATGAACCCGCCGAAGAACGGGATGCCGATCATGGACAGCGTGCCCACGATAAAAGCGACGCCCGCATAGGTATCCCGGCGCCCGGCGCCTTCCAGGTCTTTGAACTTCTTACTGCCGCCCGACGCGTCCATCAGGCCGCCGGCCGCGCAGAACAGCATGGCCTTCGTGCACGCGTGCACCGCGACCTGCACGAGCCCTGCCGCGACGCCCGCGACGGTGCCCAGGCCGATGCCGCAGAAGATGTAGCCGATCTGGCCGATGCTGGAGTAGGCGAGCAGGCGCTTGATGTCGCGCTCGAACAGCGCGTTCACGGAACCCATGATCATGCCCAGGATGCCGAAGACCAGCAGCAGGTCCAGGATGGCGTGGGTGCGGATGATGCCGACGCCCACGACGCGGTAGAACACCTTGACGAGCAGGAAAATGAAGGATTTCAGCACGAGGCCGGACAGCATGGCGGACGAGCTCGCCGACGCGGACGAGTGGGCGTCCGGCAGCCAGGACGAGAACGGCCACAGCGCGCTCTTCAGGGACAGGCCCACGCCCATCAGGGCGATGGCGACCTGCAGCGGCGCCCGGTACAGCCCCTGCGCGTACAGCGCCGCCAATTCCGCCTGGATATCGCTCATCAGCAGGTGTCCGGTGAGCGCGTACAGGATGGACACGGCGATCAGGAACAGGCCCGAACCGATCAGGCTCATGATGAAATACCGCATGGACGCGGCCAGCGTGTAGCCGTCCTCCTTGCTCATGACGATGCCGCAGGCTGTGATCGTGTTGATCTCCACGAACACGTAGGCGGTGAACAGGTCGTTCGTATATACCAGCGCCAGCATGGAGCACAGCAGGAACAGCACGGAGATGTAATACAGGTTGACCTTCTTTTTACCGATGTCCGTACGCAGATGCGCCCGGCCGCCCAGGATCGACAGCAGCGTGACCACGGAGAACAGCGTGGCGACAGCCGCTTCCAGGGGTCCCGCGCGCAGTTCGTTGCCGAACGGCGCGCCGATCTCGCCCATGCTGTACGTAAAGACTTCCTGTCCGCGCACGAAGGCGAACAACAGCACCGCGGACATGGCGCAGACCAGGGCGATGGCGCAGTCCGCCACATGTCTCGCTCCGCGGGCTGGCAGCACGAGGCAGACGATGCCGGAAAGCATCAGCAGCAGGATGGAAAGGGCAGGGATGTTCACAGCGAAGTTCATTTCAGATCCTCCCTGTCCCTTTTCCTCAGAATGTGGATGATCTCGTCGATATCCAGCGTATGGAATTCCTCGTTCAGCCGCACGACGAGCGACAGCAGCACCGCGGTCACCGAGACGGAGACCACGATGCCCGTCAGCACGAGGCCGGCCGGCACGGGATTGGAATACAAGGCAGAATCGATATGGCCCAGTTCTTCCGGCGTCACGATGGGCGCGACGGTGTTCTCCACGTAACCCTTGGCGGCGAGGAACAGGAAGACGGACGTATCCATGATGTTCAGGCCGATGATCTTCTTGACGAGGTTTTTCGCCAGCATCAGGATGGAAAGCCCGATGCCGAACAGGATCATGGCGGTGTATTCGGGAAGATCGGCAAAGAAGTAGCTCATTTGTTGAAGCCCCCTTTGCGGATCATGATGTACATGGAATAGATGGTCATGGCGACGACGATCGCCACGCAGACGTTCAGCGGCAGGATGAGCCCCGCGGACAGGATGCGTCCGGGAACGCCGGCCTTTTCGAAGGTCTCCAGGCCGTTGGCGCCCATGTAGAACGTATAGCCTTTCGCAGCCGCGTAGAAACACAGCGCCAGCGCGGTCACGCGGCGGTACAGCTTGCTCGTCATGAACCGCTCCGTATTGGCCAAACCGTAGGCGTTCAGATACAGCAGCAGGCCCGCGGCGAGGATGGCGCCGCCGGAGAAGCCTCCGCCCGGCGACAGGTGGCCGTTCATGGTGATGTAGATGCCGAACATGAAGACCGCGGGCACGAGGATCAGGAACGTTTTGCTGAGGATGGGATCGTTCACCGGCTCGTAGCGCCGGTCGATGGCGACGATGGTGTCGTTGCTCGCGTTTCCGTCGATGCGCAGCAGGATGAACACGCTGATGGCAGCGACGAACAGCACACAGGATTCGCCCAGCGTGTCGAACGCGCGGTAATGCAGGATCATGGCGGTGACCGCGTTCAGCGCGCCGGTCTCCTCCGGTCCCTCTTCGACGTAGAACTCCGGCACCTCGTTGATGTCCGGGTTCGTCGCAAGGCCCAGGTGGGGCAGATCCGTCGCCATGAACAGCATGACCCCGATGAAGACGATCGTCAGGCAGGTGCAGAGGATCGCGTAGAGGCGGTCGCGTTTTTCTTTATTCATCGCGTTCCTCCTCCCGTTCCATGCGTCCGGCGAAATGCTCTTCGACTTCCGCCATATCCTCCCGGATGCTGCGTTTGAGCAGGCCCAGGCGGCGCAGGGCGATAAAGAAAAGCACGGACGTGATGCCGGCGCCGACCGCGGCCTCCGTGATCGCGAGATCCGGGGCGCGCAGCAGCAGCCACACGATGGACATGATCATGCTGTACGACATGAAGATGATGACGGCCGCCAGCAGTTTCCTCTGCGCGGAAACGGCGACGGCGCAGATCACGAGGAGGATCAGAAGAAGGGTCATCAGCGCTTGCATGGGTCACCCTCCTCTCCTTCGGTGAGGTCGCGGATCTTGACCTCCCTGTCCAGATGCTCGTTCGTTTCCGCCTCCAGCTTCGCCACCAGGTGCGAACTGACCGGGGAAGAGCACCACAGGAAGATCTCCACGAACAGCAGTTTCAGGCCGGCCAGAGCCCAGCCGAAATAGAACATCATCCCGACCAGGCACAGCACGATGCCGAAGCTGTCGCCGATGGCGGCAGCCTGCATGCGGTTGAGCACGTAACCGAAATGATAATTGCCGAAGATCTCGATGATGAAAATCGCAAGCCCGCACAGGATGAAGGCGGTGCCGAGAAGGAATCTAATCGTCTCTGTCACTGTGCAGTCCCTCCTCTGTCGCTCTATGCTCCTGCGCAGCCATCTCCTTGCGGCGCTTGTCCTTCAGGGACAGATATTCGCCGCGGTAGATGCGCGAAAATACGACGACCGCCAGGAAACTGATCATGGCGTACAGCAGCCCGATGTCGATCAGGCTGGTCTCTTCCTGGATGCCGGACATGAAAACGATGGCGGTGATGATCATCGTGCCCGCCATATTGATCGAAAGGATGCGGTCCGCGATGCGGGGCCCCTTGATGCTCCGGATGATGCAGAAGAACAGCAGCACGCAGATGAGCACGATGCCGCCGATGAGGACGCCGTGGGAAAGCGCTGTCAGTCTGGGGTCGGTGAACATTACAGAGCCACCTCCTCGATACGCTGCAGCAGCTGCACGAAACGGCTGTCCGCGATCCCCTCCGCCATGCTCTTATCCAGACAGTGCACCGTAAACAGGCCGTCGTCCAGGGAGATCGTGATGGTCCCCGGCGTGAGCGTGATGGAGTTGGCGAGGCACGCGAGCGCCGCTTCGCTCTTCAAAGGCGTGCGGAATTTGCAGATCAGCGGGTCGTGGGGCAGGCTGGGGCTGAGGATGAACCGGCAGGCCGTAAACGTCGACTTGACGATCTCCGCGATCAGCACGCCCAGATAGCGCAGCAGCAGCGGCGCCAGGATGAAGATCTTCTTCTCTTTCGCCAGACTGTAGTCCAGGAACCGGCAGGCGAACGTAAAAATGGCCGCCGCAAAAAGCAGTCCCAGGAGGACTGTTTCCGCGGTGACCCGCCCATTGAACACGATCCACAATGCGAATAGAAAGAAGAACATAAAACCCCGAAAAGTCAATATTTCTGCTATTATATTATCCCAAAAACGAGACTTGCTGGCAAGGGGAAATCGGACGCCTGTTTTACTTGTACCCCGTCCCATCTTGTTGTAAAATAGATAAGAGTATTGAGTAAAACCAGTTTCGAAAGAAAGGCAGTATATACCATGGCAATGTTTGGCACTAAGAAAGAAAAAGAAGTACCTGTCGTCAAGGCGGCTCCGGTCGCCGTTCCCGAAGAACCCGCCGTTCCGGAAACGCCCGCTGTCAAGAAGCCCCGCACCCTCATCGGCCCGGGCATCAAGTTCATCGGCAACATCGAAGCGTCCGAGGACATCGAGATCAACGGCAGAGTCGAAGGCAATATCAATTCCGGCAACACGATCACCGTCACGGAGGAAGGCTCCATCCGCGGCGACGTAGCGGCGCAGAACTATATCCTGGAAGGCGTCTGCGAAGGCAACGCCAAGGTCAAGGATTTCTGCAAGATCGGCCATAAGGGAAGCTTCACCGGCGAACTGTTCGCCTCCACGCTCGTCACCGAAGACGGCTCCGCGTTCGAAGGCAGACTGCACTTAAAACCTGCCAAGGCCGCGCCGGCGTTCGAATTCACTGCGCCCAAAGCAGAGGAGACCGAAACGCCCGTACCTGCGGAAGACCTTTTATAAACCGCACCCTGAAAGGACGGGCCTCCGCTCGTCCTTTTTTCTACGCAGCGCGCTGCGCAAATCACCGTCTAAAATGAGTATATTCAACGTTATCACCCTGCTGGGCGGCCTGGCCATGTTCCTGTACGGCATGCGCATGATGGGCGACGGTCTGAAGGAAAGCTCCTCCGGCACCCTGAAAGTCGCCATGGAGCACGTAACGAACAATCCCTTCAAGGCATTCCTGCTGGGCGTTGCCGTCACCGCGGTCATTCAGTCGTCCACCGCGACCATCGTCATCACCTCGGGCCTCGTCGGCGCGGGTATCATTACGCTGCGCCAGTCGCTGGGCATCGTCATCGGCGCGAACGTCGGCACGACCGTCACGGGACAGATCATCCGTCTGCTGGACGTGGACGACTCCGCCACGTCCTGGCTGCAGTTCTTCAAACCGTCCACGCTGGCGCCTCTGGCCCTCATCATCGGCATGCTGCTGATCATGGGCTTCAAATTCAAAAATTCCAGCCGCATCGGCACCATCGCCATCGGTTTCGGCATCCTGTTCTCCGGCCTGATGAACATGACCGGTTCCGTCACGAGCCTGACAGACAGCGGACTGTTCGAGAGGATGTTCTCCGGATTGGGCAGCAATCCCGTCCTCGGTTATCTGACCGGCGCGGGCATCGCGTTCCTGCTGCAGAGTTCGTCCGCGACCATCGGTATCCTGCAGGCGTTCTCCATGACGGGGCTTCTTGTCTGGAACGCCATCTACGCGGTCATCGTGGGCATCTACCTCGGCGACTGCGTCACGACCGCCATCGTCTGCTCCATTGGCGCGAAGGCCGAGGCCAAACGCGTCGGCGTAGTCAACATCCTGTTCAACCTGAGCGAGACCGTCCTGGTGCTGCTCGCGGTCACGATCGCGCACAAGTTCGGGCTGCTGGACGCGCTGTGGACCCGCACCGTCAATTCCGGCCTCGTCGCAAACACGAATACGATCTTCAATCTGGGCTGCGCGCTGCTGTTGTTCCCCATGCTGCCGGTCTACGAAAAACTGTCCCGCCGCATCATCAAGGACGAGCCGGACAAGGACGGCAAGTACCACGAAGTGGTCGAGTCTCTCAGCCCGGTATTTTTCAAGACGCCAGCCCTGGCGCTGCGCAGCTGCTACGACGCGCTGATGACCACGTACACCGCTGCGCGTACGAATATCGAAAAGGCGATGAACCTGCTGCACGTTTACGACGAAACTGTCGTGGACGAGATCATGGAGGAGGAAGACAACATCGACATGCTGACCGACGAGATCAGCAACTATCTCGTGGACATGTCGCCACACATCAAAGAAGAGTATCAGGTACACATCCTGAATGAATACTACAAGGTCGTGACCGAATTCGAACGCCTGGGCGACCACGCGATGAACATCGCGGAAATGGCGCAGGATCTGGACCGCAAGAATCTGAAGTTCTCCGACGACGCCATCCGCGAGATCGACATATTGGAAGACCTGATCTACCGCATCCTCGACCTCACCCGCCTCGCTTTCGAGAAGAGAGACGTGGACGCAGCCATGCAGATCGAGCCGTTGGAAGAGGTCACCGACGATATGGTGAACGCCCTGCACGACCTGCATCTGGAACGTCTGCGCAAGGGGACCTGCAGCGTGGACGTGGGTTCCAGTTTCCTCAACCTGCTGTCCGATCTGGAACGCATTTCCGACGTCTGCTCCAACGTGGGCGTCGCGACGCTGACCCGCGTCAACACTGACCTGGAGAGCCGGGCGCACGAGTTCATCTCCTCCCTGCATTCCGGCCACGACGAGACGTTCAACGAGCGCTACACCGCGGCGCACAAAGAGTTCTTCGGCAGACTGGAAAACAAAAGCGCATAAAACAACACACGGGGACAGGTACAATGTGCTCTTTTTGAAAAAGAGCACATTGTACCTGTCCCCGTGTGTTGTATTTTTTGTCTTTATTCGCCTAAGAGATTGGACAGGATCACGCAGACCTCCGCGCGGGTGATGGGGTTCTCCGGATGGAACGTGCCGTCCTCGTACCCTGTCACCAGGTCCGCCTGATACAGCGTGACGATGTCGGAGCGGTACGGCGTGGACGCGTTGACGTCGGAGAAGCGGGGCTTTGCGTTGACCTCCTTCAGCACGCCGTCAGGCAGCGCGTGGGCGAAGATGTACGCGACTTCCCCGCGGGCCGCGGGCACGTTGTAATCCTCGAAATCACCCTCTTTGATGATGCCCTGCTTGATCGCGTAATTCACGTAGACGTTGTACCAGGGCGTGGTCCCTGTCGGGAACGTTCCGTCGCCGCCGTTGTAGACGTCGCGCATGTTGGACGCGATCACAAGGCACTCCGCCAGCGTGATCTGCCCGTTCGCCCGGAACGTGCCGTCCGTGTAGCCGCCCATCAGGCCGTAGCTCGTCGCCTTGGCCACATACGGGTCGAACCAGTTCTCCAGATAATACGGCAGATCCAGATACTGGCCGCGCAGATAGGGCTTCTGCACCTTGAACCGCGCCATGCCGGTCTCCGGCTTCGGCGGTTCGATCTCGTATCTGGCGCCCTCGATCAGTTCCTTCAGCCCTGGCCAATCGTAACTGGAGACCTTCTCCAGCCTTCCGGTGCTCAGGAAGCGGTCGATCATTTCGTCGTTCAGCACCAGTACGAAGTTAAAGCCCACCGGCAGGTAATCCAGTTCTTCGCCGGCTGCTTCCGCTTCGCGGACCGCCTCTTCGTAAAGGCGTTCGTCCCCGGGATCCGCGGAGACCGGGATCGCGGCGATGCCGGTGTACAGGCCAGGTCCCGCCGTGAAGTGCATGATCAGCGTCTCGTTGTCGAAGCTGTACAGGCCCCCGGAGATATCCAGGAAGCCGTAGGTGTACATATCCTTCCAGCCGATCACGAGGTCGCTGCCGGGCAGCACCGAGATGCCGTAGGGCTGCAGCCGTCCGGTGATCGCGCCGTAGACGCAGTCCCCGTCCCATTTATCCGTGGGTACGTAGAGCACCATCACCTTGCTTTCGGCTTCCCCAAGCCGGGTGTTCAGCACGGCGTTCACAGAACCCATATAGTACGGCAGGGACAGCGTGGCTGTCAGTCCTTCCGCCGCATTGCTTTTGTCCGTATAGCGCAGCGTCTGCGTACGGTAGCCGTAGCGCACGGCCTCCTCCGCAGGCTCATCCGCGAAGATCCCCTGCGGGACCCCTGCCAGCAGAAGCAACACTGCCAGCAGTATTGCGATAGATCTCTTCATATAATCCTCCTCAACCCTGTTTTACCCCAAATACAGGTTGTTCGTGCTGAATTCCGCCTCGCAGGTCGTGTCGATGCGCAGGTCGTGGAAGATCTGCGCGTCCGCGTCGGACAGGATGGCCGTGCAATGCGCTTTGCAGCCGGCCAGCAGCGGCAGTCTCTCCACGGCGGTCTCCGCCACCGGGTTGACCGTCGCCGAGATCGTCAGCGCGGAAAGAACTTCCTCCAGCGAGAGCGTGGAGCGGTCTCTCTTTAAAATGTCCGTTTTCAGATGCTGCATCGTGCCCAGCACCTCTTCGGAGATCAGAAGCATCTCCTCGGGGATGCCGCACAGATGGCGCATCGCGTTCAGGATCAGGGCGGCGCCCGCGACCATCAGGTGCGAGCTCCTGCCCGTGACCATGGTGCCGTCCGGCATCTCCATGGCCATGGCGACGATGTTCTGGAAGCGCTCCGGATCCATCGCCCTCTTCTTTTCGACGTAGTCCAGCGCCGGACGCACGCACAGGCGGTCTTCCACCGTCTTGCCGACTTCGTCCATCAGCAGCTTCGCGCGCTCCAGCGATTCCGCGGAGATGACGCCCTTCTTGAAGTCCACCTTCGCCATCAGGTAGCGGCGGATGATCTCCTGGCAGGCCGCTTCGCGGCACACCGCGTCGTCCGTGATGCAGAAGCCCACCCGGTTGACCCCCATATCCGTCGGCGAATTGTATTCCGCCTCGGTGCCGGTGATCTTCTCGATGATGCGCTTGACCACAGGGAACATCTCCAGGTCCCTGTTATAGTTGACCGCCATCTGGCCGTATTTCTCCAGATGGAAGTTGTCGATCATGTTGACGTCTCTCAGGTCCACCGTAGCTGCTTCGTACGCGATGTTCACCGGGTGCTTCAGCAGCAGGTTCCAAATCGGGAACGTCTCGAATTTGGCGTACCGGGCCGACACGCCGCGCTTCTGTTCGTGATACAGCTGCGACAGGCAGGTCGCCAGTTTGCCGGAGCCGGGGCCGGGGCCGTTGACCACGACCAGGGGCTTCGAGACCTCGATATACGGATTGGCGCCGTATCCGTCCTCGGATACGATCGTGTCCACGTCCGTGGGATAGCCCTTCGTGAAATAATGCTTATAGGTACGGATGCCCCGGCGCTCCAGTTTCGTGATGAACTGGTTGACGGACGGGCTGTCTTCGTAGCGGGTGATGACGACGCTGTTGATGGGAAGTTCGTATTTGCGGAACGTATCGATCAGGCGCATGACCTCCAGATCGTACGTGATGCCGTAGTCCGCCCGCGTCTTGTTGGCGATGATGTCGCCGGCGTAGATCGGGATGATGATCTCGGCGTGGTCCTTCATGCGGGCCAGCAGCTTGATCTTCGCGTTTTCGTCGAATCCGGGCAGCACTCTCGCCGCGTGCTTGTCGTGGACCAGCTTGCCGCCGAATTCCAGATACAGCCGCTCGCAGGCGTGTCCGTTGATCCGTTCCAGGATGTATTTCGATTGCTCTTCCAGATACTTTTCCGAATCAAACCCGATGTTCATGACTTTCCTTCCAACACAAAAATGTGGTACCTATATTCCATAATAGTATACCACATTTTGTGATGTCATGGGGACGGTTCTTGCGGGATTCCGCTCGTTAATCCTCGCTGACAGGGATCGTGACCTCGCATGCGTAATCCTTAGGATACGCATTTTCCGTTTCTCTCAATCTCCAGTAGTCTTTCCAGTATTCCCACCATTTTTCGGAAGCCGTTTTTATTTCTTCTTCCGTATATCGCCCTTTTCTTCCTGCGACCTGTATCTCGTCTCCGCCAACGATACAGCCGACGCCATCGCATCTGGCACAGAGGAAATGTTTCGCGGCAGCTACCGTTTCCGGACCGGAAAAGTCTTTCACGACCGTCCTGTGATCATACGCATTCAGCAATGCTTCCGCTTCTTTCAAATCGTCGAATCCCAGGCAATACGCATCGACAGGATACAGAACGGAATCGTCCTCTCTGAAACGTATGTGCCAGTCCGGCTCTTCCAGATCATCGAAAAATACCGCGAAGGCATGTCCGGAAAAACGCACGGCCAAAACGTCTGTCGTGCGCGGCTCATTCGCCTGTTTCGTTTCGTCGTAGAGCATAATGTCGCAGAACTCCAGCTGGACCGTGTCCTCATGGACCCCCCAGCACCACCAGGAACCCACGTCCGATATGGCTTCCGCCAGTATATGCAGCGTATCCTTGTTCATCATGCCTCCGTCGCGGTCAGAGCCCGGATCTTTATAATACACATCTGAGACAGGCAGCCTGTTCGTCGAACCCGATCTGATATCATGAACCGTAACAGCATCGCGGTCCTCAATAAAGATCGCTTCGTCATACTGCATTTCTCTCGCGTATTCGACATCATCCTGCTCTTCTTCAGAAATGATATCTACGGTCTCATGACCGTGCGCACGATAATGATCGCGAAGCTTTACCGCCAGATCGACGTATTCGGGTTTGTAAAAAATCAAAGATCTCTTCATACTTTTCACGATTCATCCAGGTAGACGATACCCTTCCCCGTAAAACGCTCTTCAAAGTCCGGAGAGACCTGACTCCTGCGAACATAGACCGTCAGGTTCGGGCAATACTGAAACATATCCGGGGTGACTTCTTTGACTGTTTCCGGGATCTTGACAGTCTTCAGATTCGGACAATTGCAGAATACGCCAAGCCGTCCGGCAACCATCAGCCCTGCCTGATTGAGATCGACAGATTCGATGAAGGACCGGCAATTCTGGAACGCGAGACTTCTGATCACCTTTGCGGAGTCGGGTACGACGATATCCTTCTCCGATCCATAATATCCCCTTAAAAACCCGTGCTCGACATCGAAGCCGTCGATCCGCACCAGATCGCCATTGGCTCTTTTCCTGGCGTCCTCCGGCGAATCCTCAGGGAATTCTTCTCTGATTACCGCAGTCTCTTTTTGGCTTACCGTCTCATTCGTTCCCAGATAATTCTTTACCAATTCATCCAACTGTTTGATGGTCACTCCGCCGCCGGGCTGCACTGCAGGCTCGCTGTTCGCTTTGGCCGGAACGGACTGCGCATCGCCCCGCTTCAGTCCGAACCGGAGAAACGCCTCTATGTATTTGAAATCGTATTCCTCGTCCGTCATATTGTACTTGAGGATTGCCTGTTTCCGGGAGATGCGCAGTCTCAAGCCGGGAGGCAGCTCCGTATCCTCAAGATAGACCGCAAGAAGAGGCTTTCCCTCGTCGAGCGCAAAGCTGATTTCGTTCAGCACGGATTCCCGCGGGGCGGACGTCGGCGTCAGCATGACGACAAATACGGTGCATTTGGTCAGCGCCTCCGCGATCTCGTCCGACCACTCGTTGCCGGGCGAGATCCCCTCGTCATACCAGACGTGAAAGCCCGCGTCGTTAAATCTTTTTATCTCCGGAAAAACGATATCTTTGTCTTTATGGGCGTAGCTGACAAAGACGTAGGGTTCGTTTCCGCGATATGCCGGATAGGGCAAGCGGCCCACGCCCGGAACAAGTTTTGTCTGCATAACTTTATTGTCGTCCATTCGGATTCTCCTTCCTGTCTTTCGCCGCCTTTTTACCGGTCTGCATTCCGCAGACGGAGATATTGTTTTTCGCAGGCACAGCCTTCGAACGCGTCCGGCGCCCAATCCGCCACGCGGGACAGGTCGCCCTCGATCACAAGATTTTTCAGATTCGCGCAGCAGCCGAACGCCCACGTCCGGACCTCTTTTACCGACGCCGGAATCGTTACCGATTCGAGGTCCGGGTTGTCCGCAAGTATTTCGGGTTTTATGATCTCAAGACCCGGCTCGAAGCAGACGCGGCGGATGCCGCAGCTGTAATAATCACCTTCGTCGTCTTCCTTTCGGATCATGACAGCAAACTCATCGGGCCAGTCATCCACGCGACTGGGAAACACCTCATTCCTGCAGGGGGATTCCGCCTTGCTGGCAGGGATCCAGCAGTCCTCGTGCCGGACGAGCACGATATCCTCGTCGCAGAGATACGCGTATCCTTTGCCTTCCTGAAACAGCACCAGAATTCCGTCGTCACGCATAAGGGCATCATAAACAGGAATCCCTTCGATACGATCCGTCAGTTCTTCTCCGTCATCCGGCAGAAAACGTTTGTCCCGCCTGTCCTCACGCCAGACCCATATCCTGCCGTCCTTCAGCCAGACGATGCTCTTGCCGCTGGGGGTAGCTGCTGCCGCCATGGGCCAAAACTCTGAAGCCCGTGTATTCCAGCTTTCTTTGATCACCGTGTTTGTCCGCATCTCTCCGGACTTGTCAACGATCATCATTACCGAAGCAGGAGAAAAGGCTCCGGACTTCGGCCAGATATACACGCCGAAATGTCTGCCGTCCGGCAGATCGCCGTAACGGCGGTACACCGCGTCGTGCCAGTCGTCCGGGTCCGTCGAGACGTTATATCGGAAATCGCATTCTTCCCAGTTGTCTTCCATCCAGGAAAAACTCTTGCCGATAACAGGGGAAACCTTCTTTGCTCTTCTCAGCGGTTTCTGTTCCAAAACATAGTACTTTATCGATTGATACAGGTCGTTAAAGCGTTGAACGCGGTCCGGATCGGGGTCTTCCGACGCCTCTTCCTGCGCCCTGTGTTCATCAACGAACCGCAGCAGCCGATCCGTATCCGTGGTTTCGAACGATCTGCCGTCATCCAGATACCGGACAAGCTCAAATTCCTCCTCCGGCTCCAGCCATGTCAGAGATTCGAGATCCCTTTCGGGCACTTCGATCCTTTGGACATCCGTCTGATAACCCCAGGCGTAGACCTTCTCATAGGCGGCAAAGCATTCGTCCCTGAATACTCCGTAGCGGATGAAAAAACCTTCACCGAACTCGGGAATATCCACATAAAGCACAGCCGAATCCCGGGACAGGATCCATTCCTTGTTTCCGTGCGCGGTCACCCATGTGAACAGCTTCGTTTCGCCCTCTTTGAGCGCAAAAACAAAGCGGATAAATCCCCTCACAGTGTGATCGTCGCTGACTGCGGCCGCCTTATTGACCATGTAATTCAGTTTCGTATGACCATCCAAAACAATATGCAGGTCCTCACACGTTTTGTCGGCATGGGGAATATACATCGAAAAACTGTGCCGGAGAAGGTCGAGCTTTTCCCGCCAGCCGGCGCGGCGATACTGCTGCCATGGTTCGGCAACCATCCTCTGCAGCAATTCCTGATCATCCATATCGAAGACCTCCTTTGCTTGCAGCGTCTCATTCTGTCACTGACAGGTTTTTTTACATACGTGAGTTGGATATCGCAGTCCCCCCCTGCAAGCGGGATGTTGTAATAATCCTCCTCAGGCATACTTGGCATGCGAGTTAGATGTTACGATCATGATGATAATAAATACGATCGTAGATCCTATTATGCTGACCAACTGTATGGTTCTGATCATTCTGCCGCGAACGCCAAACAGAAACAGGACGCTTGTTATAATGCTGGCAGCGGCAAGAACTATCTGCAGATAGAACAGGAACGACTGATCCGCAATATTTAATCTTGCTATCGGACTGCGATGCCATTCCCGAATCTCTCCGGTCGGCATCATTGCCCGGTCCGTATAGATATTCATATTCAGAACAACAAAATACGCAATATTTACGATGATGGATAATATAGACACCAGCATCTGTCATCATCTCCTTTTGCGCTGCTCTGCAGCAGACACCTCACAATTATAAGCATTGTAGCACACAATAAAACAGCCCTGCAACGCTTCCGCAAGGCTGTAACTTATCATATGAGCCGCTTCCAGACGGGCAGGGTGACGCGCCATCTGAAGGAATCGTCTGTGTTTCCGGTTTCTGAGCGTAATCCGTTTCGGACGCGCGCCTAAGGGCGTTGCGGCGAAGCGATGCCCGAGGCCGCGTTTCGCATAGACGAAACCGGCCGAGTCCGCGGAGCTGCGCCGAAACGGCACGCGAAAGAAACCGCTGAAACACCAGATTCCTGAATTGGCGCGGAGCCTGCCCGATGGAGGCGAACCGGACGGGCCCTTCGACAGGCTCAGGGTCCGCTTCCGCTTACCCTCTGCTCTTGTAATCCTCCTCGATCTCTTCTTTCCAGCTGGCCGGCATGCAGGCGTCCCTGCGCAGGCTGGCCATCGCCTTGCCGACAGCGGAGAAGTTCTTGCGCACGCCCACGGAATCGTTGCAGTAGCGCACGGCTCTGTCCGCGTCGATGCCGAAGCGGGCCGCTTCGCTCACCGCGTCGATGTTGGCGCCCAGGAACAGGAACTCCCAGCCCCCTTCCTTCTTCTTTTCCACCAGCTTCTTTACGTCCGCCGCGCGCCATCTGTGGCTGGAATTCTCCATGCCGTCCGTCGTGATCACGACCATCGTGTGCGCCGGCACGTCCTCCGGGCGGACGTACTTGTGGATCTTTTCGATGTGGGTCACCGTGTCGCCGACTGCGTCGAGCAGCGCCGTGGACCCGCCCACGTAGTACTCCTTTTCCGTCATCGGCGCGACCTCCGCCAGGTCGACGCGGTCGTGGACCGTCTTCTGCTGATTGTCGAACAGCACCGTCGTGACGAACGCCTTGCCGTCCACCTTCTTCTGCTTGTCGATCAGGCCGTTGAAGCCGCCGATCGTGTCGCTTTCCAGCCCCGCCATGGAGCCGCTTCTGTCCAGGATGAATACCAGTTCCGTAAGATCGTTTCTCTTCTTTTCCATTGTTTTTCCCCTTTCTGTATCGCGCCGGGCGCGTCTCTGTCTGTTTACGCCTTTATGATACAGGCCGGGCAAAACAAAAAGGTCGCTTCGGAAGCGACCTTTTTATGACTTGATGGAAAAGCCTTTTCCCTATTCCAGCAGCAGTTCGAGCGCGTTCTCGACGATCTCGCGCTGGCGCTTTTCTTCCTTGTCGGGAGGCAGGTTCGGGTTGCCCGCCGGGTAAGGAATAGCCTGCGCGCCGGAGATACGGGCTGCGCCTACCGTCTTGGAGATGGGCGTGACTGTGCAGACGTGGGCGGCGGGGATGCCGGCCTTCTCGATCTGCTTGATGATCGTTGCACCGCAACGCGTACAGGTCCCTCAGGTGGAGGTGAGGATGACGCCCTGAACGCCCGCGGCCTTCAGCTCCTCAGCGATCTCCTTTCCGAATCTGGTGGCGTCTGCCACGGAGGTGGAGTTGCCGGTCGTCGTGATCAGATAGGGATAGATCTCTCCGATCTCGCCTTCCTTCTCCATCTCTTTCAGTACGTTGTAGGGTGCGACGCGGTTGGGGTTCTCGTTGGCGTACACCGGGTCATAGCCCGCGTGCACCGACTCGAACTTGCCGGGCGTCAGTTCGTTCAGACCGTGAAGGTCGTATTTCTTCCAGAACTTGGCCGACGCTGCGGTCAGGTGGTCCGGATTGCCCATGGGCACGATGCCGCCGGACGTGCACAGCGCGATCTTCGCGCCCTTCAGGTCTTTCAGCGGCGCAGCCGGTTCCACCTTCTCGTAGGTGGAGATCTCCAGCTCGGTCTCGTAGGGCTCGCCGTTCAGTTTCTTGACGAGCATTTCGACAGCGCGTACGGCGCCGTTCTTCTCGTGGAACACGTTGACCCGCTTGCCCATGGGGAAGTAGCCTTCGTCCTTGGGCAGACCCAGCTTCTCGCCCCGCAGGATCTTGCCCGCCAGAGCCGCCATGGCCGGAACAGCCTGGCGCATGCCCGCCGCGGATTTCGCGGTCTTGACGATCTTGCAGTTCGCCTTGAACATGTCGACCGCCGGGTTCTCTTCGTACATGCCGGTGATGGCCGGGATGCCCAGTTCTTCCTGCACCAGCTTGCAGCTCTCGCCGCAGGCGATGCCGAAGCGGCCCGCGTTGAACGCCGGACCCGCGATGAACAGGTCGGGCTGGTATTTCTCGACCTGCGCGCGGATGAAGTCCTTGCACTTGTCGATGTTTTCCGCGAAATAGTTGTCGCCGCAGACGATGGACGCGACGATCTCCCCGTCGGGGATCGCGGCCTGCAGGCCTACGGCCGGGCCTTTGCAGCCTTCTTCGACGAACGGTTCGGTGTAAGCGAATTCCTCACCGCCGATCTGGCCGAAGAACTGGTTGGTATAGAACAGTATTTTCTTCATGCCAAACCTCCTTTAAATGGTAACGGCGCCGACGAGGGTGTTGCCCTGCAGATTGTGACCGCCCATGATTCCGTGGATCTCGATCAGCAGTCTGCCGTCGGGCTGGATGGAATTCACTGTGCCGCCGCAGACCCGTTCGATGTCTTTCAGCACGCCGATGGTCTTGTCCATGGCGGGCAGCATCAGGGTCGCGTTGGAGTTGCCTGTCGTGACGATGGCGTTGGCTTCGGGAACGCTGTCGGGCAGCGATTCGCTCATGCCGTCGATGCCTGCGTCTTCATTCGTGATGATGACGGTCTTGATGCCGTTTCTCTCCAGCTCCTGGCACACGATCATCAGGTCGGTCGTCGGGTTGCCGAAGCCTTCCTGGGAGATGAGCGCGCCGTCGGCGCCGAGCATCTTCACCTGGCGGACGGTCAGCATGCGGTTGCGGAACTTTTCCTTCAGCGTGGTCATCAGCGGGCAGAGCACGATGCCGACGAAGTTGAAATCCTTGCCGTGATGCTTCAGCAGTTCCATAATGCAGGCGTTGTTCTGATGCATGTACGTCGTGGTCTTGGAACCGGGCGATACGCAGTTGCCCGAGACCAGCGCGCCGTCAAAGATCTCCAGCGGCGTGAGCATCGTCGGAACGATGATCTTGGAGTCTCTGCCGTAGAAGTAAGAATCGTGCAGCAGGCCCTGGGACATGCAGTTGTACACGTAGACCACCTTGGGCAGATCCGGATAGGCGTTGTAGTTCTCGCCGATGTTGCCCCAGGTGTACGTTTCGCTCTTGTAATCCTCCACGAGGAATCCGAGCTCCGCGATATGCTGGGCCAGCTTCAGGCCTGCGACGCGGACGACTTCCTCATGTTCGTGGGGATCGACGTAATCCTGCTTCTCGATGATCATCACCAGATGGCACAGCTTGGAATACACGTTGTATTCGGCTGCCGGACCGCTCATGTCGATCAGGCCTTCCTGGAAGCCGACGATGGGGCCTGTCGTGGTCACGACGCAGCCCTCCAGACAATACGTGATGCCTTCGCCGCCTTCCTGCATATCCTCGTGGAACGTTCCGGGGAAGGTCTCGCCGTCGGGCTTTGCTCTGGGCTCGATGACGTCCTTGACCGGAAGGATCCGCGTGGATGACCCGGGCAGAGCGATATCGAACGAAACGTCCTTGATCCGGCTGTCCTCCAGCATCAGTTCGCGCATCTCATCGGGATCCGCGATGAGCGTGTCCCCTTCGATGCGCGCGGGACTGCCGAACTCGATGTTCCGTATGGCGATTTTTCTGAGTTCCAGTTCCATGCGTACCTCCTTCTCTAAGATAATTCTTCCAATATGCTTTTCAGGATCTCGCAATTGATGAACCGCAGGTCGGGAAGCAGCGGTTCGTCATATTTTTTGCGGCTGCTTTCGTATTTCTTCTCCTCCGCCAGACAGTATTCGATGATCTCGAAGCTGGACAGATCCAGCGGTCCTTCCGCTTCCTCCAGAACGACCGTCCTGTAAGGCGTCTCGTTCGGACGCAGGCGGCCGGCCATCGGATGCGCCAGCAGCTTCGCGCCGAGATGGATGCGGTCGCGGGCGGCTGTCAGCACGTCTTCTGCGGAGCCTCCGGGGAGAAGAAAAAGCGAAAAGGCGCTTGGCACAAGATCCTCAATATCCACGTTGTTAGAAATAATACTTGCCTTCATGGGGGTCATGCCAAACGCCTTTCCTCTCATTTGATTATAATCCTGCCGATAGATCTGCCGCCACCATTTGTTTTGTGAATGACGTGTAAATTTTTGTATGGATTTATAGGTGACGCAAATAAAAAAGCCGGCCCGAAGGCCGGCTGATTGCACAAAGGATTACCAGTCGAACCAGGTGCCCTTCAGCAGCATGCGCGCATCCTGCGTCAGAGGGATCAGGTCGCTGCGGTCTGCCAGCGCAACGTCGAATTTGCGGTTGAGCGCTGCGAAATGCTGTACGCCGAACGTCATCTTGCGCAGGTAGGAATAGGCTCCCACTGCACCGAGGGACATGCTCTCCGCCTCTTCACCGTACAGGCCGCGCACTTCGCCCAGTTCCAGGAACAGGTCGTCCGCGCAGGAACCGAACTTCTGCAGATGGGCCGGCACGGTGCCTTCCTTCAGCTGATCGCCTACCTTCTTGCCCACCATGGCCGCAGCCATCGTCGCGCGGCAGAGGCCTACGGCGGTCACGTAGGGAGCGCCCAGCGCCAGCGCCTTATACGCCTGATCTTCCGTCGCGAATCCGCCGGTGATGACGATGGACGGGATATACTTGCCTTCCGCTTTCAGGCGGCCGCACATGGGAACGATCGCGCTCTCGATGCAGGCCGCGGGCAGGCCGAATTCGTTCATCATCTTGTCCGGGCTGTAGCCGGAACCGCCGCCGGCGCCGTCGAACGTGACCATATCCACTTCCAGGTCGGACGCCATGCGCAGCAGGCGCTCCATATCGGAGGGATCGAAACCGGCGGTCTTGAAATAGACGTTCTGCAGGCCCTTGGCGCGCAGCTCTTCGATGCGCTTGCCCAGGCTCTCTTCCGTCCACATGGGCAGCCGTGCGTAAGACCAGAACTTCGGCGCCGCGCCGCGTTTTGCCGCTTCCGCCACAGCCGGATCTTCCGGGTCGGGATAGACGATAAAGCCTTCCTTCTTCTTGGCGATCGCGGCCTCCAGGGAACCGATGCGGTTCGCGGGCTGCGTGCCCTTGGCGCTCTGGCCGAATTTGAATTCGATGCCCTTGGCGCCGCACTCCCGGATCGCGTATTCCGGCAGGCCCATCGCGTCGTCTTCCACATTGCACTGCAGCACGATCTGGCCGTAGCCCCGGTCGTAGCGGTTGAACGCACCCAGCATCTCCTTCAGTTTCTCGAAGCGGACGATCTTGCCGTTCTCCAGCTTCAGATCCAGATCCTTGCTGGGAGCACCTTCGCCGATGACGCAGATGGTGCCGGCCATGGCCGCCGCCGCGAAATAATCTTTCCAGTTGAGTTTGATGAGCGCGGGCAGCGTGAACGGCAGCGCGATCTTCACGGGATTGCGCTTGCCGATGACCCGTTCCGTTTTCACGTTGTAGATGGACGGATATTCGCCGTTCTCCGGGGCGCCCAGCGCGCCGAAGCAGCGTCCGTTGATGTTAAAAATGGAATAATCGATCGGATTATCCTTTTCGCTTGCGATCTGGTTGCTGCCGGTATTCGTCGGATAGACCATGGCCTTGCCGAGGACGGCGGAGAGGCCGATCTCGCAGGTGCCGGCGCAGTCCTCCGTGCAGAAGGAGCACATGCCCGAACAGGGCGTCAGCTTCTGGCTGCGGGTCCTGGTATCGCTGAATGCGGATTCGTTATTGCGGACGAACGACATGGAAACACCTCTTTTCATTCTGTCAAAAATGTATATGCCCTACATTGTTAAGATATCACAAAAGAACCAACCCGTAAATCTGCAGGACAAATGTTTCACAGGGACGGGGGAGTGATACGCGTATCACTCCCCCGTCCCTGTGAAACGATGCTATAATACTGTTATGAATAAGCAGGAAATCTACGAACATCTGAAAAACTGCGGCGTGGACTTCGAGATCACGGAGCACCCGGCAGTCTGGAACATGGAGGACGTTTCGAAGATCCCCATGCCCCACCCGGAAGCGGACGCCAAGAATCTTTTCGTGCGCGAAGACAAGACGCAGAACTATTATCTGATCACGGTGAAGGGCGACAAGCGGGTAGACCTGAAAGCGCTGCGCAAAGCGGAAGGCCTGCGGCAGCCGAAATTCGCCTCTGCGGAGGAGCTGGAAAGCGTGCTGCGCCTCATCCCCGGCGCAGTGACCCCTCTGGGCCTCCTGAACGACGAAAGCCGCAGCGTAAAACTCATCCTCGATTCGTACTTTCTGCAGCCTCCGGCGCTCATCGGTGCGCATCCCAACGACAACACCGCCACCGTCTGGCTGAAGACGGAAGATCTGCTGTGGCTGCTCCGCGCCCACGGAAACGAGGTCTTGATCCGGGATCTCCCCTACGTGCCGGAGGAATAAACGGCACGGACGCTATCGCACCGTATCGAGAAGAAAAGGAGTTTTCCCATGATAACGAAAGATAAATATGCTATGGATCCCGCCGCCTGGTGCGGGCTCAACCGCCCGGACATGCCTCTGGAAGAGGCGGACACCGTACTGTTAGGCATTCCCTTCGACGGAGGCGCCAGCTACCGCACGGGGGCAGCCCAGGCGCCGGACATGCTGCGGGCCAACACCCTGCAGTCCACGCCCTGCACGGAGCGCCTGGAGTGGTTCGATACCTTTAACGTCGTGGATGCCGGCAACTTTCCCCTTACGATGGAAGACCGGGAAGAGGTGTTCGCGGGCATTCAGAAATTCGTCTGCGGTCTCGTAAAGGCAGGCAGAAAGATCACCATGATAGGCGGCGATCACAGCGTTACGATCCCCGTGGAACGCGGCATCGACGATGCCCTGGACGAACCCTTCGGCATCATCCATGTGGACGCTCATATGGACCTGTGCGACGCGTTGGAGGGCGATAAACTGTCCCATGGCAACACGGAACGCAGAGCGCTGGAACTGAAAAACATCCAGGGCTTTGAGAACCTGTATTTCATAGGTATCCGATCCATTGAACCGGACGAATTCGAACTGTATAAAAACAATCCCATCCAGGTGAAGACCGCTTACGACTGTTATGCGGAGGGAATCGAATCCGTCGCGAAGGACTGCATCGACAAGATGAGCCGGTACAACAAGATCTACCTCACTTTCGACATCGACGCGCTGGATCCTGCCTACGCCGCAGGCACCGGCACGCCGCAGTTCGGAGGACTTACGTCCCGGATGGCGCTCACGCTCCTCAACATGCTGTTCGAAGCGCTTCCCATCATCGGATTCGACGTGGTGGAGATCGCGCCGCCCCTCGATCCGTCCCTCGCCGCCATGTATGCCGGCCGCAAACTCATTACGGAAGCCTGGGGCAATTGGGCCAGGCAGATCGGCAAACTGCAGAGCAAGTGAGACGATTCGAAGGCCGCACTCGGCCGCGATATAAAAAGACCCGCACGGTTCGTGCGGGTCTCGCTTTCTCTCTCGCTATTTCAGGCTCTCGTCGTAGACCGCGCGGTTTCCGCCGATGAACTTCGGCCGCACGCGGCAGGCCGTCAAATGCGCCTCGCCGATCTGCTTCATGGACAGCCTGACGGGTACGCAGACCTTGCCCATGTGCATACCGATAAACGTGTCTCCGATGTCCAGACCGGCCCGGGCGATATGCATCTCCTCGACAGCCACGGGCTTTTCGAAGTTCGCGTAGGCGGCCGTCGCGAACGATCCGCCGGCCTTCTTCTGCGGCACGACGTTGACCCTCGGAAGCCCGTACTGCTTCGCGCAGGCGGCCTCCATGATGATGGCGCGGTTCAGATGCTCGCAGCATTGGGCTGCCAGCCAGACCTGATGCGCCTTCGCGGTCTCCCAGATGCCGGCGAACACGGCTCTCGCCACGTCTTCGTTGGAATCGGAGCCGATCTTCTGTCCGCACACTTCGCTGGACGAGCAGCCGACGACCAGCACGTCGCCTTCCTCCAGTTTCGCCGCAGCCATGATCTCTTCCGCAGCCTTCGCTGCCTGCAATTTCAGTTCCTCATACATTGCAAACACCTCATTTCAACAACTCGAGCGCCTTCGCCAGCGCAGCGTCTTCGGACGCCGGGCTGCACCACGCGTCGAACTTATCCTTTACGATCCCCAGCGTGCAGTAATCCAGTCCGCCGTAGGGGCAGGCGCCCGCTTCGGCCTGCAGGAGCTTCAGGGCCGCGACGGTCTTCGCGTCCATGACGCCCGTAGGCGCCGCGTCGTAGCCCATCGCCTGCAGCCTCTGCTGCACGCCGTATACGTTCAGGCCGCTCTGGCCCGCGTAATATTTCTTCTCCTCGTTGATCGGCGCCATGGAAGCCCGGATGGCCGCGATCTCTTCTTCGCTGCGTTCGCTCTGATTGTAGATGGCCACGTCCGGCTGGATGCCGACGCCGTCGATGTCGTTTCCTTTCGGGGAGAGGAAATAGTAGATCGACAGTTTAAAATAGTTGCCCTTGCCTCCGGAGCCTATGAATTGGGCCACGCCCTTGCCGTAGGTCGTCTCGCCGGCGACCGTCGCGGCTTTATGGTCCTTCAGAGCTGCCGTCAGCAGCTCCGACGCGCTGGCCGTGTTGTGATCCACCAGGCACACGACCGGCAGGTTCGCAAAATCGTCCGCGGTCGAATGGACCGTCTCGATCACTTCGCCCTGGCGTTTGAAGATGGAGATGACGCCGTTTCTGTGGATGAGATGATCCGCCACGGATACCGCCTGCTCCACCGATCCGCCGCCGTTGCCCCGCAGATCCAGCACGATGCCTTTCGCGCCCTGCGCTGCCAGCTTGTCGTACTCTTCCGCGAAGCAATCCGCTGTGCCGGCGGAAAACGAGCGGATCCTGATATATCCGATGCCGTCGTCCAGCATCTCCGCCGCGACGGTATCGGTACGGATGACCTGCCGGATCACCTCGAACACCTTCACGTCGCCGTCCCGGTCGACGGTGAGGGTCACCGAGCTGCCGCTGGTGCCGCGGATCAGCTGGGCGGCCTCTTCCGAAGTCATCTCCGTCACGTCCACGGGACCCACCTTCAGGATGTAGTCGCCGGAGTGGATGCCCGCCTGAAACGCCGGGGACCCGCTCACCACGCTGGAGATGCGCAGCCCGCCGTCGGTCTTGCGGATGACGATGCCGATGCCTTCGTAGACTTCGTCCACGTCGTTGGTGATGAAATTCGTGCCCGGAGGCGCTTCCACCGGCGTGACGAACTCGGTCCAGGGATCGCCCAGGCTGCTGAACAGCCCCTTGTAGATGCCAAGGAAGATATCGTCCATCGCCGTCTCGTCTTTATAGTTCTCCCGGACTTCCTCGATCATCTCCTGCAGCGCGTCCATGCGCAGGTCGATGGGGGTTTCCCCATAGAAGAACGTCATGGCGCGGACCGGCGCAGCCGTGCCGATCACGATGCCTGCGGCAGCGGCGAGCGCGGCCAGTTTCCGGAACAGCCTCATTTCAGCACCTCGATGGCCTTCAGCAGCTGCTTGTCTTCCGTGCCGCCGTAGACGTATTCGCTCAGCGCGCGCTCCACCAGTTCGATCGTGCAGAAATCCAGTCCGCCGTAGGGCGACGCGCCGTACAGCGCCTGGATGCGCTTCAGCGCCGCCACGGTTTTCTCGTCCATGCGGGCGTTCTCGTCCACGTCGTAGCCGACGATCTTCAGCCGCTGCTGGGCAGCCAGGACCGTCAGGCCGATCTGGCCTTTATAGTACTTCCGTCCTTCGCTCATGGGCAGCAGCTTCGCCTCGATCGCCTCGATCTGGGCCGCTGTCAGGCCTGCGCCGTTGCTTACGGCGATGTCCGGCGCGATGCCCACACCGTCGATGTGCTGTTTGTTCGGGGTGAGGAAGTGACAGAACGTTAATTTGAAGTTATCGCCGTTGTCCAGGGTCACCAGCTCCTGCGCCACGCCCTTGCCATACGTCGTCTCGCCGATGAGCGTACCTGCGCCGTTGTCCTTGACGGCAGCCGCCAGACATTCCGAAGCGCTGGCCGTGTGACCGTCGATCAGGACGGCAAGCGGCACGTCCTTATACGTTCCGCCGGCGGAGTACGCCTCGTCGAAGATCTCGCCCTGCTGCTCGTAGTAGACGAGCGGCTTGCCCTGCGGCACCAGCATGCCGGCCACGCTCAGAGCGTCTCCCATAACGCCGCCGCCGTTGCCGCGCAGATCCAGGATGAGCGCTTCCATGCCCTCCGCGATCAGATTGAGCTTCGCGGCGCGGAATTCCTTCCAGGAATCGCCGGAGAACTGGGAGATGGCGATATAGCCGATCTTATCCTCGAGCATGGCGTACGTCACCGTCTGCGCCTTGATGCTGCGGCGCTCGATCTCCATCGTCCGCGTTGCGCCATCCAGCTCCAGATCCAGCGCCACCTTCGTGCCCGGCTCGCCCCGCACGAGGGAAGAGATCTCGTCCAGCGTCTTTCCCTTCACGGCCGCGCCGTCCGCGCTCACGATGATCATCCCGGCCTTGACGCCGGCTTCGTACGCGGGACCCAGGGTGTTCACCTGGGTGATGACGCAGCGGCCGTCGCCGTCCAGGGTCATCGTGACCCCGATCCCGGCGTAATTGCCGGTCACCTGGTTGATGAAGGCGTCCTTTTCCTCCTGCGTCTTGTAGTAGACGGACCACCGGTCGAGCGCGTCGAACACGCCGTTATACGCGGCGTCCGTCAGGTCTTCCACGTTCACGTCGTCCGCATAGTTCTCGTCTATGTATTTGACGACGTCCCGCAGGGCGTCCAGTTTGCTCAGGTTCTTTTCGACGGTCTGCGGGTCTTCCGCCGCGTAGACGAAAAAGGCGGCGTCTCCGGCCGAAAAGGCCAAAAGAAGATAATAACCCGACATCAGCACCATCGCCAGCGCGACGATGACGGCCAGGATGCGGGCAAGCGTCTTTGTCCGCTGCTGTTTTCTGTTCATTGCATTACCCCTTCGTTTTGATGTGTGATCTCCAATTCCAGTTTATTTCTCGACTCCATCAGGCCGTGCAGGCTGATGTGATAGTCGATGGACAGCTTCTGTCTGCCCTCGCCCGCGTCTTCCAGGCCGGTGACGTCGTTCGTCAGCAATTCCATGCCCACGGGACCGTAAGGCGTCTCGTACATGCCGTAAAAGCGCTCGCCCTTCTTGAACTCCATCTCCGTATCCGCAGCCAAAGGCCGGCCGCTGCGCTTCATCTTCACCTTGTCCTTCGTGATGATGAGCGACGTCGTGCAGCCTTCCAGCCCGGAGAGTTCGCTCTCCGGATATTTGATGAACGTCGTCGACCCCCTGTGATACAGCTGGCCGGCGGTCACGAACTCCATGATGTCCTCATGTTTTTCGTTTCCTTCGTCCTGTCTTACCGTTTTACCGGTGATCTTCAGCATGATGTCTTTCATATCCCAACTCCACGATCCTGTCGATGATCTCCGGATACTTCATGCCCGCCGCCATCATCAGGCGGGGGAACATGCTGATCTTCGTGAATCCGGGGATCGCGTTGATCTCGTTGATGTAGATCTCTCCGGTCGCCTTGTCCATCAGGAAGTCGACCCGGGAGAATCCGCTGCAGCCGCAGGCTTTGTACGCCCGCTTCGCCATATTCAGCACCTCTTTTTTCTGCGCCTCCGTGATGGGCGCCGGGATGAGCAGCTGGCTGTTCCCGTCGAAGTACTTGTCGTTGTAGTCGTAAAATTCCGCGCCGGGCACGATCTCGCCCACCTCGCCGCAGACGAGCACGTTGTTGCCCATCACCGCGCTCTCGATCTCCCGGGCGTCGATGCCCTGTTCGATCAGCAGGCGGCTGTCGTATTTCGCGGCCAGCGCGATCGCGTCTTTCAGTTCGTCTCTGTCATGCGCCTTCGTGATGCCCACGGAGGAACCCATGTTGGAGGGTTTGACGAACATGGGGAACCGCAGTTCGCGGCAGGCTTTTTCGATGACGTCTTCCACCGGATCCGCGTCCGTGAACGCGATGTAGGGCGCCTGCCGCAACCCTTCCGATGCGAAGACCTTTTTCGCCACGATCTTGTCCATGGTCACGGAACAGCCCAGCACGTCGCAGCCGCCGTAGGGCATGCCCGCCAGCTTCAGCAGGCCCTGCACCGTGCCGTCCTCGCCGTTTGGCCCGTGCAGGATGGGCAGGGCGAAATCGATGTAGCTGCGCAGGTCCCAGGGATTGAGCGGTTGACCCGCGATGGTCCACCAGCCTTCCTTGCTGATAAAGATGCGCGTGATGTCGTACTTTTCGGTGTCGATGGCGTTGATGACGGAATCGGCGGACATGATGGAAACTTCGTGCTCGCCGGACTTGCCGCCGTAGATGACGCCCAGTCGGATCTTATTCATGGGAGGCCTCCTGCAGGAGCTGGATCAACTCGTCTTCTGTAAACGTATATTTCCTGCGGCAGAACTGACAGGTCAGTTCCGCGCCGCGGTCTTCCTCGATGATCTCGGACAGATCTTTCCTTCCGATAGAGATCAGCGCCTTTTCCATGCGCTCCCTGCTGCAGTCGCACAGCCAGGAGATGCTGCGCTCTTCGAGCACCCTCGGGCGGAAATCCCCGGGCAGCCTGCCGAAGATGATGTCCATCAGTTTGTACAGGTCGGCGCCTGCGTCGCCGATCAGAAGCGTCAGGTCGTCCATGGTATACAGCAGTTCTTCCAGCGCGTCCAGGCACTCGTCGCTCGCGCCGGGCAGCACCTGTACGATCATGCCGCCCGCATAGGCCACGTGCGCGCCGTCCGGGGTGAACCGCACGCCCAGCGCCACGCTGCCGGGCTGCTGCTCGGACACGGCGAAATACTGGGTGAAGTCCCGGGCGATCTCGCCGGTGACGAGGGGGATGGTGCCCACGTAGGGCTCCTTCAGGCCCAGGTCTTTGATGACGGTCAGGCTGCCGTTCCCGATGATGCCGCCCACGTCCAGATGGCCGTCCGGCTTTGCGGGGAGCTGCGCCCCGGGGTTGACGATATAGCCCTTGACCCTGCCCAAGGCGTCCGCGGTCGCCAGGATCTGCTCGGCCGGACCGTCGCCTTTGATCTGCACGGTCAGTTTGTCGCTCATGGATTTGAGCATCAGGCCCATCATGCCGGCGCAGGTGAGCGTGCGGCCGAGGGCCGCTGCCGCGGTAGGCACGCAGTCATGGATCTGCATGGCCTGCTCGCAAAGGTCTGTGGTTATAGTAAGATAAACGCGGTAGGAACCGCTGTTGTCGACTGCGATCAGTGTGTTCATTTCTCGTCCTTTCTTAACACATTATTTTATCATATTTCATGCTATAATACCCATATGAATACCATCGAATTGAAGGCAAAAGCAAAAGTTAATCTCATTCTGAACGTGCTCGGCAAACGGGACGACGGATACCACGAAGTGCAGATGGTGATGCAGGCCATCGACCTGGCGGACGACGTGAAGATCTCCTGGGAAAGACAAGCCGGGCTGGCCGCGGTGCGCGGCTGCGCGTTCGGCGGCGGCATGGATCTGACGCTGGACCCGGGTCATAAAAAACTGCCCTCCGGTCCAAAAAATCTGGCTTACCAGGCCGCGCTGCGCATGCACGACGCGTTCCATCCGGGGCAGAGAGAGACCTGCGAGATCGCGGTCGTCAAGAACATCCCGCTGGCGGCCGGGCTGGCCGGCGGATCGACGGATGCCGCCGCGGTGATCTGGGGCCTGGCCAGACTCTGGGGCCTGGCAGAAAGCGAAACGAACGAAGGCATGGATCCGGACGTGCGCGCGAAGCTGTTCGACGTCGCGCTGGCCATTGGTTCGGACGTGCCGTTCTGTCTGGCAGCTGCGATGGGTCACGAAGCGGCGGTCGCGGAAGGCCGCGGTGAAAAACTGACGTATATCGACCCGCTCGACGCCCGCATCGAAACGTTTACGCCGAAGATCGAAGTTTCGACGGCGAAGGTGTACGGCGCGCTGAAGCCGGAGGATTACGCGAAGCCCTGCGACGTGGCGGGCTATCTGGCCGCGCGGACCGTCGAAGAAAAGTGCGCGTATCTGGGCAACCACCTGCAGGCGCCCGCCGTACGGCTGTTTCCGAAGATCGGCAGGGAGATCGAGCGCATGGCGCAGACGGAAGGCGGGTTGGCTACGCTGCAGTCGGGCAGCGGGCCCACGGTATTTACGGTGTTTAAAAAGGAGAAATAAGAAACATGAAAGTCGTCGTTCTAAACGGTGCGAAAGTGAACTATGACGGCCTGGCGGGCTACGATTCCCTGGGCGACGAAGTCGTCTGCTACGACGCCAGTACGCCGGAGCAATATGCGGAAAGAGCGGAAGGCGCAGAGGTCCTCGTTTCGAAGGAACTGCCCATGAACGCGGATGCCATCCGGGCGCTGCCGGACTGCGTCAAACTGATCTGCGAGGCCGGCACGGGCTACAACAACATCGACCTGGCCGCCTGCAGGGAGAAAGGCATCAAAGTCGCGAACGTGCCAGCCTACTCCACGGACCGGGTGGCGCAGACCGCGGTCATGATGCTGCTGAACCTCTCTTCGGAGATGGGGAAGCAGATCCGCGCGCTGGAAAAAGGTGACCGCTCCAACTTCACGAAATATCTCGGGGTCAGCCACACGGAAGTGAACGGCAAGACACTGGGCGTCGTCGGCGCAGGCAACATCGGCGGCAAAGTGATCGAGATCGCCAAAGCCCTGGGCATGAACGTCCTCGTCTACACCCGCACACCGAAGGATTTCGGAGCCGGCACGAAGAACGTCTCCCTGGAGGAGCTGCTCCGCGAAAGCGATTACGTGACCCTCCACTGCCCGCTCACCCCGGCGACGAAGCACATGATCAACGAAGAGACGCTGAAGCGGATGAAGCCCACCGCCTGCCTGATCAATGCGTCCAGAGGCGCCCTCGTGGACGAGCCGGCGCTCATCAGAGCCCTGCAGGAAGGCCGCCTGGCCGGCGCGGGGCTGGACGTGCAGGAGACCGAGCCGCCCGCGGCGGACAATCCGCTGTACGGCATGCCAAACGTCATCCTGACGCCGCACATGGGCTGGAAGGGTCTGGAGACCCGCCAGAGGCTGGTGCAGGTGCTGGCGGACAACATCGCCGCCTACGCGAGGGGCGAGAAACACAACATCGTAAGCGAATAGAATCAAAACAGCACACGGGGACAGGTACAATGTGTCATAAAATGACACTTTGTACCTGTCCCCGTGTGTACTTTTTGCAGTTATATCGTCAGATCCACACACACGATCTCGCTATCGGTCCCGACGCGCAGGGGCACCTGGAAGACGCCCGCGCCGGCGGATACGATGGAGACCGTGTTTTTCGTTTTCGCAAGACCGTGGAAATACCCTTTGGGGAAGGCGCGTCCCACGAAGAAATTGTACGGGAAGAATTGGCCCTGGTGGCTGTGACCCGCCAGGATCAGCTCCGCGCCGCAGTCTTCGGCCTGCGGGATGCCCATGGGGTCGTGGTCCAGGACGACGACCGGCTTGGCCGGGTCCGTGAGGGCGAGCAGCTGCTGCAGCGGCACGCGTCTTTCTCCATCCGAGACGACGCCGGTGCGTCCGACGAGGTTGAAGCCGTCCAGAACGATACAGCTGTTATCGAGCGGCGAAATGCCGGCTTCCCGGTAAAATGCAGCCAGCGCCGGGTCGCCCGGTTCGGGGTCGTGGTTGCCCAGCACTGCCCACTTACCGTCTTTCGCGGAAAGCGTGCTCAGGATCGCCGCCACCTCGTGTTCGTCGCGGCACTCGTCCACGTAGCCGTGGTTGAACTGGTCGCCGGTGAACACGATCAGGTCCGGGTGCAGCGCCTCCGTTTCCCGGCAGATGCGGCGGGTCAGGCGCTCGCCCACGACCGCTCCGACGTGCAGATCGGAAAGCTGCACGATGCGGTAGGTCTTCGCTTCGCCGGCCTTGTTCCTCCGCAGATCCACCTCATAGCGCACGACCTGCGGATGCGCCGCGTGCAGCACGCCGCCCGCGACGATGCCGATGGCCAGCAGCGTGCCGATCAGGATCATCCAGGCGCGGAAATGGAGCGCCAGCACGTGCCTGTGCAGCGCCGCGTACACGATGTCGCTCAGCACGATCATGGGCGTGCCGTACATTAAAAGTCCCACGCCGATGCCGGAGATGCGCACGCCGGTGCGGTAGACCACGGAATCCAGTTGCGCGTCCGTGGAAAAGCGCTGGAACAGCGCCAGCAGGATGGCGATGGCGCAGATCGACGGGCCCGGATTGACGCCGAAGATCTGCTCGATCGCGTAGCCGATCCGCACGCCGCCGTAGACGCAGCAGGCGATGGAGAAGACCGTGATCGAGCCTTTCGGCCAATGGCTTTTTTTATTGTTGTAGCGGTCCGTGCGGTCCGCCTCGTTGAATTTCTTGAGCAGCTGCATGATAGGATCCTGTCCGGTCTGTTCCGTCTCCTACGTTCTCCACACGAACTCTATGCTGTAGCCCTCGATCTTGCCGGTCATGTTGAACAGGTCCCGCAGCACCAGTTCGGTGTTGCTGCGGACGTCGGACCAGAACGATTCGTCCTCCGCAAGGCGGCTCTCCTGCAATTCCTTCAACGCGCCTTCCATCCCGGCGTAGTCCGCCAGGCTCGTCTTCGTAAAGACCGAATCCTTCAGGTCGTAAATGCGGAAGCTGTCGATCTCGAACTCGTGCGCCAGCACGGCCGGCTGGGGCAGGAACACCGAGATGACCTGCTTCGAATGGTCGATGGACACCGACAGATCCTTCAGGTCCACGCCGGCGCTGATCGTGCCGCGGTACGCGAAAATGGAGCGGTCCTGCGTAAAGGGCACGGCGAGGTCCGTTCCGAAGATTTTCCGCTCTTTCAGATAGTTGCCGACGGATTCGTAGTGATATTTGTAGGCGATCAGGTCCTTGGCGGACTGTACGGCGTCCATCAGCATGCCCGCCTCCACGACCGCGTCGCCATCCAGCTCCACGGGCACCGGCACGGCGCCCACGTCCTGCAGCGCCTGCTGATAACCCTCTTCATGCGCCTTCGCGACCCGGTGGTTCGTGACCAGGGTCACGGCGCCGAACACCGCCAGCGCGATGAGCGCTCCGATCAGGATTGGCTTGAAAGCGCTGTCTCTTCCCATACGCTGCCTCCTCTACCGCAAACAGAATTCCAGGATCTTTCTCGCGGTCTCCTCCTTGGACAGCTGGCCCAGATCGTGCTCGCCGTCCGGGGAGAGGATCGTGACGTGGTTCGTATCCACGCCGAAGCCCGCGCCGGCTTCCGTTAGGGTGTTGGCCACGATGAAGTCCGCGTTCTTCTTCTCGAGTTTGACCCGCGCGTTTTTCAAAAGGTCCTGCGTTTCCATGGCGAAGCCGATCAGCTTCTGTCCCTTCTGCTTGCGCTCGCCGCAGGTCTTCAGGATATCCACGGTGCGGGCCAGGGGCAGCGCCAGGTCGCCGTCCTTCTTCTTGATCTTCTGATCCGAATAATCCGCCGGTTTATAGTCCGCCACAGCGGCAGCGAAGATGGCCGCATCGCAGTCCGGAAAGCGGCTCAGCACTGCGTCGGCCATATCGCCGGCGCTTTCCGCATCCACGACTTCCACGTTCACCGGGGCAGCCAGGTTCGTGCGGCCGGTCACGAGGGTGACGTCCGCGCCCAGGTCCCGGGCGGCTCTCGCCAGTGCGTAACCCATCTTGCCGCTGGAATGGTTCGTGATAATGCGCACCGGATCCAGGGATTCGCGGGTGGGACCCGCGGTGACGACGATCTTTTTTCCGGCGAGCCAACGGTCGCTTTCCATCAGGCTGCAGACCGCGTCGTAAATAACAGATGCCTCGGGCATGCGGCCTTTTCCGGTGTCGCCGCAGGCCAGGTAGCCGGAATCGCTGTCGAGGATATGGATGCCGCGGCGCCGCAGCGTTTCGATGTTCTCCTGCGTGGCAGGATTCTCCAGCATGTGGGTGTTCATGGCGGGCACGACCAGCTTTTCACAGGTCGCCGCCAGAAACGTGGACGTCAGCATGTCGTCCGCGATGCCATGGGCCGCTTTTGCGATGACGTTCGCGGTCGCCGGGGCGATCACGAAGACGTCGGCCTTTTTCGCCAGCGCGATGTGGTGCACTTCCGGGTTTTCATCCAGCGAAAACAGGTCGGTGACGACCCGGTTGCCGGACAGGGTCTGGAACGTCAGCGGTCCCACGAACTTTTCCGCGGCGGCGGTCATCAGCACGTGCACGTCGTGACCCGCCTTCTTCAGAGTGGACACCAGTTCGCAGACTTTATAAGCCGCGATGCCGCCGGACACGCCGACCAATATACATTTCGATTCCATGGAGCAAAGCCTCCTTGCGTTCTAAAGGGTTATTCTTGAACACTATTCTATCACAATGCGGACCATTGTGCCGTTCGAGGTGATATACTCTTGTCAGTTACCGTACGTTCAAACCGGAAAGGAGATCTCTTTGCACACATCCAGGCTTACCCGCAGACAATCCGAGATCCTGCTGGCGGCGGTCATTTCGGCCCGTGCCACCAGCATGCTCTTTTCCAAGATCGTCCTGGCCTGCATGGACGTCTTCAACCTGATGGCGCTCCGGTCGCTGATCGCCTTCGCCCTGCTGATCCCATTGTTCCATAAACAGATCTTTTCCGCCACGCGGAAGGAGATCCGCGCCGGCTG
>JAFPXN010000132.1 GCA_017412505.1 Bacillota bacterium | reverse complement strand
TGTCAGAGACATCGGGGAAATCAGAAGCGAACACGAAACCGAAGCTTCCGAGAATCATTGCAAAGGCGAGTACCAGGGAAAGTACTTTCTTCATTCTTAATTCCTCCTTAAGAATAAGCCTCTGGGGGTTTACAATCCGCGCCTGCCGGCCCCAGTCCAGCTCTTGCGGGTCGAAGATTTTGCATGCAACAGACATATGTAACCTTCGACAGTTAGCATTATAGCACCCCTTACCAAGGTAGCAAGGGGTTTGGGGCGTTTGTAAAAATACTGTAATAAAAGGCGCACAAAACGCCTTCATTGCCTTAATTTCAATGATGTAGAGTGTTTAAAAAGTTATCGTAGCCATTTTGTAGCCACTGTTTTACGTGGCGGAAAGGAGCGCATATGTCTGTCACAAAAGATAAGAAAACGGGCAAATGGATGGCCCAGGTGCGGGTAAAGGACGAGACCGGCAAGACGATCCACAGGAAAAAGCGGGGATTTGCGACGAAACGGGCGGCGCAGGAGTGGGAATCCGGGCTGAAAGGGAAAGACAGCATCTCGGTTGGCATGCGCTTTGCGGACTTCGCAGAGCGCTATCTGGCGGACATGGAGCCGCGCATCAAAGCGTCCACGATGGAGACCAAACGCACGATGATCTACGGCAAGATCGTGCCGTTCTTCGGGTCCCTGCCGCTCGGCGCCATCGACGCCGCGAAAGTCCGGCAGTGGCAGAGCGGGATGGTCGCTTACCGAAAACCGAATGGTAAGCCCTATTCCATGACATACCTAAAGACCCTCAACTGCCAACTTTCAGCCATGTTCAGCTACGCCGTGCGCTATTACCGCCTGAAGGAGAACCCCTGCCGGCTGGCCGGGAGCATCGGTAAGAAGGCCGCGGACGAGATGCAGTTCTGGACGAAGGACGAATTTGCGCAGTTTCTGGCGGCCGTGCGCTGTGACCCGCCGGCGTTCACGATGTTCTCCATCCTGTATTACACGGGTCTGCGCGAGGGCGAGCTGCTGGCGCTCACGCCGGAAGACGTCGATTTGAAGAAGCGGACCATACGGGTCAACAAGACCTATTCGCGCACCCAGCGGCGCGACGTCGTGACCCCTCCAAAGACCCCCAAAAGCGTCCGCACCGTGGCGATCTCGGACGGGCTGGCGGCATATCTTGCGGATTATGTGCAGGGCTTCGGCCCGGCGGACGATGCGCAGCGCCTGTTTCCGTACACGAAGCACTATCTGTACCGATGGATGGGGATGGGCTGCGAGGCGTCCGGGGTAAAGCGCATCCGAATCCACGATTTGCGGCACAGCCATGCCAGTTTGCTGGTGGAGCTGGGCTTTTCGCCGCTGCTGATCGCGGAGCGCCTGGGGCATGAGCGCGTGCAGACGACGATGGACGTGTACAGCCACTTGTATCCGAACAAGCAGCGCGAGGTGGCGGAGCGCCTGAACGAGCTGATGATCTCGTAGCCAAATTGTAGCCAAGGGGCTTGCGTATTTCCATATTTATGATATAAATAAGTCGAGGTGCAGGTTCATAAAAAGAACCACCGCTGGTGCTATGGCGGGGTCACCTCCAAAGTGTTTGGAAGATCAGCCACCAATCGACTTGGCGGCTGATCTTTTTTTACGTTACTGCCCTTTCTTCAGCCTCTCGTAAATATACTCCGCATCCTTCTCCCAGGTCTCGTAGCTTTCCTCGCCGCGGTGGTCGGGGATGGCGTAATGCTCCGCAAGATACTCGCCGAACACGCTCGTGAACTTCGCCGCGCCTTGCGCGTTCAGGTGGCCGTCGTCGGCCATATCGGTCGAGAAATCCATGCCAGCCTCCTCGTACAGCAGGTTGTAGTCGATGAACGGCACGCCGTACTCTGCCGCGATGTCGGCCGCGGTGTTAAAGCGCATCTGCTTTTCCGGGGTCGTCGCGTAGGGCGTCAGGGCGATCAGCAGGGGCACGTCCTCGTCCCGGCACAGCTCGATAATCTTCCTATAGTACTCTTCCGTCCGCGGCTCCAGCGGGTCTCTTTCGGTCACGTCCGCGACTTGCGGCGTTTCCTTTTCCTCCGTGTTGAACTTCAGCGTCGTGCCCTTCCAGTTCTCGTACATCACGTCGCCGCGGTACGGCAGGATGTCGGCAGACGTCAGGTCGTTGTAGCGCGTATGGTACTGCGTGTAGGCCAGCAGGAAGTCGAGCCAGCGTTCCTTCGGTGCGCTGGCTTTGATCGCCTCGATCTTGTTGCGGCTCCAGCGCATGCCGTAGGTGTTGCGGATCACCATCGAGTCGTCGCGGTACGGCGTGTCGATGTAGGTCATGTACCCTTCCAGCACCACCAGGCTCGGTTTTTGATACTTCAGTGCCTCGATCAGGCAATGATACGAATTCCACATGGGCTGCTGGCTGCCGGCCAGGATGTACGCCGGGATGCCCTGCTCGCGCCACAGCACGCCGGTGTTGAAGCCGCAGTACGCGTGACTGCTGCCCAGCACAAGCACCTCCACCGAGTCTTCGGGGAGTTCGTAGAACAGTTCCATGTCGTAGATGCCGTCGTCGTTCTTCGGCTTCAGCAGATGGCAGACCGAGAGCAGCACGAGGCACAGGATGCACAGAAAGCATATTATGCGGATGGCGGGTTTAACAGCTTGGTTCATATAATAGCGGGGCGTTGTCGCCGGGGACGGTTCTCAGCGACAACTTTCGCGAGAGTTGTCGCTG
>JAFPXN010000131.1 GCA_017412505.1 Bacillota bacterium | reverse complement strand
GTCAGAGGATCCCCAAGGGCGTCGTTTTTATAGGAAAACTCGATGGTCGGCGCGTCGAAGACCGTTCCTTCCGGCACGCCGTACCGCTTGGAGAAGGAGCCGGCGGCGATGTTGCGGACGATCACCTCCAGCGGAACGATCCGGACACGTTTGACCAGCGTCTCCCGCTCGGACAGCTCTTTCACGAAATGGGTCGGGATACCTGCCCGTTCCAGCCGCTGCATCAGACGGTTGCTCATCCGGTTGTTGATGATGCCTTTGCCGCGGATCGTCCCCTTCTTCAGGCCGTTGAATGCCGTTGCATAATCCTTATAGTCCACGATCAGCAGCTCAGGGTCGTCTGTCGCGTACACCTTCTTGGCTTTACCTTCATATATCAGTTCTTTCTTCTGCATGATACACCTCCCTGCAGCTTTTTCAACGGCGGATGCAGGCTTCTCGCTCCGCGCCCACCGAGACGTACCGGATTGGGCAGCCCACTGCCCTTTCGATCCGCTCCACGTAGTTCCTGGCCGCCTCCGGCAGATCCGCCCAGATGCGTGCCCCGGAGATATCGCAATGCCAGCCGTCCACGTATTCCACGATGGGGTTGGCCCTGTCCAGCAGCACTGGGAAGAGGAATTCCTCCGTCCGCTCCCCGTCGATCTCATAGGCCGTGCAGACCGGGATCTTCTCCATATAGCTCAGCACGTCCAGCTTCGTCAGCGCGATGGCGGTGGCGCCTTGGATCTTAACGCCATATCGGGTCGCCACCAGGTCCACCGGTCCGACCCGCCGGGGACGGCCGGTCTTGGCACCGTATTCCGCGCCTGCCTCGCGAAGGGCCGCCGCCTCGGGGCCGAACATTTCGCAAACGAAGGGGCCTTCCCCCACGCAGGTCGAATAGGCCTTGACGACGCCGATCACCTGGTCGAGCCGCAGGTCGGTCATCCCCGAGCCCACGGGGGCATAGGCAGCCAGGGCGTTGGAGGACGTGGTGTAGGGCACGATGCCGAAATCAAGATCCCGAAGTGCGCCCAGCTGGGCTTCGAACAGGATGCTTTTTCCCTCATCCCTGAGCCGGCGCAGGATCTTCGCTGTATCCCGGATGAAGGGCCGGATCTTTTCGCCGTATTCCTCGATCCACGCCTTGATCTGCTCCTCCCTGACCGGCTCCGCGCCGTAGACGCCGGTCAGCGTCAGGTTCTTCCATCCCAGGATCTCTTTCAGATGTTCCCTCAGACTGTCCGGATAGTTCAGCTCGCCCGCCAGCAGCGTCTTCTTCTGATACTTGTCCGCGTAAAACGGCGCGATCCCCTGCTTGGTAGATCCATACTTTTTATCTCGGAGGCGAAGCTCCTCCAGTTCATCCTGCAGACGGTGCCACGGCATCAGCAGGCTTGCCCTGTCGCTGATCATCAGGTTGTCGGGTGTGATCTTCACGCCGGCCAGGCGGAGCGTCTCGATCTCCTGCCAAAGGTTCTCCGGGTCCAGGGCTACGCCGTTGCCCAGAATGTTGACGACACCGTCCCGAAAGATACCTGACGGGATCAGATGCAGGGCAAACTTTCCGTGATCGTTGACCACCGTATGGCCGGCGTTCCCGCCGCCCTGATACCGCACGACACAGTCGTACTCCGCCGTCAGCAGATCCACCATCCTGCCTTTTCCCTCATCTCCCCAGTTGATCCCCACGATCGCGCTGTACTGCATGCTGTCCTCCTTATGGTTCCAAAGTCGTCGAAGCGCTCGTCCTCAGTCCGGTATCCCCCGTATCAAAGGGGAAGGCGCCCATCAGAGGGGAGTATCCCCTACGAATGAACGCCGTCGTTCATCTTCATCCGCCCTGAGCGGGCCCTTTCTGCAGTTGTTCGTTTCAGTGTTGGCTGAAACAATATATATTATACAAAAAACACGAGCAAAAGTATAGCAAACGGCGCGTTCTTTGTCAATTCTTTTTTGGAAAGATCATGGGCTGATCGAAGGCGGGATATGGCAGTAATTTACAGTTGATCCGCCAGGAGATTCCGGTTGATTTGAGCAGCGAAGGAGGCCGCCCGCTGGCGGATGCCGGGGAGACGGACCGCTTCGCCGGGGTCGTTGGCTGTCTCCATGAGGCAGAAATGCGGCGGCAGCAGAAAGGACCGGTTCAGGCACAGGGCGCCCATCGCCTGCTTTGCCACGATGTCGCCGCCGCTGTAGCCCGAGACCACCACGGCATAGAGCCGCTGGCCCGACAGTCCGCCGCTGATATGCAGGCTCGTCAGGCGATTGATGAACGCCGTGACGTTCGCGCCCACCGCATCATTGTAGTTTGGCAGCAACAGCAGCAGCGCGTCGCATTCCTGCACGGCGGGAATGACCTCCTTCGAAATGCTTCCGCCGTAGAAGCAGGAGCCCTTTTCGGCATAGTGCGAGCAGACCGCATAGGGACAGCCGCGGCAGTCCTCGATCGTGCCGTTTCGGAGCGACAGCGTTTTGACGGAAAACCGCGCGTCCAACGCGTCTAAAACGAGATCGCCCAGCGCAAGCGTGTTGGAGGTGGGGCGGTCGGACGCATGCAGCACCAACAGCCGCGGATTCGGATAGCGGACGGGCGCGAAGTTCAGCAGCCGTTCGATCAGCCCCTCGACGGAAAAAGCCAGCGCATCCTCCAGCGTTTCGAGCGCATGCGTGCGCATGGTGACCCTGAGATTTCGCATGGAGCCTGTTGCCTCCACCAGCGGTCGCTCCGGGAACGCGCATCCCGCCAGATTGAGCGCAAAGATCAGCTCCCGCACGGCGTTCTTGGTGTCAAGCTCCGTGCTTCCGAGCAGGACCACGCCCGCCGCGCATCCCTGCAGCGCATCCTTCCCCATGACGCGGATGCTGCGGAGCATCCGAACGAAGTCTTCGTCGATGCCGAAATCATCCACGGCAACAACAAACAGCAGCGGGGTAAAGCCCGCTTCGGATGCGTTCGGAATGCCGTCGGGAAAGGATTCGTCGGAGAGCCAGCGCACATCCGATTTCTTATGTATAGAGGTTTCGATACGGCGCAGTCGCGGGTCTTCGCCGACGGAAAACACGGTCAAAGTCTGCATTGCGTCTCCGCTCCTTTCAGCGCATCCCATGCCGTCCGAATCCGCGCCTGCAGTTTTGGATGCAGCGCTTCCCCAGAAACGATGCTGCCCGCAGTTGTCATCCGGCTCATGCAGCCGAAATACACGCCGTTCATGGGGATCGCGCCGTAAAAGTCTTCGCCGCGCAGCAGCGACAGGACGGAGATCGCCGCGGACGAGATCGCGGGCGCGATATACGGCTTGAAACCGAGGTCCCGGACCTCGCGGTTCGCTTCCGTCGTCAATTTCGTCAACTGCTCGGAACGTGCGCCGTCATAATCGGTCGGCGAATTTGCAACGACGAGACCTGCGCCGTGGGGACCGTAGGCGCGCAGTTCCGCCGCGTCCGCGCCCATGCGGCGCGCCATATATGCGGCGCGGGCTTTCATC
>JAFPXN010000130.1 GCA_017412505.1 Bacillota bacterium | reverse complement strand
GTCCGCAAGAGACATCATGGGCTTCCTCGTCATCGTTCTGCTCTTCACCGGTATCATCGCCTGCGGCGGTTTCCTGGTCTGGGCTGCATTCTTCTAAATTATTTAGAAAGATCGCAATTACGCTCCCGGTCTTCGGACTGGGAGTTTTTTATTTGCTTTCGTGTTATAATAACAAAAGACTATCAGGAGGCATCTATGAAAATAACAATAGATATGGGATTCGGAACGAAGGCGATCCACGCGGGCAACCGCCGCAACCTCTACGGTTCCATGGGCACCCCCATCGTTCCGGCGGTCACCTACGAATTCGACGGCATCGACGAAGCCGAAGCCGTATTTTTCGGGCATACGCCCGGCTACGCCTACTCCCGGGGCGGCAACCCCACGCAGTCGGTGCTGGAGGAAAAACTGGCGTTCCTGGAAGGCGGAGAAAGCTGCGTCGTAACGGGTTCCGGCATGGCAGCGGTGGCTTCCTGCCTGCTCACGGCGCTGCGGCCCGGTGACCACGTCATCAGCTCTCCGGTCATCTACGGCAACAGCCACTCCCTTCTCGGCGAATATCTGACGGATTTCGGCGTAGAGGCCGACTTCATCGATCTTTCCGACCTGGAGCAGCTGAAGGCCGCGATCCGGCCGAACACGAAGATGGTCTATCTGGAAAGCCCGGGGAATCCTCTGTGCAACATCTGTGACATCGAAGCGATCTGCACCATCGCCCACGGCGCGAACAAAGAGATCCGGGTCGTCTGCGACAACACCTTCGCGACCCCTTACAACCAGAACCCGCTGGCGCTCGGCGCTGACGTGGTCATCCACTCCGTGACGAAATACATCAACGGCCACGGCGACGTGATCGCCGGTGCGGTGATCGGCAAGGCGGACTTCATCAAGAAGGTCCGCGAAGACGCCCTGCTGCACATGACAGGCGCGGCGATCGGCGCCATGGAATCCTATCAGATCCTGCGCGGGATGAAGACGTTCGAGCTGCGCATGCTTCGCCACAACGAAAACGCCCTGGCCGTAGCGCAGTTCCTGGAGAACCATCCGAAAGTGAGAAAGGTCTACTACCCCGGGTTGGAGTCCTTCCCGGGTCACGAGACCGCCTGCCGGCAGATGCGGGGTTTCGGCGGCATGCTGGCGTTCGAGCTCAAGGGCGGCGTCGCAGCGGGCAAACAGATGCTGAAGGCCTGCGACCTGTGCGCGGTGGCGGTCTCCCTCGGCGATGCGGACACGCTGATCGCCCACGGCACGACGATGACTCACGACGACTGCTCCGAAGAGCTGCTGAAGACGATCGGCATCACGCCGGACCTGATCCGCATGTCCATCGGCATCGAAAACAAAGAGGACATCATCGCGGATCTCGCGCAGGCGCTGGATCAAGTGACCGCAGGATAACAAAGCGAAAAAAGACCGGGTCTCCCGCGGGAGACCCGGTCTCTTGTTTTTCGATCAATACAGCATCTCGTTCGCGATGCAGAAGAAAATGCCCTGCCCCGCCGCGATCAACGTACCGTCGTCCGACGTGATGCGGAATTCTGAGATCGCCGTCCGGCGGCCCCGGTGCACGAGTTTCGCATGGGCGTGCAGCGTCCCTTCCGGTACGTTCGCGATGAACTTGCAGTCGATGGACTGGGTGACGTAGGTGCGTCCGTCTCCGTGCACGCAGGTGCCGGCAGCCTCGTCCGCCAACGCGAGGATCGCTCCGCCGTGGATAAAACCCCTGCTGTTTTTACAGGCGGGTGTGATGGGCATGTCGACCTGCGCGGTCTCCCCGTCCCGGTACACCCAATCGAACTGCATCTGCTTCGCGAAACGGTCGATCTTCCCTTCCTGGATCGCCGCCATAGATCAGGACTCCTCCACGACGCGGTGCATCCGCTTGATGAGGGCGTCGACCGCGCCGGCTGCTGTTCCACGGAAGCCCTGCTGTTCCAGATATATGCTGCCCGCGATCGTCGTTCCTCCGGGAGAGCAGACGTTGTCCTTAAGGATCTCGGGATGGATCCCGCTCTCCAGGATCATCTTACCGGTGCCGACCAGCGTCTGCGCGGCAACCATGATCGCCTGCTGGCGCGGAAGGCCTGCAGCGACAGCGCCGTCCGCCAGACCGCACACGAACTGCGCGCAGAAAGCAGGACCGCAGCCGGAAATTGCCGTAAAAGCGTCCATCAGCCTTTCGTCCACTTCCATAGCGGTGCCGAGATGGCCGAACAGGGACAGGATCTCGTCGATCTGTTCTCTTGTCGCGTTTTTCCCGCCTGCGATCGCGGCAGCGCCTTCCAGCACGCTCATGGGCGTGTTGGGCTGCACGCAGATGACGGGCGTTTCAGGAATAGATTCCTCGACCTTAGCGCAGGTAAAGCCTCCCATGATGGAGATGATCAGGTGCCTGGCGGGGTCAGCCGCCTTGTTGACCGCGGGAAGGATAAAGTCCGCGATCTGCGGGATCGTCGCGATGACGACGATATCGCTGGCGTCCACGAGCTGGGCGACGCCCGCTTCGTCCGCGGAGACCATGGTACACACGCCGGGATAGCGGGCTGCGACCGCGTCCGCCTTTTCCTGTGTGCGGCAGGATACGAAAATGTGATCCGCGCTGACCGCGCCAGATCTCAG
The DNA here is from genome assembly GCA_017412505.1 of Bacillota bacterium. GTDB lineage: Bacteria > Bacillota > Clostridia > Peptostreptococcales > Anaerovoracaceae > RUG11894. The sequence continues at coordinate 11,236 of JAFPXN010000130.1, read as the reverse complement.
AAAGCCGGAAAAGATGGCTTCGCCCATCTGTCCTGCGCCGATAAAACCGATGTTTTTCATAACGTCTCTCCTTGTGATGTCCGGAACCGTTCGAGTTGTGATATTGCTATTATAGTAAAGACTGCGGCGGATTTCCAGCGTTTCTGATGCGGAGAGACTATTTGCGGCCAACCACCCGGTAGATAAAGCCCTGCAGCTGCGTGCAGTCGATCACTTCGAAACCGGCCTTCTCCATGCGTTTTGCGATGCTCTTGCGGTTCTGCGTCCGGCAGTCGCCGCCGGAGGAAAGTTTGAACAGGATATGATTGTCGATCCAGGCGCCCAGGCCGCCTACGCCCGTATCGGACAGAATGTACAGGCCGCCCTTGCTCAACACGCGGTACGCCTCCGCCACAGCCTTATCCTGGTCCGGATAGTGGTGAAAACTCTGGGAGCAGGTGACCACGTCGAACCGGCCGTCCTCATACGGCAGCACGTCCGCCTTTCCCACGACGAACTGCGCGTCCGGGATGTTCTTGCTTACCGCGACCTCGATCATATTCTCTGCCAGGTCCAGGCCGTGGTAATCCGCCAGCCGCTCTTTTCTCAGCATGTCGATCATCCAGCCCGTCCCGCAGCCCACGTCCAGCAGCGAATGCCAGGTCTTGTCCCGCAGGTATTCCGCGATGTCCCGGCAGCTGATCTTCCCTTCCCGGGAGTAATAGACGGTATCCCTTTTGTCATAGAGAGGCGCCTGCTGATTGAAGTGTTTTCTGGAGAGTTCTTCGTAGTTTTTCATGGATCGGACCTCTGATCATAAGAAATGCGGACAATGGCACGTCCGGCAGGAGTTAGTTAGCACTAACCATTATAATCCCAGGCTGCTCACGGGCAAGCAGATGCGGGCAAAAAGACGATAACAGGAAAATGCCCTTAAAAAGGAAAGGCAAAAGGCGATAAAAGAAAAACTGACCCGAAATTTCAAAATAATTCGAGTCAGTTTTTGCTATTTAGGGAAAAGCCTTTGAAAAACAGAGGCAAACCTCAGAATATGCGAAATTGCCTTTGCCGGCTATTGATCCGCAGCATCAGCTCATGGCTGCAGCGCAGCTCTTCGCTATCCGAGCAGCGAGAGGTCCAGTTCGCCGAAGGGCATCAGCAGTTCTTTGACCGCCGCCGCGATCTTCGCCGCGCCGCCCGCCGCATCGCTTTCGATGTTCAGCGGCATCAGCGGGTCGTGCAGGGATTTGCGGATCAGGAACCAGCCGTCTTCGCAGTTCACCCGCACGCCTTCGTAGTTGGGCAGTTCCAGGGTCATGCCGGGGGCGGAGCCGCCGCCGATCTTCTCCTGCAGCCCGGAGAGCACGCCGTCCGCATAGGAAGCGAAATCCGCCGCCTTGACGCCAAGCCGGTATTCCACGGCCTCCGCGGGTTCCGCCAGATCCGAGATCAGATCTTCGATATAACGGCCTTCCTGCTTCAGCTGCGCCGCCTTCGCCACGACTTTCGCGGCCAGATACGCGCCGTCGTCCAGAAAATAATTCTCCTTCAGCGCCGCGTGGCCGGACGTTTCGATGGCCAGTGGGCAGTACGTACCGGCTGCGTTCAGTTCCCTGCCTTTATTGATGACGTTCTTATATCCGCGCTGGAACCGAAGATGCTCGAACCCCTTCTCTTTCAGGAACTCCGCCAGCTGCGTGCTCGTGATGGAGTCGGTCACGACAGTGCCGCGGCTGCCGTCCGCGTCCGGCGGGCACAGAAGCGCCGCCAGAGCTACGATGCCGTTGCGGGCGATCTCCTTGCCGTTGTGACCCACGACAGCCATGCGGTCCACGTCCGTGTCGAAGATGACGCCCAGATCCGCGCCGGTCTCGAGCACCCGTCTGCGCAGGGAATCCACGGCCGCCGCGTCTTCCGGATTCGGCGCGTGGTTCGGAAACATGCCGTCCGGTTCCAGGAACTGCGAACTGCTAACGTCCGCACCCAAAGGTTCCAGTACGCCGCCTGCGTAGAAACCGCCGGCGCCGTTACCTGCGTCCATGCAGACCTTCAGTCCACCCAGGACTTCAGGACCCTCGGGAAGCCTCAAAATCGCCGCTATGCGCGATTTTAGATCGCTGCAGTAGAAATCCATCAGCGCGCAGCTTTCCCATGCGGAATTCGCCTGTTTTATCTCGCTGCCGTGATGACCGGTCGCGGCGATCTGAAGGATTTCTTTGATATCCGCCTTGTCCAGACCGCCCTTGCTTCTCTCGAAGAACTTCAGGCCGTTGCGGTCCGGCGGCAGATGGCTGGCCGTGATCATCACGGCGCCGTCGCAGTCCGTTTCGGGAAACACGCAGCTCATGAACATGGCGGGCGTGGAAGCCATGCCGCAGTCCAGCACGGTAAAGCCCATCTGGTTGAGCGTGCTGCACACCGCCGCCTGCAGCGCAGGACCCGTAAAACGCGAATCCCGGCCCACCGCCACGCGGCAGCGCGTCGGAGCCTTTCCGCAGGCATCCGACAGCCAGAAGCCGAAGCCGTAGGCAATGTCTTCCGCCGCGGCGGGCGTCAGGTTGATCTCTTTTCCAAGCAGATCCGACGCGACGCCTCTCACGTCGCTGCCGTTCTGCAGTTTGCTGTAGTCCTTCAACATCTTAACTCCAGAAATCGTAGATTGATGCGGCCATAGGCCGTTTGAGGTCCATCGGGGATACCGGTTCTTAGCGATTGGCAAGCCGCAAGGCGCAGACAGAGCTTAGAACCGCTGTTGGGGCCACGCTGAGCGAGAGCGTATCCGAAAACGGCTTATGGCCGCATCTCCTTCAGGATCTCTTCCACTTCCGCCCTGTCCTTCAGCCCGGCTGCGCCCAGATAGCGCACCGAGGCGGACGCCGTCGCCGTCGCGAGCTTCGCGCAGTCTTCGTCGGACTTTCCTTCGAGCAGCCCCGCGGTAAATCCAGCCAGGAAATTATCGCCCGCGCCCGTCGTATCCACGACTTCGCAGCGGACCGCCGGAACGAAGACCTTGCCGATCACGCCCCCGTCCCCGTGATTGGGTTTGCGGTACAGGCAGCAGCCGTTCTCGCCGTCCTTCAGGACGACGCAGCCGGCGCCCATAGCCAGCAGTTTTTCCGCCATGGCGTCCGGGTCTGTTTCGCCGGTCATCCAGCGGGCTTCGCTCTGATTCGGGAAGATGTAATCCGCATATTTCAGAAACGCAGCCGGATCCGCTTCCGACTCCTTCCCCACGTATTCGGAACCGATCATGATATCCACGCAGGTCGTCAGGCCCAGTTCCTTTGCCCGTTTCAGCACGGCGGGAAGGCATTCCGTCAGGCCTTTCGCGCCGTAGGCGCTGCCCACGCAGAACACGCCCGCATCCTTCGCGGCGTCCCAGTCGGCGGTGCCTTCGCCGATCTCGTTGTCCGAGCCGTTGTTCACGATGAAGTTGCGTTCGCCGTCCTTGTGCACGCACACGATGGAGACCGCGGTCTGATGCGTCCTGGCCTTTTTCACGTGGTCCATGTTCACGCCGCGGGAGCGCGCCAGATCCGTCAGCAGACGTCCCATGGCGTCATCCGCCAGCACAGTCATCAGGACAGGTTCGTGACCCAGCTTTGCCAGGGTCACCGCCTCGTTGATGGCGTCGCCGCCGGTGGAATAGGAGAAGTCGTTCAGCCGTATCGTCTCTTTATAGAACTCGGACGGGTCCAGCCCGGGCACGAGGATGTCCAGACAGGTGATCCCGAAACAGATGGCTTTGCTCATGGTCTACCTTCCCTTTCCTTCCGAACCGAACAGGCGCATCTTCTCCAGCGCCACTTTTTTCACAGCCGCCGCGTGGTGCGCCGACATGGCGTGGTAGCTCTTTTCGCCGGCAGCAAGATCGCCTTTTAACGTCGCGATCGCCTCCAGCAGCATATCCGTGTGGATGTTGATCTTCGTGATGCCTTCCCGGCAGCAGCGGCGGATGTCCTCCGCAGGGATGCCGGAAGCGCCGTGCAGCACCAGGGGCACGTCCACCGCCTCGCGCACGGCCTGCAGCACGTCATAGTTGATCTTCGGCTCCGCGGTATAGACGCCGTGCTGGTTGCCGATGGCGACCGCCAGGAAATCGACCCCGGTGCGCAGGACGAATTCCTTCGCCTGCATGGGATCCGTATAGCCGTAATTCTCCAGGCTGTACTCCCCCTCGTCGCCCACGTGGCCCAGTTCCGCCTCCACGGGGATGCCCCGCGGATGACAGAAATCCACGACTTCGCGTACCGTCTTCACGTTCTCTTCGAACGGTTTGGACGACGCGTCGATCATGATGGAGTTGCAGCCGCATTCCACGGCGTGCACGCATCCTTCCAGACTCGTCCCGTGGTCGTAATGGAGCACCACGGGAAGGTCCGTATCCGCGGCCCAGGCCTTCACGGCCGGAGCGAAGTACTTCAGCGGAGAGTACTTTTCGAACGGAGGACCGTAGGCCAGGATGACAGGCGCGTTTGCCTCTTCCGCAGCCTCCATGACCCCTTTCAGCAGTTCCGTATTGAAGACGTCGAAGTTGCCGACACCGTAGCCTTCCGCTGCCGCTTTCGCCAGCATATCGATCATATTCACAAGCATAACCGTTTCTCCTTAAAGCATAGCCAGGATCTTCCGGCGGCAGGCGTCCGCCTCCGCCATCGCCTTCTCCACGTCTATCGTCAGATATTCGCCGTCCCGGTACAGCACCTGTCCGTCGCACATCGTCAGACAGATGTTGCCGCTGTCCGCGGACCAGACCAGGTTGTTCAGCAGGTTGTGCACCGGCTGCATGTTCGGCTGGTCAATATCCAGGACAATCAGGTCGGCCTTGAAGCCTTCCTTCAGCAGGCCGCAGTCTTCCCTTCCCTGGGACAGCGCGCCGGCGCGGGTCATGGCGCACAGGACCTGCCGCGGCGTCAGCACAGCCGGGTCGCCCGTCCGGATCCGGGCTTCCAGCGCCATCACCTTCGCGTCGGCCAGCATGTTCAGCGAGTTGTTCGAGGAAACGCCGTCGGTGCCCAGAGCCACGCGTACGCCCTTCGCCAGAAGGCCGGGCACGTTTGAGATGCCGGACGCCAGCTTGCTGTTGGAAACGGGACAGGCCGCGACCGTCGCGCCTTTTTCCTTCAGGATATCCATGTCCTCGTCCGTGATCCACACGCAGTGACCCAGCGTCGCCGGCATGTCCAGCAGGCCGCAGTCCGCCAGATAGGCGACAGGCGTCTTGCCGTGGCGTTCGAGGCAGCCTTCCGTTTCGGACTTCGTCTCAGACGCATGGATGTGCACGCGTACGCCCTGCTCCTTCGCAAGGGCCGCGATGCCGCGCGCAACCTTCTCCGTGGACGTGTATTCCGCATGCAGCGAAAGATCCGTCAGGATGCGGCCATCCGCAGCGCCGTGCCAGTTTTGAAACGCGTCGCAGGCGATCCTGTAGGCCGGCAGTTCCTCGAAGGACGAACCGTCGAAGCAGGTGACCGCGTTGCTCATGTTCACCTTGCAGCCGGATGCTTCGACCGCGCGGCCGATATCGTCCAGCCAGTAATACATATCCGTGGAGGACACGATGCCGCTGCGCACGGACTCGGCCATAGCCAGCAGCGTGCCGGCGTAGATGTCTTCGCCCTTCATCTTCGCTTCGAAGGGGAAGATCATCGTGTTCAGCCAGTCCTGCAGGTTCATGTTTTCGGCGTAGCCCCTCAGAAGGGTCATCGCGCTGTGGGAATGGGCGTTGTAGAAAGCAGGCATCAGCACCTTGCCTTCGCCCCTATAAACAGAGCCGAAGTCTTCCTTCGGCTCTGCGGTTCCCACATAGGCGATCCTGCCGTCTTTCACGCCCACGTAGCAGTGCTCGCGGACGTCAAAGTTTTCATTCAAAATCGTAATGTCGGAAAATAACATATTCTTTTTTCTACTTCCACAGTGATTCGATCAGTTCCTTGGTCACGACGGGCAGTTCTTCCAGCAGGCTCTTCTTGAGCGTGCGCTCGGTCCACTGGTGATATTCCTTCGTGATCGGTCCGTACAGGATGAACGGGATATTGTTCGCTTCGATGGTCTTGAAGTCCACGCTGTACAGCTGGCCGTAGCACGGCGTATTCAGGGAGAACTTGTCGTAGTCGAAGGGGTGACCCACCGCGGTGTAGGAACCGTCGGAGATTCCCATGAAGTAGTGTTCGTTGAACGTCTCTCTGCCGAAGTGCTCCTTGGCGCTCTTTTCGATCACTTCAAATGCCTTCAGCGCAGCGTTCTCCTTGCCTTCGACCGCATCGCCGTTGACGGCGGGATAGTAAGGAGGCGCGAAGCCCAGCAGTACGGTGGGCTGCTTCAGATCCGCGTAGTCCATAACCTTCTGCATGATCGTGACGGTGGCGTCGGGATAGTTCGTGCGTCCCGCTTCGATATCTTCCTTGATGCCGGCGTAGACTTCCGCGTAGTACTTTTCGAAGCCTTCCTTGTCGGTGCTCTTGATCTTCTCGACCAGTTCGCCGAACGTGTAGACTTCCGGATAATAGACGATCTTTTCCTTATCCGCAGACTTGTCGATCTTCTTGTATTCCTGATACTGCGCGTTGATCAGTTCGCACTCTTCCTTCAGAGCCTCCATGGAGATCTCCTTCAGGCGGTTCATGATCTGCTCCGGCGTTCTCTCGAAGTGCAGCAGCGTAAAGTAGCCGTAAGCGCGGAGAGGAATGGTGACGTCGTACAGTTCCTTGTTGTCACGGAACTTCTGCCAGGTGGGCGGTACGGCGGCCTCGCCGTCATAGGAGTCGCAGAACTCCAGCGCGTTGTTGGTGCGCTGATAGATGCGGCACAGGAAGTTCATCGGGGAGATGCCGTTGAAGCAGTGTCCCACGTGCGCGGTGACGCCCTGCGCCATGACGACGGGCATGATCTTGCCGACGGTGCCGCGGGACAGGGACTGCTTGCCGTTGACCCAGTTGGAGGGTTCGGGGATGATCATCAGCTGAACGTCCAGCTGATACTGTTCGATGAGTCTTCTGAGGATCTTGGCGCCTTCTCTCATGCCCACGGAATAGGATTCCTCGTCGGGCACGGGCAGGTAGATGTAGCAGCCGGGGAGTTCGCCCTTGTCAGCCAGCTCCGCGTATTCTTCGAACAGAGCCAGATGCACGCAGTGACCGCCCTTCATGTCGCCCACGCCGCGGCCCCAGATCCATTCGCCGCTGTTCATGTCGAAACGGGCTTCCGCATCCAGATCTCTCTTGGCCAGTTCCGCTTCCAGTTCGGGACCGACCTGGAAGGCCATGTCTTTCAGAGGGCCGTAGTTGTCAGTGCCGACCACGTCGAAGTGACCCGAGGTAATGACGGTCTTCTTGGAATTGCCCAGTAGGATCGCCCAGGGTACGGATCTGTGATACGGATCTCCGGGGATCATAAAGTTGCCGGTGAGTTCGGGATGCTTCTGGAAATAGGGGATCTTGCGGAAGAATTCGGCGAACCAGTCGCCAGCCTTGTATTCGTCGTGCGTGCAGCTGACGGAGTTGCAGGCGCAGACTTCCTTCAGGTATTGATAGATTCTTTCCTTACGGTCCTTCATGTTTTATCTTTCCTCCTTCGAAAGCAAGTTTTTATGAACTGTGTTCAAGGAAAACTTATACAGATCTAGATTCCGAGAGCCGACCTCAGATCCGGCGTCAGGTAGCTATATGCTCTCGCCTTCAGACGGGCGGGGATACCGAAATAGGGTTCTGCGAGGCTGCCGGCGATGGCTGCCTGCGTGTCGGAGTCGCCTCCGAGCGAGACGGCGTTGCGGACGGCGTCCTCGAACGATTCCGCTTCCAGGAAACAACGAATAGCCTGGGGCACGCTGCCCTGACAGGTGACGTCGAAACTGTACCCGGGACGGATGTCGTCCAGCGTAAAGTCCAGATCGTAGTACTGCGACAGATGCTCGCGGATCTCCTCCTTGGACTTCTTCTGCCGCGCCAGGAAGATGCCTTCCGCTACGGCGACGGCGCCTTTGATGCCCTCGGGATGATTGTGGGTCACTTCCGCGGAATACACGGCCAGCTTGTGCGCTTCCTCCAGCGAATCCGCCAGCATGCCGCAGGCGGAGACCCGCATGGCGGATCCGTTGCCGAAGCTGTTGTACGGCCTGCGGTAGGGGTTCTCCAGCCACTGCCGGAACTTGCCGCCGTAGCCGGCGTCGGGGTATTTCTGACCCAGCTCCACCATGCGCTTCTGGAACAGCCCGATGACGTTCACGTTCGGCCGGGCTTTATATTCCCGGACCGCGTAACAGACCGCGCAGGTCATGACGGTGTCGTCCGTAAAACGGCACCCCTCTTTGAATAATTCGAATTCTTTGGTCTTGATAGGGTTGCGTTCGTAAACAGAACCGACTATATCTCCAATAATGGCTCCGATCATATATAGTCCTCTTTCTTTCGTCTCTACCTTATTATTTTAACACAAAAAGACGGTGGAATTCTACCGTCTTTCATATGCCCTGTCCGGGCTTTTTAGCTTCAGGGAAAGAATCCGGTCAATGTTAACTCTTCCCTGGCAGCACGTATTTTCGAGTTAACACCCGCCGAAATGATTGACCTGGATGTTAAGGCAAATGACCTTGATTAACCTCAAATCTTAGCACTTTCTTCTGTTCAACTCTCTTTTTGCGCATTCCGGCAACTTTTGACCGCCCTCACCGGCCCATCAGACGGAAAGTGTTAACTCGATGACCCTGAAAAGTGCTGATCTGTTAATAATAGGGCAAAACAATTCCTGCCATGTTAAGAAGATCGTTCAATTTGGAGACATATCTTAACATTTCCCGGCAACATGTGGCCACAAGGATCAGAGCCCCCTACTCCTCTACATACGCCAACACGCTCAGCATGGTGGCGATGCTCTGCTCTCGGGTGTAGCTGCCCTGCGGACTGAACTTATCATTCCCCGTGCCGTTCATGATACCGCTGGCCTGCATCTTGCCGATATACGGTACTGCCCAGCCGGAGATGTCTCCGCTATCAGCGAACGTGGGCTCGGTCTCTTCGATCGGTTTTCCGAGGACCCCTGCCAGCGCTGCCAGCATCGTCGCAGCCTGCTCTCTCGTGATGTTCCGGTCCGGAGCGAACTTGCCGTTTCCGACACCCGCGACAACGCCCAGCGCAGCCATCTTTTCCACGTTCACATCTTTTGTGTCGTCGAACGTCTTTCTGTCGGTTACCTCGCTCATCCGGCTCTCGTATAACGTCGCAGCCAGCGCGCAGAACTCCGCCCGGGTGATGGATTTTGTATAGTTGCCCTGGAGGTTTTCCGGGACGAGCTTCATTCCGATCGCCTTTTCCACGATGGACTTTGCCCAGGCAGACGGGTTCGGATCCATAACCTCAGGCACGGGCGCCAGAGACTGACCGCTCAGACTCGTCGTGCGGATGCCGGACATCACGTAGATAGGAGAGCTCTGCATAGCGTATGTGCCATCGACGCCGGGAGCTTTGATTGAGCCTACAGCATCCCCGCCGAAATCATTGCCAAGGCAGCTCCAGTCATTGTATCCCCAGCCGAAGACTGTTCCGTCCTTTTTCAGGGCAAATGCGGTACGGGCCAGGTCCACCGCAACAACATCATCCAATATCTTTGTTGGGGAGAGGATATATGCTGCATCGCCTTTCGATACGGTTGAGCCATTGCCCAAAGCGCACATGCTGCCGTTGCCCCAGACATACAGCGATCCATCTTCCGTGATCGCCGCAGTCCTGCCGCTTTCCGTCGTAAAGGCTGCCACATGATCCATGACCTTGAACGGCGCGATCCGGGGCTGCGAGCTTCCGCTTTGTCTGGTTCCGTTGCCCAATTCAGCTGAATAATTATTACCGGCCATCCAAAGCGAATTGTCGTCTTTCAGGATCGCGATATGAGAATGACAACTGACCGCTTTCACGTGATCCATCCGCTTTGTCAAGGTCGACGTGAATTCAAAACCCACAGAACCCCAAGTCCAGAGCGTGCCGTCCTTTTTCACGATGGCACCACCGCTCGAACTGAAACTGATGCCTTTTACGCCATCCATAATCTTCAGCGGAATGGTTTGATACTCCCAGTCGCGTCCGAGCTCACCGCTTGGGCCGGAAGGAATACTGCCCTTGCTTCCCCACATCCAGAGACTGCCGTCGGTCTTGATAGCAGCACAGCAAGAACAAGCCTTGCCCAGACAAACTGCAGCGACATTATCCAAGATCTTCACCGGCGTATCCTGACGGAGCGTGGATTCATCTTCCGGGTCATATTTCACGCCCTTTCCGATCATCCCCGCACCGTTTGAACCCCACATCCACAGACTACCGTCTGTACGAATGACTGCATAGACATCGCTTTTAAAACTGATCGACTTTACATTGTCCATCACAGCGACCGGGGTAGACCAAACGGGAGTACCGGTGCTTGTCGTATTGTTCCCTTCGTGATGCCAGGGAATATCCGAGGCGCGTCCGGTCATATAGAGGACATTGTCCTCGCTCACGAAGCCTGAGGACCAGGTTCCTGCAGCAATCGTGCAGTCGTTCCCGATACCGGTCGCCGCATGCGTATAATCAAAAGCAGCAGGTTCTTCCGCAGGTTCGAGAGCAGATGGAATATCGACCTTGATCTCGCAATATCCAACTAAAGCGTAAAGCTCATCGACTCCGGCCAGACAGTAATAGACTGTTTTGCCGAGGTCATCCTCATCGACAGGGATCTCATACTGTTTGGTGATCGGCAACTTTTTGTCCGGAACCTTGGTAGAAGTGAGTTTCCAGTGATCTGCGATTTCTTCCAGCTTCGATTGCAGTTTGCTGTCCGGAAACGGACTATCGCCCTCGATCGCAATGCGAACATCTTTCACATCGCCCGGGCCTGTGACCTCGACATGGATCTTAAGCGTACCTACTGCATCTTCATCGTACTCGCTGCCGCCTTCTACTGCAGTATATGTAATGCTGTCAACCGTCAGATTGTTCTGCTTGACGATCGACACAGTCCTCTCAGAAGCTGCCGCAGCAACAACGGGAAGAAGAGGATACACCAGAATGCAGACCAGCAGTAAGGATATGATTTTCTTCATTGGAAGACCTCCTTGAAAAGGGAATGAATGCATTTTCATTATACCGCAAGATCAGCGCAAACCCACAAAAAACTCCGGCAAGCCTTTCGGTCTGCCGGAGCGGTGATTCTTATGAAATTACAGCAGTCCGCCGATCTTCAGGAACAGCGGAGCAAATACGACGGCAACGATCGTCATCAGCTTGATGAGGAT
>JAFPXN010000129.1 GCA_017412505.1 Bacillota bacterium | reverse complement strand
CAGCTTCTTGTGTTCGTCTACGTTGACTTTGCAGAAGCTGATCTTTTCATATTCCGCGGCACAGGCTTCGAATACCGGCAGCATGGCCTGGCAGGGGCCGCACCAGTCCGCGTAAAAGTCCACGACGACGGCTGCAGCGCCGGTCGTGATCGGTCCGTAGGTTTCTTCGGTCAAATATGTAATGTTTTCCATTGTGATCCTCCTGATATCGTTAGCAACATATTATAGCACTCTATCTTAACACGCGGGGAAACTCCTTGCAAGGGTGGCGCAGGCACGGAAAAGATGGTATGATAAATCGTTAAGGAGAAAACTATGCAGAGATTTTTTGACAGAAGAACGCTGCTGCTGTTCCTCATCCTGATCTACCTCGGCCCCATCCGGTCCATCATGAACGGGGGCGCCGCGGGATTGGGCGACTGGATCGTCAACACGCTCATCACTATCCCCGGGATCATCGTGGGCCTTTCGTTCCACGAATACGCCCACGCGATGGTCGCTTATAAATGCGGCGACGTGACCCCGAAGGTCATGGGACGCTGCACGGTGGAACCCCAGGCGCACGTGGATCTTTTCGGCATCCTGTCGCTGCTGTTCATCGGGTTCGGCTGGGGGAAACCCGTCGTGGTCAATCCGGCAAATTTCAGAAACAGAAGGAGAGACAGCATCCTGGTCGGGGTCGCGGGCGTGACGATGAACCTCATCGTAGCGCTCGTGTTCGGGCTGATCCTGAAGATCGTCGTCATGGCTGTGCCGCAGGTGGTGATGACCGATTTCGGCTTCACCGTGTTCCGGATGCTCTATAACGTCATCACCATCAATATTTCGCTCATGCTGTTCAATCTGCTGCCCGTTCCCCCGCTGGACGGGTTCAACGTGGTCACGGAAGTTTTCCGCCTGGAGAACACGCAGTTCCACCACTTCGTGTACCGCAACAGCATGGTCATCCTGCTGGTGCTGATCATCCTGGACGTGCCGCACATGCTGCTGACCCGTCCGCTGTACGCGATCGTCAACTTTATCACCACAACCATTTTTCATATTTTCTAGGAGATCTGTAACATGAAAACCAAAACCGTGAAAGACTATACCGAATTCGCCGTGGAGAAGGCCTGCGAACTGCTGGCGATCAACAGCCCCAGCGGCTACACCGACGAGGCTGCCGACTGGATCGTCGCGCAGTTCAAGGAGCTGGGATACAAGGCGAAGAAGACCGTCAAGGGCGGCGTCACCGTCGATCTGGGCGGCAGGAACGACAAGGACGGTCTGCTGATCATGGCGCATTTCGATACGCTGGGCGGCATGGTCCGCGAGATCAAGGAGAACGGCCGGCTGAAGCTGACCGCCCTGGGCGGTTTCCACGCCGAAACGGCGGAGACCGAGTGCTGCATCATCAAGACGAAGTTTTCCGGCGAATACGAGGGGACCTACCAGGTCGAAAACGCTTCCGCCCACGTGAACGACGATCTGGCAGCGGCCAAGAGGGATTTCAAGACCATGGAAGTGGTCATCGACGAAGACGTGGACTGCGTGGAAGACGTGCGCGCCCTGGGCATCCAGGCCGGCGACTTCGTGTTCTTCGATCCGCGCACGAAGGTGACGAAGAGCGGCTACATCAAGAGCCGTTTCCTGGACGACAAGCTTTGCTGCGGCATCTTCCTGGCGTTCGCGAAATACCTGAAGGAGAGCGGCAAGGAACCCGAAAGACATCTGTACATGCAGTTCACCTGCTTCGAGGAAGTGGGTCACGGCGCGGCAAGCTATTGCCCGAAGGGCGTCACCGAGATGCTGTCCGTAGATATGGGCTGCGTGGGCGAAGGGCTGACCTGCACCGAACACATGGTGTCCATCTGCGCGAAGGACAGCTCCGGCCCGTACAACTACGCGGTCGTAAAAGGCCTGGAAGAGGCCGCGATCCGCGCGAAGGCGGACTACGCTGTGGACATCTATCCAAGCTACAGCTCCGACGCTTCCGTCGCGGTGTGCGCGGGCTTCGACGTCCGCCACGGCGTGATCGGACCGGGCGTCTACGCGTCCCACGGTTACGAGAGAAGCCATAAGGACGGCGTGCGCAACACGCTGCTCCTGTTAGACGAATATATCCAGTAGGCAAAAGGGGGTAAAACGACATGAATTACGGACAATACAACATCGTGCAGGAACCTGCGCGCACCATACGCGCCCTGGCCCGCCAGGCGCTGCAGGGAAGATGGCTCGAGGCCTTCATCCTGCTGATCGTGGCGGCAGCCATCCAGCAGGTGCCCGTCATGATCCTGGATAGACTTCCGGGCTCTGTCTTCGGCGTGATCTCGACGGTCTACAGCATCGTGGCCAGCGGCATCATCAGCGTAGGCGTTTCGTATTATTTCATCAAACTGTTCCGTCAGAGACAGGGCGGTCTGGACGACTTGAGATACGGACTGGGCTTCGCGCAGAAGGCCATCGTCATGAACATCATCATCATCATCAAGGTGTTCCTGTGGTCGCTGCTGTTCGTCATCCCCGGCATCGTCGCCGGATTCCGCTACAGCATGGCGAACTACATTCTGGCCGACGACCCCAATAAGGATCCGGGGCAGTGCATCGCGGAGAGCTCCATGATGATGCGGGGCAACAAGATGTCCTATCTGGTCCTGTGCCTGAGCTTTATCGGCTGGCTGACCCTGGCGAGCATCCCTGCCAGCATTGCCCAGGGCGCCATGATGCCGCAGGCGATGTCCTATCTCAACGCTGGCAATCTCACGAGTGCGGAGCTGTCGGAGTATTTCAACTCGATCGCACGGGTCGCGTCCAGCCCGCTGGTCTTCCTGGCAGGCATTCCGGCTTATATGGTAACCGCCTATATGAACACCGCGACAGCCTGTTTCTACGACCTGGCCAACGGCAATCTTTCCGTGGGCGGCTATGACTACGCGGCTGCGCAGGGTCACGTGGAAGATCCGTTCACCGGCGAAGACGTGAAGTTTACCGACGTTCCGGCGGAAGTCGTTCCCCAGGAAGTCCCCGAGACTTTCGAGGATCCCGAGCTGAAGGCGGCGGAGGACAAATACAACAGCGACGACAATATTTACGGAGAATAAGACATGAAGCGCGAGACCTTTCTCTATGAATACGTGGAACTGCTGCGCGCGGAGGATCTGCTGGATTCGGAACCTTCGAAGGAACTCGGCTACGAACCGGTGCGGCATCTGACATTCGATTCCAGGACCTGCGTCCCGGGGACGCTGTTCGTGTGCAAAGGAGAAGGGTTTCAACCGGAATATCTGGAAAAGGCGTTCGAGGCAGGCGCATTCTGCTACGTTTCGGAGGTGCGTTACGCCGGCGGAAGACCTGCGGTCATCGTTTCCGACATCCGCCGGGCGATGGCCCTGATGGCGGAACTGTTCTTCGGTACGGAGGAACGCTCCTTCAAACTGATCGGGCTGACCGGCACCAAGGGCAAATCCACGACGCTGTATTTCATCAAGAGCGTGCTGGACGCCTGGTACGCGAAGGACGGCAGGCGCATCGGCTTCCTGTCCACCATCGATTCCTACGACGGAGTCGAGGAGTTCGAGTCGCACCTGACGACGCCGGAGGCGCTGACGCTGCACGAACACTTCTGGCATGCGGAGACGGCGGGACTGCCGGCTTTCGTCATGGAGGTGTCGTCGCAGGGATTGAAGTACGACAGAACGTACGGCGTGGAATTCGATGTGGGCGCCTTCCTGAATTACGGACTGGATCACGTGGGCAAGGGCGAGCACACGGACGAAGAGGATTATATCTCTTCGAAACTGAAGTTTTTCAGCCAGTGCCGCAACGTCTTTCTGAATCTCGATACCGACCGTCTGGAGCGCATCCGCGCCGCGGCTGAGGATGCGGAATGCCGCGTCATCACGTATTCGGCCAAAGGCGACCCGGACGCGGACTTCCGGGCGGAAGACGTGCGCCGGGAAGACGGCTGCACCGTCTTTACGCTGAAGAACCGGGAAGGGGAGGCTGTGTTCACGTTCGCGATCAGCATTCCGGGTTCGTTCAACGTGGAGAACGCCATGGCGGCTGTTCTGCTGTGCCGCTGGCTGGGCGTGCCCAACGCCGTGATCGCGGACGGTCTGAAAGACGCCCGCGCCAAAGGCCGCATGGAAGTGTTCGAGAACAAGGCGAGGGAACTCGTCGTCATTTCCGATTACGCCCATAATATCCTAAGTTTCGACAGGCTGTTCAGCGCCGTGAAGGAGGACTATCCCGGCTGGCGCGTCGAAGGCCTGTTCGGCTGCCCCGGCGGCAAGGGCCTGTCCCGCAGGCAGGAACTGCCGGAGACCGTGGCGAAATACGCGGACTTTGTGTGGGTCACGGAAGAGGACCCGGGGAACGACGACGTGACGGCGATCTGCCGCACGCTCTCTGAGAACCTGGCCTCGCACGGCTGTCCGTGCCGGGTGATCGAGGACCGCACGGAAGCGATCGCGACCGCCATCCGGGAAGCCGCGCCGAAGACGGTCATCGTGATGACCGGCAAAGGCAGAGAAGAATACATGCACCGGGGCAACGACTACGTGCCCATCGAATCCGATTCCGCTTTAGCGGAGAAGTTTCTGGCAGAATAGGAGGACGGAATGAGCAGATTCAGCGTGATCGCGGGCCGGGGCGGCGAAAGCCGCATGGTAGGCCGCTACGAAACGTTCGAGGACGCCTGCGGCGCAGCGGAGAGCATGCTTCGGCAGGGCAGCGGCCTGGGCTTTCACTTCAAGTGCAATATCCTATGTGACGATAAAGAGTTCTTCTGGGTCAATTCCGACGCGGTCGGCACCGGGGAACTTGTGGACCTGCTCGACGAATGGGGGCAGCTGACGGACGTACCGGGATATGCCGGCGCGGGCCGGGACGGCAAACGCGCCTGGGTGCGCGAAGCGTTGAAATCCGGCCGTCTGGTGGCTACCGGCGACGCCGTGGCGCTCATCCCGGAGAAAAAATAGCACATGGGGACAGGTACAATGTGACATTTTTGAAATCGTGAATGAAACCGGACGTAATGTGCCATGAACACATTGCGCCCGGTTTTATATTTACGAAGGTCATTGACAAAACTGAATATAAAAGGTAAAATATGGTAATTTTCGAGCGAGAGCGATAAAGTTTTCCATGTCGAGACAAGCGAGAGCGAAAAGCAGTTCCGGCATCTATCATGTCATTTTGAGAAGCATTAATAAACAGCTGCTGTTTGAATGCCAGGCAGATTATGATGCGTTTTTGAACATGCTGAAAAGCGCGAAAGAGAAAGAGCCTTGCAACCTGTTTGCGTATTGCTTAATGCCAAATCATGTTCATCTGCTGCTGCAGATCACAGACGAGACTCCTGCACATTT
>JAFPXN010000128.1 GCA_017412505.1 Bacillota bacterium | reverse complement strand
CCTGCTGGCAGCTGAGCAACGGTCTGATCTCCATCGAAGATGCCGTGAACGGCTTCGGGAATCTGCAGGACAAATAGAGCTTTTCAAGAAAGGCGGTTTCCGCCTTTCTTTTTTGTGCTATAATGAATCGTTATGGACGAAGCAAACAGCAAAAATAAAAGCTTTTTAAAGGGCGCGGTCATCCTTGGCCTGGCCGGCATCATCATCAAGGTGCTGGGGGCTTTTTTCCGCATTCCGCTGGCTAATATTATCGGCGACGACGGGATGGGGTACTACCAGACGGCGTACCCGATCTATAATCTGTTTCTGACTCTGGCCATCGCCGGCATTCCCACGGCCATCGCCCGTATGGTGGCCGAAAGGACCGCGCTGGACCGCCGCTATGAGGCTCACCGGGTCTTCCGGGTCTCCTTCTGGCTGCTGTTCGGCACCGGCGTCGTGACCAGTGCCATCCTCTTCCTGGGGGCGGGCGCCATCACCCGGGCCATCAAGGAACCGGGGGCGATCTACTGCATGCAGGCCATTGCTCCGGCGCTGTTCTTCTGCCCGCTCATGAGTTCGTTCCGCGGCTATTTCCAGGGACTTCAGGACATGACCCCCACAGCCGTCTCCCAGGTGGTGGAGCAGGCGTTCCGGGTGGCTATCGGCCTGGGGCTCGCCGTTATCCTGCTGCCCAGAGGGCTCAACATCGCGGCGGCAGGCGCATCCTTCGGTGCGACCGCAGGCGCCTTCTTCGGTTTTTTAGGCATCGGTCTCGTCTATCTGCGCCGCAGAAGATCCATCCTGAAGGAGGTCGGCTCGGTCGTGCCGAAGGACGTGGAGAGCGTCCGCGACATCTTCCGCGACATCCTGATCATCGCAGTGCCCATCACCATCGGTTCCGCTGTTCTGCCCGTCATCAATACCATCGATACCGCCATCGTCAAGACGAGGCTGGTCTCCATCGGTTTCGATTCCGATATGGCAAGGGCGCTGTACGGCCAGCTCACCGGCATGGCGGCGCCTCTGCTCAACTTCCCGCAGGTGCTGCTGCAGGCGGTCTCCATGAGCATCGTGCCCGTGGTCGCTTCCGCCTTCAAGCGCAAAGAGATGGACTTCATGCACGAGAACATCAACCTGGCGCTGCGCTACGCGTCCATCCTCAGCATCCCCTGCGCCGTGGGCATGAGCGTGCTGTCCACCCCCATCATGCTGCTGTTCTACCCGAGAGTGCGGGAGAGCGCAGCTTCCGCGGGCGGCTGCCTGCAGATCCTGGCGTACGGCGTCATCTTCTTGGGCATGGCCCACGCTCTCAACGGCATTCTGCAGGGCATCGGCAAGCAGATGATCCCGGTGCAGAACCTGTGCGTCGGCGCGCTGGTGAAGATCTGCCTTACGTATCTGCTGACGGGCATCCCCGCTCTGAACGTGCGCGGCGCCGCCATCAGCACAGTGGCTGCTTACTTTACCGCGGCGTTCCTGGATTTCAGAGCCATGAAGAGACACACCGGTACGAAGGTGGACTACAAACTGACGTTCGGAAAGCCGGCGGTCTGCGCAGCCGCCATGGGTGTCGTCGTGTGGCTCGTATACCGGCTGTGTCACAGCTTCCTTGGCAACGCGCTCAGCACGGTGGTCTCCATCGGCGCGGGCGTCGTGGTTTACGGCATTCTGGTGCTGGCTCTCAAGGCCATCACGCTGGAAGAGATAGAAAGGCTGCCGAAGGGCAGGAAACTTGCGAACCTGCTGCGGCATTTTGTGAGATAAGATGTACGAAGAACTGTTTAAACCGTCGGGTACGGATGCGGAGGCTTTTGCACGGCTGCAGCGGGTCATCGAGATCCTGCGGGCGCCGGGCGGATGCCCCTGGGACCGGGCCCAGACCCACGAGAGCCTTACCCGGGGCATGGTGGAAGAAGCCTACGAAGTGGTGCAGGCCATCGAAAATCACGACCGGGACAACCTGGTCGAGGAACTGGGCGACGTGCTGCTCCAGGTGGTGATGCACGCCCAGATCGCAAGGGAATCCGGCACGTTTACCATGCGGGAGATCTGCGACGCCGAGTGCGACAAAATGATCCGCCGCCATCCCCACGTATTTGGCCCAAAAGCCGAAAATTCCAACGATTCTGACGCCTTAAGCGTTGACAATGTACTGGACTTGTGGGAAAATATCAAAGAGGTGGAAAAAACGGAAACCTCTACCACTGCAAGTATGCAGAAGATTCCCCGTCATTTACCGGCTTTGCTGCGCAGCGAAAAGGTGCAGAAAAAGGCAGCAAGAGTCGGTTTTGATTGGGACGATGTAAGCGGAGCTTTCGCAAAGGTGGATGAAGAGACCGCTGAACTCAAGGAAGCATACGAGCAGGGCGATAAAGCGCACATCCGGGAAGAACTCGGCGATCTGCTCTTTGCGATCACCAACGTCTCCAGATTCCTGGAGATAGACCCCGAAGACGCGCTCAACGCCACCACCCAAAAGTTCATGACCCGCTTCTCTCATGTTGAGGAATCCGCTTCTCGAAAGGGCCTCAGACTAGAAGACATGACCCTCGCAGAAATGGATGTGCTGTGGGAAGAAGCAAAGAAAAACAAGTAAGTTATTGCTAAAAGAAACAGGAGGAAAAAAATGAACAAGTCTCAGTTAGTAGAAGCAGTCGCAAAGGAAACGAAGCTTACCAAGAAGGATACAGAAGCTGCCGTCAACGCTTTCATCAAGGTCGTTGAAAAGGAACTGTCCAAGAAGAACGGTAAGGTCCAGCTGATCGGATTCGGCACTTTCGAAACCAGAAAGAGAAAGGCAAGAACCGGCCGCAACCCGCAGAAGCCCGGCGAAACCGTCAAGATTCCCGCTTCCACCGCACCTGTGTTCAAGGCTGGTAAGGCTTTCAAGGACGCTGTCAACAAGTAGTTTTTGAACATGTTCATCCCCGGGGCAACCTTGCGTTGCCCCTTTTTTTAACCGTTATGAGAATCGATAAGTATTTAAAAGTTTCCAGACTCATCAAAAGACGCACCGTGGCGCACGACGCTGCGGAGGAGGAGCGCATTTTCCTGAACGGCAAGGCAGCCAAGCCCTCCGCCCAGGTAAAGGCAGGGGACGAGATCCTCATCCGCTTCGGCAATTCCGAGATGAAGGTGAGGGTGCTGTCCACGCCGGAACACGTAACGAAGGACGGCGCGTCGGCGCTGTACGAAGTCATCTCCCAGTAGGAGCAAAGCCATGGAAGACCAGAAGTTTCACCTGAAAGCGCCTTTCTCCATGATGGGAGATCAACCGGAGGCCGTGCGCAGGCTCGTCGACGGCCTGAACGCAGGCAAGCGGTATCAGACGCTGCTGGGGGTCACCGGAAGCGGAAAGACCTTTACCATCGCCAACGTCATCCAGCAGGTGCAGCGCCCCACGCTCGTCATCTCCCACAACAAGACCCTCGCCGCCCAGCTCTGTGGAGAATTCAAGGAATTCTTCCCGGACAACGCGGTGGAGTATTTTATTTCTTACTACGACTACTACCAGCCGGAGGCTTACGTGCCTTCGACGGATACCTATATTGAAAAGGACTCGGACGTAAACGAGGAGATCGACCGCCTGCGCTACTCCGCGACGGCGGCTCTGGCGGAGCGCCGGGACGTCATCATCGTGGCATCTGTTTCCTGCATCTACGGTCTGGGCAGCCCCTTCGACTACAAGAACCAGATGCTGTCCCTGCGGCCGGGCCAGACGAAGAGCCGGCTGGATATCCTCCGCAAGCTGACGGACATCCAGTATACCCGCAACGACCTGGGGTTCGAGCGGGGCACGTTCCGGGTGCGGGGCGACATCATCGACATCATCCCCATCGGATCCGAGTCCGCCGTACGCATCGAGCTGTTCGGGGACGAGGTGGAGTCCATCAAGGAGATGAACCCGGTCACCGGCGAGATCACCGGCACCCGCAATCACATCGCCATCTTCCCGGCGTCCCACTACGCTACGTCCAAGGAAAACATGGACCGGGCCCTGGTTACGATCGAGGAAGAGCTGGAGGATCGTCTGGTGTGGCTGCGTGACCGCGGCAAACTGCTGGAAGCCCAGCGGCTGGAACAGCGTACCCGCTACGACCTGGAGATGATGCGGGAGATCGGCTCCTGCAAGGGCATCGAGAACTATTCCCGCCACATCGTGGGAAATCCCCCGGGCGCTAAGCCGTATACGCTCATCGACTATTTCCCCAAGGACTTTCTCGTGGTCATCGACGAGAGCCACGTGATGCTGCCCCAGCTGCGGGCCATGGCCCACGGCGACAAGTCCAGAAAGACGGCCCTGGTGGACTACGGCTTCCGGCTGCCCTCGGCGCTGGATAACCGGCCGCTGCGGTTCGAAGAGTTCGACGCTATGATCAACCAGGCGATCTTCATCTCGGCGACGCCGGCAGCTTACGAACGGGAAGTCTCCGGCGGCATTTCGGCGGAGCAGGTCATCCGGCCGACGGGACTGCTGGATCCTCCCATCGAGATCGTGCCCACGGAAGGGCAGATCGACCACCTGATCGGGGAGATCCATAAAGAAGTGGACAAGGGCCACCGGGTGCTGGTGACGACGCTTACGAAAAAGATGGCGGAAAACCTGACGGACTACCTGAAGAACGCAGGGCTGAAGGTCCGCTATATGCACTCCGAAGTGGATACGCTGGAAAGAAACGAGATCCTGCGCGATCTGCGACTCGGCGTCTTCGATACGCTGGTGGGCATCAATCTGCTGCGGGAAGGTCTGGACCTGCCGGAGGTGGCGCTGGTCGCCATTCTGGACGCGGATAAAGAAGGCTTCCTGCGTACGGAGACGTCGCTCATCCAGACCATCGGCCGCGCCGCAAGAAATGCGGAGGGGCGGGTCATCATGTATGCGGATACGATTAGCCCGGCCATGCGCACCGCGCTGGACGAGACGGAGCGCCGCCGCAGCATCCAGATGAAGTACAACGAGGAGCACGGCATTACGCCGGAGACCATCAAGAAGGCGGTCCGAGACGTGATCGAGGTGACCCAGAAGGTCGAGGAAGACCTGGACAGCTACGAAGGCAAGAGCGTGCTGGAACTCACGAAGAGGGAACTGGCGGATTACGCCAAGAAGCTGGAGAAGGAGATGAAGGCCGCGGCCAAGGATCTGCAGTTCGAACGGGCAGCGATGCTGCGCGACAAGCTGCTGGAAGTGCGGGCGAAGTTATAAAGATCATTGAGGTTCTCTTGTACCCGCTGCGGGCATAAGGGACACCGCAGGACAACAAAAGAGCCCGAAGAAGGATCCATCAGCGAGGAAATCCTTCTCCGGGCTTTTATAATTACTTTAAGTTTTGTTGTAAGTTATCTTTAGGGCTGATAGGTGCAGGCCTCGCTGTACAGCTCCTCCCAGGCGTCGTCGTCCATCGCCTTGAGGGTAAATGCGATCTCTTCGACGGTTTCGATGCCGTTGTCCTGCAGGTCGTTGACGCCGAACATCATCTCGGAAACGGTCCGTTCTCCTGCCGGAATGGTTACGCTGAAGTAGGGGTCGACCTCCTTGCCGTTGACGGTAACGTCTTCCCAGGAGATGTACAGAGGTTTGTCGCTCTTGTTCTCCACATAGGCGT
This sequence comes from Bacillota bacterium, assembly GCA_017412505.1. GTDB lineage: Bacteria > Bacillota > Clostridia > Peptostreptococcales > Anaerovoracaceae > RUG11894. The sequence goes on along the minus strand of JAFPXN010000128.1, from coordinate 6,263 downwards.
GGATCTCGAAGCTGCCCCAGGTCTCATCGGTCTCGCCTTCCAGAATGACGAAGGTGAAGATGTCGTTGTCCACGACGGTCACTTCGTTTTCTCCGGTGCGCCTTTCGGGAACGACGATTTGGTCCTCGGTCAGACCGGTTGGATAGATGGTGTAGATCTCGTTCATCAGATAGGTATCGTCCATCCAGCCTTCTTCATCGTAAAGACGGAAATTCATGACGACCTGGTCGGGATTTTCCAGGCCGATGTTCTTCATGTCGGATGCCCAGATGTCCAGGGTGCCGACTTCGCTTTCTCCCGCTTCGACTTCGGCGCCCAGGTAGCCTCCAACGGACCAGCCGTTGACGACGAGGCTGTCTGCCGCGAACGTGAGCTTCTTATCGGTCTTGTTCTCGCAGAGCACGTCGAAGGAGATGTTGCCCCATTCGTCGCAGCCGCCTCTCTGGATGGTCATGGCTGCGGTTTCGTTGTCGAACACGACGTAATCGGAGATCTCGTATTCCACGGGATCCTCGCCGCCCCAGTCGAAATCGTCGCTGCTGAAGAGATCTTCGAGGCTCTCCAGGGCGGTCAGCATGTTGCTGGTGAGGATGTCGGCGACTTCATCCTCGGGCATCTCCTTCAGTTTCCATTCCTCGCCCACGAGGACCATGTCGAGGGTAAGCTCCTTCGTCGCAGTGCCGGTCTCGTTTTCGGCGATCGCTTTCTGCAGAGCATCGGTGAGGACCTGGTTCACTTCCTCTTCCGAGGCATCGCTGAACAGCATGTCGAACAGCGCGGTGAAGTAATCGGCGAAGGTCTGGGAGATGACGGCGCTGGCGTCCGTGTATTCCACGCTTACGGGGACTTTCGCCGTATTCTCGCTGATCTCGACCGTTCCGGTCTTATAGGTGATATTCGCCGCGTTCCCCTTCAGATAGTCGTACAGACCGGTGGGATCGTCCTCTTCGGTGCTGATCATCTCTTCGGGATCGAATTCACCGTCCACGCAGGACTGCATAGTCTCGAAATCGTAAGTCTTCATGGCATCGAAGAACCTCTTTACGGTATCTTCGGGCTTCGGACCGCTGCTGCAGGCAGCCATGCCGAAGACGAGGGAAAAGGCCAGCAGAAATGCCAGTATTTTTTTCATTGTTTTCCTCCTTGTTATACAACGGAACCGGAATCGTCCATCGCCGGTTCTGCCGTTTATTTTACTATGACAGAGGGTATTTGACAAGAAAACCGGCGGAAAAGCATCTTATGCAAAAGTTGTGATAATTTGCCCGCAATTATGCAGGAATCGTCATTGACGAAGCGCTGCGCCGGGTCTACAATCTTGCGTGGTGGATGAACCGGATGGAAAATGCCCGCTTTGGGCAGCCGTCGAGGAAAACTGTTTCCGGCGCCAGGGAAACAGCGAAGCTTTCAGGCCAAAGACCATCCGCGGACACCGTTCTGGAGAATGCAGGCGACTGCTGCCGAAGGAGCAATGCTTTCAGGCAAAAGGACAGAAGCGACAGGGCGATTGTTTTCCTTGCCGTTTTTTGTTTTTTGACCGGAGGCAATACCATGCAATTTATCCAGGGAATCGGCGCGCTGATCCTTACGCTCGCTGTGTTTTCCGCTTTTTCACTCAAATGTCCCAAGGGCGACGAGGCCATGGGCGGACTGGCCAACGCGGCCATCGCTTCGTTCCTCGTCGAAGCCATCTTTCAGTATATCCTGGGCGATTTCGCCGGCGTGCCGCTGTTCGCGGCGATCGGCGGCGCCGCGGGTTCTCTGGGCGGGACCGCTTCCGCCATCCTCGTCAGTTTCGCCATGGGTACGGATCCCGTTTTCGCCGTCGCGGGCGGACTTGCCTGCAGCCAGTTCGGCATCCTTCCCGGTTTTCTGGCGGCTTATGCCATGCATTTCGCGTTAAGGATCGTCAAGAAGATCCCCGCAGGGCTCGACGTCATCGCGGGCGCGCTGCTGTCTGCCACGGGCTTTTATCTGATCGCGCATGTGACTTCCCCGGGCGTGACCGCGGTCATCGCGACCGTCGGCGGCGCCATCACGGAAGCGACGCACCAGTCGCCTCTGCTGATGGGCTTCGTGCTCGGCGGCATCATGAAGATCGTGTGCACGTCGCCGCTCAGTTCCATGGCGCTCACCGCCATGCTGGGGCTGACCGGTCTTCCCATGGGCATCGCCTGCACCGCCTGTTTCGGCGGCGCGTTCTCCAACGCGGTGCTGTTCCATCGCCTGCATCTGGGCGGAGAGGGCAGCACGCTGGCGGTCATTCTGGAGCCGCTGACCCAGGCGGACATCATCACGAGACATCCGATCCCCATTTATGCCAGCAGTTTCCTGGGCGGATCCCTTTCGGGCATCGCCGCCGTGACGCTCGGCATCGTCTGCGACGCGCCGGGCACGGCGTCTACGATCCCGGGTCTGTTGGCGCCGTTCGCTTTCAACGATCCTGCGCGGGTCATCCTCGCCATGGGCATCGCGCTGCTGTGCGGTCTGGCCGGCGGATGGATCGCGTCGATGCTCTTTAAGCCCTGGGCCGCGCGCGTTCCGGCGGCTGTTCCGGGTAAATAGATCTTACAGCTCGAAGGTGACTTCGGGCTTTTTTGTTTCTTTGAGCAGCTTGCGGTATAATGAAGTTCATCGGATCATCCGGGAAAGCGCAGCATGCCTGCGGAGAGGAGCAGACTATGAAGATTATCGTAACCGGTTTCGAACCCTTTGACGGAGGCGCAATCAATCCCTCATGGGAAGCCGTTTCGGCGTTGAACGCACCGGAAAACGTACAACTTGTGAAACTGCAGCTTCCCGTGGTTTACGGAAAGGCCGCGGAGATTCTTTTGGAGACAATGCGCAGAGAACTGCCTGATGCAGTGGTCTGCGTGGGTCTTGCGGAAGGTCGCGCGGAGATCACGCCGGAACGGGTGGCGATCAATTGCAGGGACGAATCGATCCCGGATAACGGCGGCTTTTTCCCCCACGATGAACCTGTCGACGCTGCCGGACAGCCTGCGTACTTCACCCGTCTGCCCGTCCGCAGAATTACGGAGGAGATCCGTAAAGCAGGGCTGCCTGCGAAGATCTCCAACAGCGCCGGCGTTTACGTCTGCAACGATCTGTTCTACGGTCTTCTCAGGGCCATCGCCAGCGAACCGCTTTTTAAAAGTGTAATAGGAGGCTTCATCCACGTTCCCGCTTCCACCGGCATGGCGCTTCCGCCTTCCGTTCCCGCCCTCGAGCCTGAACAGATCCTCAAAGGTCTTCAGATCACGATAGAGACCGTCGCCCGTTGATAGGAACTTTGGACTTCTTTTGTTTCTTCGAGCCGTTTGCTGTATAATAAAGAACAACATGTTTTTACCAGGCACGCAACGCGTATTATTTCATGCAGAAAGACTTAGTCATCCGGGGCGCGCGCGCCCATAACTTAAAGAATCTGAATCTTACCATACCCCGCGACAAGATGGTCGTGGTCACAGGGCTTTCCGGCAGCGGAAAGTCCTCTTTGGCGTTCGATACGATCTACGCGGAGGGGCAGAGACGCTACGTGGAAAGCCTGTCGGCCTACGCCCGGCAGTTCCTGGGCCAGGTGGACAAACCCGACGTGGACTCCATCGAGGGTCTGTCTCCCGCCATTTCCATCGACCAGAAGACCACGTCCAAGAACCCCCGGTCCACCGTGGGCACCGTAACGGAAGTTTACGATTATCTGCGTCTGCTCTACGCCCGCATCGGCATTCCCCATTGTCCCGTCTGCGGCAGGGAGATCACCAGCCAGAGCGTGGACCAGATCGTGGAGCAGCTGATGGCTTTCGGCGAAGGGGCCCGGCTTACGCTGCTGGCTCCCGTCATCCGGGAGAAGAAGGGCACGCACGAAAAGATCCTGGAGCGCATCAAAAGAGAAGGCTTCATCCGCGTGCGGGTGGACGGCGAAATCAAGAATCTCAACGAAGACGAGATCAAGCTGGCAAAGACCTTTAAGCACTCCATCGACATCGTGGTGGACCGCATCGTCGTAAGGGAAGGCCAAGAGAGCCGCATCGCGGAATCCGCGGAGCTGGCGGTCTCCCAGGGCGACGGCCTCGTGGGCTGCATCGTGCAGATCGGCGATAAGACCGAAGAAAAACTGTTCTCCACGAAGCTGGCCTGTCCGGACCACGGCATTTCCGTGGGCGAACTGGAACCCCGCAGCTTTTCGTTCAACTCGCCCTTCGGCGCCTGCCCCAAGTGCAACGGTCTGGGCTTCATTTCCTATGTGGATCCCGACCTCGTCGTGGAAGATCCGAACAAATCCATCGACGAAGGCGCCCTGAAGAACGCCTATGCCATGATCGAATTCCCCGGCATCTACAAGGCCATGCACCGGCAGTTGGCGAAGGATTACGGCAGCGACACCTCCGTGCCCTACAAGGACATGCCCGAAAAGTTCAAGGACGAGATCTGGCACGGCACGAACGGCCGCAAGATCACTTACGATTACAAGCGCTGGGACGGTTCCATCTCCCACCGGGCAGATTCCCTGTCGGGGCTTTGCCACAACATCGAAAACCGGCTGGGTTACACCCAGACCGAGAGCATACGCCAGCGCATCGAGAGCTTTATGTCCATCAACACCTGCAGCGAATGCAAGGGCAGAAGGCTCAAGCCCGAGATCCTGGCGGTCACCGTAGGCGGCATCGACATCATCGCCTTTACGGAGATGTCCATCCGGGACGCCCTGGCCTTTACGGAGCAGCTTCCGGAAAAGCTCTCCGAAAAGGAGATGTCCATCGCGCGGCTCATCCTGAAGGAGATCAAGGCGCGACTTTCGTTCCTCATCGAAGTGGGTCTGGACTATCTCACGCTCGCACGGGCTTCCGCAACGCTGTCCGGCGGCGAATCCCAACGCATCCGCCTGGCGACCCAGATCGGCTCGTCGCTGGTGGGGGTCATGTACATCCTGGATGAACCCTCCATCGGCCTCCATCAGAAGGACAACAGCAAGCTGCTGGATGCCCTCAGAGGCCTGACGGATCTGGGCAACACCCTCATCGTCGTGGAGCACGACCAAGAGACCATGGAGAAGGCGGACCAGATCATCGACATCGGTCCCGGTGCAGGCGCGGAAGGCGGCCACCTGGTGGTGCAGGGCACGCTGGAGGAAGTGAAGGCCTGCAAGGAATCCATCACGGGTCAGTATCTTTCCGGCGCCCGCAAGATCGAGGTACCGAAGACCCGCCGGCCCGGAAACGGCAACCGTCTTACCATCAAAGGCGCGGCGGAGAACAATCTGAAGAATATCAACGTGGACATCCCCCTGGGGACCTTCACCTGCATCACCGGCGTATCCGGGTCCGGCAAATCGACCCTGATCAACGAGATCCTGTACAAGGCCGTAGCCGAGAAGATGTACCGGGCGAAGGATAAACCGGGCAAACATAAAGCGATCGAGGGCATCGAGCACATCGACAAGGTCATCGACATCGACCAGTCGCCCATCGGCCGGACGCCCCGCTCCAACCCCGCCACCTACACCGGCGTCTTCGCACCCATCCGCAGCCTGTTCGCCCAGACGAACGAGGCGAAGATTCGGGGCTATGCACCGGGAAGATTTTCCTTCAATGTAAAAGGCGGGAGGTGCGAAGCGTGCCAGGGAGATGGTATAATTAAGATCGAGATGAATTTCCTTCCCGATGTCTACGTACCCTGCGAAGTCTGCCACGGCAGGCGCTACAACCGGGAGACGCTGGAAGTCAAATACAAGGGAAAGAACATCTTCGAAGTGCTGGATATGAGCGTGGACGAAGCCCTGGATTTCTTCAAGAACATCCCCGGCATCAACCGCTACATCCACACGCTGCACGAGGTCGGTCTGGGCTACATCAAGCTCGGCCAGCCTTCCACCCAGCTGTCCGGCGGCGAAGCCCAGCGCATCAAGCTGGCGACGGAGCTGTCGCGCAAGAGCACGGGCAAGACGCTCTACATCCTCGATGAACCTACCACGGGTCTTCACTTCGCGGATGTGGAAAAACTGATCGACGTGCTGCAGGCGCTGGTGGACGCAGGAAACACCGTAGTCGTTATCGAGCACAACCTGGACGTCATTAAAACTGCGGACTACATTATCGATCTTGGCCCCGACGGAGGCGAGCGCGGCGGACGCATCGTCGCGAAAGGCACGCCGGAAGAAGTGGCTAAAGTCAAAGGATCCTATACGGGTCAGTATCTGAAGAAAATGCTTTAGGAGGAACTCCCTATGGACAAGCAGAACCTTCCCATGCTCACGGACTTTT
>JAFPXN010000127.1 GCA_017412505.1 Bacillota bacterium | reverse complement strand
TGGAAACTGCTTGTTATATTGTAGGTGCGATATGCAATATATCGCACAGAAACAAAGGAGGAAGAAATCCATGAGCGAGATCAAATACTGCAAGATCCACCACGCGCAGCCTTTAAGCAGCACGAAGCTGTTCTCCGAAGAAGAGGCGCGGAAGGCCAAGACGTTCCACCAGACCTTCGCGGAATACTGCGAGACCCCGCTGGCCAAGCTGCCGAATCTGGCAAAGAGCCTTGGGATCAAGGGCTTCTACGTAAAAGACGAGAGCTATCGCTTCGGGCTGAACGCGTTCAAAGCGCTGGGCGGCACCTACTGCGTCGGCAAGTGCGTCGAAGAGCATAAGGCGGCCGGCGACAACAGCCAGCTGACGTTCGTCACCGCGACCGACGGCAACCACGGCAGAGGCATCGCTTGGGCCGCGACGAAGCAGGGTCACAAGAGCGTGGTGTATATGCCCCACGGCAGCGCCCAGGAGAGGCTGGACAACATCAGAAAGGCCGGCGCGGAAGCCTCCATTACGGACCTGAACTACGACGATGCGGTGCGTTTCGCCAATTCCCAGGCGGAAAAGTACGGCTGGATCATGGTGCAGGATACGGCCTGGGAGGGCTATACGAAGTATCCGACCTGGATCATGCAGGGTTATACGACCATGGCGCTGGAAGCCGCGGGTCAGATGGGTTTTGTAAAGCCCACCCACGTGTTCCTGCAGGCCGGCGTCGGCGCCATGAGCGGTGCGGTCACGGGTTTCCTGGCCAGTTACTACGGTGCGGACAAGCCCAGGATCGTCATCGTGGAGCCGGACGCGGCGGACTGCATCTATCAGACGTCCAAGGCGAACGACGGCAAGCTGCATCCCGTGGGCGGCGCCCTTTCGACCATCATGGCAGGACTTGCCTGCGGCGAACCCTGCACGATCGGCTGGGAGATGCTGCGCGACTACGCGGACTACTCCGTCTCCATGCCGGACTGGGTCGCGGCCAAGGGCATGCGCACACTGGGCAATCCCCTGCCGGGCGACGACAAGGTGATCTCCGGCGAATCCGGCGCGGCGGGCGCAGGCTTCGCGGTGACCCTGCTGAAGTCCAAGGATCTGGAGGCCTTCAAGGAAGAGCTGGGACTGGACGAAAATTCCGTCATCCTGTGCTTCTCCACAGAGGGCGACACGGACAAGAAGAATTACCGCGACATCGTCTGGGACGGCAAGTATCCCAGCTTCGAATAAGGGTTCGGCGGGATGTGCCCGCTCGGACACGCTCTCGCTCAGCGTGGCCCCAACAGCGGTTCTAAGCTCTGACTTCACCGAGGGCTCGTCAATCGCTAAGAACCGGTATCCCCGATGGTCCTCGCCGGGCACATCCCGCCGAATCACCGATTAAACGATAAAGGAGTTATAAAATGATCGATAAAAAACAGCTCGAGCAGGAGATCATTTCCTGGAGACACGATATCCACCAGCACCCGGAGGCGGCCTTCGAAGAGGAAAGAACCGCAAAGATCGTGGCGGAAAAGCTCCGTTCCTGGGGTTACGAAGTGGAAGAGCACGTGGGAAAGACGGGCGTTGTCGGCGTTCTGAAGAACGGAGACGGCCCGGTGATCGGTCTCAGAGCAGACATGGACTGCAATAAGATCATCGAGCTGAATACGTTCGAGTACGCTTCCCAGACCGAGCAGCGCATGCACGCCTGCGGCCACGACGGCCACACCGCCACCCTGCTGGGCGCTGCCAAGCTCATCGCGGACGAAAAGGCCTTCAAAGGCACGGTCGTGCTCGTGTTCCAGCCGGCGGAAGAACCAGGCTGGGGCGCGGATGCCATGATCAAGGACGGCGTGATGGAGCGCTTCGGCATCCAGGAGATGTACGGCCAGCATAACTTCAACTATTTCCCCAAAGGCACGATGAACATCGCGGTCGGTCCCTGCATGGCGGCGGAAGATGACTTTATCATCCAGATCCATGGTCTGGGCGGTCACGCCAGCGGCCCCCACAAGACGAAGGACCCCATCGTGATCGGCGCGGAAGTCGTCACGGCCCTGCAGACCATCGTCTCCAGAAACGTGGATCCCCTGCGCCCTGCCGTGGTCAGCTGCACGGAATTCATCACGGACGGCGCGCCCAACGCCATCCCCTCCAACGTGACGATCAAGGGCGACTGCAGAAGCTACGATCCGAAGGTCTCCGAGCTGATCGAAGCGCGGATGCGCAAGGTCGTCGCCTCCATCTGCGAGATGAACGACGCGACCTGGGAAGTAGAGTATTCCAGAGAATTTATCGCAACGATCAACGATGAGAGCTGCGCGAACTGGGCAGCCAAGGCGGCGGAAAAGGTCTACGGCAAAGAGAACGTCATCCTGGGCTGTGACCCCATCATGGGCTCCGAGGACTTCGCAAAATATCAGCAGTTCGTACCCGGCTGCTATTGCTTCACGGGCAATGTGGACGAGGCTCACGACAAGCCCAACCATCACGCCTGCTACGATTACAACGACGGGATCCTGCTCTCCGGCGCGGAGTGGTTTGCAGAGCTCGTAAAGATCAGAATGGCATAGGTTAATGGGGACGGTTCTTTTTAGATCAAAAAGAACCGTCCCCATTAGATCAAAGGAGAAAAGCATGATCGATAAAAATCAACTGAAACAGGATATGGTCGCCTGGCGGCATCACCTGCACGAACACCCGGAACTGGCCCGGCAGGAAAGCGATACGGCGAAATTCGTCGCGGCCCGCCTTGCGGAGATGCCGAATCTGGAAGTTGTAACCGGCATCGGCGGCCACGGCATCGTCGCGACCCTGAAAGGCACCGGCGAAGGCCCCACCATTGGCATCCGTGCCGACATGGACTGTATCGCCATGACGGAAGAGACCGGCCTGCCCTACGCGTCGAAAACGGAGAAGAAGATGCATGCCTGCGGCCACGACGGGCATACGACGATGCTTCTGGGTGCGGCAGCCCTTCTGGCTTCGGATCCGTCTTTTAACGGCACGGTACGCTTTATCTTCCAGCCCGGTGAGGAGCCCGGCTGGGGCGCGAAGGACATGGTGGAAGACGGCCTGTTCGAGCGCTTTCCCTGCGACGAGGTCTACGGCCTGCACAACAGTCCCGTTCTGCCTTTCGGCAGGATCGAGACGAAAGTCGGCGGCATGAACGCCGCGGAAGACAACTTCACGATCAAGATCAACGGACGCGGAGGCCATGCTTCCCGGCCGCAGAATACGGTCGATCCTCTGGCTTGCTTCGCGGAGATCTATCTCGCGCTGCAGACCATCGTTTCGCGAAATGCGACGCCGACCAACGCGGTCGTCGTCTCCTGCACGGAAGTGGAATGCGACGGCGTGCACAACGCCATCCCGTCCCACGTGGTCGTACGGGGTGACGCCCGGACCTATACGCTGGAAGACTCTGCCCTGATCGAAGCGCGCATGCGGGAGATCTGCGAACACGTCTGCGCCATGAACGGCGCCACCTGTGAAGTGACTTACACGCACGAATTTCTTCCGGTCATCAATAACAAGGCGTGCGTCGGCAAGGTCGTAGACGCGGCGAGAAAATGTTTCGGCGCGGAGAATGTAGACGACGACTGTCCGGCCAGTACCGGTTCGGAGGACTTCTCTTATTTCGCGAACTGCGTCCCCGGATGCTTCTTCAACCTGGGCACGGCACGGCCGGATGCGGAGAACTTCCCGCTCCACAATCCCCACTACGACTTCAACGACGACGCGTTGGAAGTTGGAGCGTCCTTCTGGGATTTCTTTGCGAGAGAGCTGTTGAAATAATAACTCGCATCGTTATTAGACGATAAAAGAAAAGAGGGCGTTTCCGCCCTCTTTTTGTCTTGTTTTCAGGTCCCTTCCCTGCGCGGTCAGCCCTCCTTCACGATGTTCACCAGCACCTCGACCATCTTTCTCATGGCCTGGATGGAGACGAACTCGCGCTCGCCGTGGAAGTTCTCTCCGCCCGTGGAGAGATTCGGGCAAGGAAGCCCGTTCTCGGACAGGTGCGACCCGTCCGTGCCGCCGCGGATCGGCTGGATGATGGGGGTGACGCCGGCGTCCGCGTAGGCCTTCTTCGCCCGCTCGATGATGTGCATCACCGGCTCGATGTACTGCTTCATGTTGAAGTAGCTGTCTTTGATGTCGATCTCCACCGTGCCT
>JAFPXN010000126.1 GCA_017412505.1 Bacillota bacterium | reverse complement strand
GGATGGGCCTTTTCGACCTCGTCGAACAGCACGACGGAGTAGGGCTTTCTGCGGACCGCTTCCGTCAGCTGGCCGCCTTCGTCGTAGCCAACGTACCCCGGGGGCGCTCCGATCAGACGCGATACGGAGAACTTCTCCATGTACTCGGTCATGTCGATGCGCACCATGTTCTTCTCGTCGTCGAACAGGGCCTGCGCCAGAGATTTAGCCAGCTCCGTCTTGCCCACGCCCGTGGGACCCAGGAACAGGAACGAACCGATGGGCCGGTTCGGGTCCGCGATGCCGGCGCGGCTTCTCTGGATGGCTTCCACGACCTTTGTGACCGCTTCGTCCTGGCCGATGACCCGCTCGTGCAGGATCTCGTCCAGGCGCAGGATCTTCTCGCGTTCGCCTTCCATCAGCTTGGCTACGGGGATGCCGGTCCAGCGGGCTACGATGGCGGCGATCTCCTCGTCGGTGACCGTGTCGCGCACCAGGCTCTGGCTGCGGCCTTCTTCGACCGCGGCGTTCGCTTCGGCCAGCTTTTTCTCCAGGCGCGGCAGCTCGGAGTACTGCAGCCGGCTGGCGGTCTCGTAGTCCGCCTGCAGCTGCGCGGCTTCGATGCGGCCGTTCACCCGTTCGATGTCGGCCTTGATCTTTTTGATGTCTTCCGCGGCTCTCTTGTCGCGTTCCCAGACGGCCTTCTGGCTGTCGAACTTTTCGTGCAGCTCCTTCAGCTCTTCCAGCAGTTTCGTGTGGCGCTCCTTGGACAGATTGTCCTTTTCCTTCTTCAGTGCCGTCTCTTCGATCTCCAGCTGCATGATCTTTCTGCGCAGCGCGTCCAGTTCTTCCGGCATGGAGTCCATCTCCGTGCGGATCGAAGCGCAGGCTTCGTCCACCAGGTCGATGGCCTTATCCGGCAGAAAACGGTCGGAGATGTAGCGGTTGGAGAGGGTGGCGGCTGCCACGAGCGCGTTGTCGTGGATCGTGACCCCGTGGTAGATCTCGTAGCGTTCCTTGAGACCTCTTAAGATCGAGATCGTGTCTTCCACGGTGGGTTCGTCCACCATGACCGGCTGGAACCGTCTTTCCAGCGCGGCGTCGGTCTCGATGTATTTGCGGTATTCGTCCAGGGTCGTCGCGCCGATGCAGTGCAGTTCGCCTCTGGCCAGCATGGGCTTGAGCAGGTTGCCCGCGTCCATGGACCCTTCGGTCTTGCCGGCGCCGACGATGGTGTGCAGTTCGTCGATGAACAGGATGATCTTGCCTTCGCTCTCCTTCACCTGGTTCAGCACGCCCTTCAGACGCTCTTCGAATTCGCCGCGGTACATGGCGCCCGCGATCAGCGCTCCCATATCCAGCGACACGACGGTCTTCTGTTTCAATCCCTCCGGCACGTCGCCGCGCATGATCCGCTGCGCCAGACCTTCCGCGATAGCGGTCTTGCCGACGCCGGGTTCGCCGATGAGCACCGGGTTGTTTTTCGTTTTTCTGCTCAGGATGCGGATGACGTTGCGGATCTCCTCGTCCCGCCCGATCACCGGATCCATCTTCTGTTCTTTGGCCCGCGCGACCAGGTCCTGCCCGTACTTTTCGAGCGGGCTGCGCTTGTCCTGATCCTGCGGATTCATTCTCATTTCCATCTATATTTTTCCCCCTTATTGTTCTTTCTTTCGGGTCTCGGTGCCCTGGAGCCCGGACCCAGTATTGTTATATCACGCAAATTAGCACTCGTCAAGGGAGAGTGCTAACAAAAACGCAAAAAAGAGCACATGGGGACAGGTACCATGTGCTCTTTTTGCCAACTATGTAATTATGAAGATGCGTATGGGATCAGATGCGCGCGACGCCGGTCGCTCTGGCGGCATCCGCTACGGCTTTGGCGACGGCTGGTCCCACTCTCTTGTCGAAGGCCGCCGGGATGATGTAGTCCTCGGACAGCTCTTCCGGAGAGACCAGGTCCGCCAGCGCCTTGGAAGCGGCCAGCTTCATCTCCTCGTTGATCTGGGAGGCTCTTACGTCGAACGCGCCGCGGAAGATGCCCGGGAATGCCAGCACGTTGTTGATCTGGTTGGGGTAGTCGCTGCGGCCGGTGGAGACGACTCTCGCGCCCGCTTCCTTCGCCTCGTCGGGGAAGATCTCCGGCGTGGGGTTCGCGCAGGCGAAGATGACCGCGTCCTTGTTCATGGTGCGGACCATGTCCTTCGTGAGCGTGCCGGGAGCGGATACGCCGATGAAGACGTCCGCGCCCTTGATGGCGTCCGCCAGACTTCCCCGGATCCTGTCGGGATTGGTCTTTTCGGCCATCTGCTCCTTGACCGGGTTCATGCCCTTCTCGCGGCCCTTGTAGATCGTGCCGGTGCGGTCGCACATGACGATATTTCTGGCGCCGGCGGTCAGCAGCAGCTTGACGATGGCGATAGCCGCCGCGCCCGCGCCGCTCGTGACGATCTTGACGTCTTCCAGCTTCTTGCCCACGACCTTCAGGGCGTTGGACAGGCCGGCCAGCGTGATGACCGCCGTGCCGTGCTGGTCGTCGTGGAAGATGGGGATATCGCACTTGGCTTTCAGTTTCTCTTCGATCTCGAAGCATCTGGGAGCCGCGATGTCCTCCAGGTTGATGCCGCCGAAGGATCCGGAGATGAGGTAGACCGCGTTGACGAATTCGTCCACGTCCTTGGTCTTGACGCACAGGGGGATGGCATCCACGCCGCCGAATGCCTTGAACAGCACGCACTTGCCTTCCATGACGGGCATGCCGGCTTCCGGACCGATGTCGCCCAGACCCAGCACCGCGGAACCGTCGGTGATGACCGCGCACAGATTGTGGCGGAGCGTCAGGTCATAGCTCTTGTCCAGGTCCTTCTGGATCTCCAGGCAGGGCTGCGCCACGCCGGGGGTATAAGCCAGGGACAGGTCGTCTTTCGTGGCGACGGGCACCTTGGCAATGACTTCTATCTTTCCTTTCCACTGTTCGTGGAGTTTCAGGGATTCTTCTGCGTAATTCATGGGATTCTCCTTTAAAACGGTGATTTGTGCACAACACTATAATTATAGCATAAAACCGCCGCAGCACGACAATCGTATACAGCGCAGGGGCTTGTAAACAATTTAAGGGGTTAACGAAAAAATGCAGAACTTTCCACGGCAAAAAACGTGCACTCTCCGTACAAAATGTGGTTGAAATGCGCTTTTACAGTTGCTACAATTATTTGCGGTTAACGATTTCATTCATAAATATAAGGAGAAAACCATGAAACAACAGCTGGCTAAGGTCGAGCAGATCGTGGAGAGCTACGACTGCGAACCTTCCAACCTGATCGCGATCATGCAGGAGATCCAGACCGAGTTCAACTACCTGAGCGAAGCGGCTCTCGAAAAGATCGCGGAGATGCTGGAGATCCCCATCTCCCGCGTCTACAGCGTCGCGACGTTCTACGAGAATTTCTCGCTGGAAGCGAAGGGCGAACACATCATCAAGGTCTGCACCGGAACAGCCTGCCACGTGCGCAAGTCCGAGCCGATCTACAACGCGCTGCGCGAAGAGCTGAAGCTGACCGGCAAGAGAAAGACCAGCGACGACGGCAAGTTTACGCTGGAAACGGTTGCCTGCCTGGGCGCCTGCGGTCTGGCTCCGGTCATGACCATCGACGGCGAGGTCCACTCCAAGATGACCCCGGAAGCCGCCGTGGCGCTCATCGACGAGATCCGCAGGAAGGAGGCGTAGGCGATGGCAAGAACGATGCAAAGCAGAAAGTTTACGAGAGAATCCTTCCACGTCTACCAGTCCAAGGCGAAGAACGCCCTGCGTCAGAGCGAACAGTGCACGTCCGTGCTGCTGTGCGCCGGTACCGGCTGCATCGCCGGAGGCGCGCTCAAGATCAAGGAAGAACTCGAAAAAGAGTGCAAGAAGAGAAAACTGCCCGTCTACATCGGCTTGAAGCACGATACGGACGAGGAAAAATCGCTGCATCTGAAGATGAGCGGCTGCCACGGATTCTGCGAAATGGGTCCGCTGCTGCATATCGAACCGGCAGGCATCCTGTACTGCCACGTCAAACCCGAAGACGTCAAGGAGATCATCGAGCAGACCATCGTCAAGGGCGAAGTGATCGACCGCCTCGTCTACCACATGGACGGCGTGGCCTATCCGCGGCAGGAAGACATCCCGTTCTATAAAAAGCAGCATAGAGTCGTGCTGGAGAACTGCGGCAGAAACGACGCGGAGAGCATCGAGGAATACATCGCCCGCGACGGCTACGCGGCCTTCGAAAAGGCGCTGTTCGAGATGACGGACGAGCAGATCTGCAAGACCATCATCGATTCCGGACTGCGCGGCAGAGGCGGCGGCGGTTTCCCCGCGGGAAAGAAGTGGGACGGCGCGAGAAAGCAGAAGTCCGACAAGAAATACATCGTGTGCAACGGCGACGAGGGTGACCCCGGCGCGTTCATGGACCGCTCCGTCATGGAGGGCAACCCCCACAGCGTCCTGGAAGGCATGATGATCGCAGGCCTCGCGGCTGGCGCGGACGAGGGCTATATCTACGTCAGAGCCGAGTATCCTCTGGCGGTCAACCGCCTGAAGACGGCCATCGAGAAGGCAGAGGAAGTCGGCCTGCTGGGCGACAACATCCTCGGATCCGACTTCAATTTCCGCATCCACGTGAACAAGGGCGCCGGCGCGTTCGTCTGCGGCGAAGGCTCCGCGCTGACCGCGTCCATCGAAGGCAACCGGGGCATGCCGCGGGTCAAGCCGCCCCGGACCATCGAAAAAGGCCTCTGGGAAAAGCCGACCGTGCTGAACAACGTCGAAACGTTCGCCAACGTGCCGCTCATCATCTATCGCGGCGTCGACTGGTACAGAAGCATCGGCACCCCGACCAGCCCCGGCACCAAGGCGTTCGCCCTCACCGGCAACGTCGTGAACACCGGCCTGATCGAAGTCCCCATGGGCACCACCATCCGCGAAGTCGTGTTCGACATCGGCGGCGGCATCCCGAACGGCAAGAAATTCAAGGCCGTTCAGATCGGCGGACCTTCCGGCGGCGCGACGACCGCATCGCCCGAGCATCTGGATCTGCCCCTGGACTTCGACTCCCTGAAGAAGATCGGCGCCATGATCGGCTCCGGCGGCCTCGTCGTC
>JAFPXN010000012.1 GCA_017412505.1 Bacillota bacterium | reverse complement strand
TCTACCTTATTGCAGATTGTATCTTTTGTACTTTTCTCGTCTTTTGAGATCAACTTAATGATCTCTTCGACTCAATTTCTACACTATGTTGTTTTCAAGGTTCAAGTTCCGTTTGACGCGGAACATTTAAGATTATACGCACCGAAGGGGTCGATGTCAACGACTTTTTTGAAGTTTTTTCAACTTTTTTTAACTTGTAAAAAACCCCACAAAATGTTGTGTATTTTGTGGGGCGAGACACAATTTCATTAACTTTTCCGAGGAAAATCCCCTTTTTTTGTTAAAAGGGGCCGGGGGCGTTTACAGCCTCTCTTTCCTTTCGATATCGAGGAAATACTTATAGGTATCCACGGTAAGTTCGCCGCACGCGGCCTCGTCGCAGGCGATGATCGCGCCGTTGTGCATCTGCAGCGCGCTGCAGGTCCATTTGCTGGAAACGTTGCCTTCCACCGTAGCAGCCAGAGCGCGGGCCTTGTTGTGGCCGTTGATCAGGATCAGCACTTCCTTGCTGTCCGTAACGGTGCCTACGCCGACAGACAGAGCCTGGGAAGGAACCGCCTCGGGATCGTTTCCGAAGAAGCGGGAGTTTACGATGCGGGTATCCGTCGTCAGGTCGCGCACGCCGGTGCGGGAGCTGAGAGACGTAAAGGGTTCGTTGAAGGCGATGTGGCCGTCGACGCCGATGCCGCCCATGAACAGGTCGATCCCGCCGTAGCTTGCGATCTTCGCCTCGTAGTTCGCGCATTCTTTCTCCGGGTCATCGGTCATGCCGTTGAGGATGTTGATGTTCTCCGGCTTCATATCGACCAGATGATCGAAGAAATTGTCGTGCATGAAATACCAATAGGACTGGTCGTGCTCTCTGGGCAGACCAAGATATTCGTCCATATTAAACGTAACGACGTTGGCGAAGGAAAGTTCTCCGGCCTGGTTCTGTCTCGCGAGTTCCTTGTATACGCCGATGGGGCTGGAACCTGTCGGCAGACCGAGCACAAAGGGTCTGTCCTTTTCGGGTCCCGCGTTGTGCGCCTTGATCTTCGCAGCGATATAATCGGCTGCCCACTTGCACATCTTGCTGTAATCTTCCTGAATAACGACTCTCATAATGATCTCCTTTTATAGTTGTATCAATCAGTCTTTCTCTACGATATTGCCGGAGCCCTTGTAGATGCTGTTTGCCGGTACGACGCCTCTGACGCTGGACGTGGGATAGACGTTGGAATGTCTGCCGATGACCGTTCCGGGGTTCAGAACGCTGTTGCATCCCACCTCGACGCAGTCTCCCAGCATGGCGCCGACCTTCTTGCGGCCGGTCGCGATCTGCTCGTCCTTCGCCTTGATCACCACCAGAGTCTTGTCGCTCTTGACGTTGCTGGTGATGGAACCGGCGCCCATGTGCGCCTTATAGCCCAGAATGGAATCTCCTACATAATTATAATGGGGCGTCTGCACGTTATCGAACAGCACGACGTTCTTCAGCTCCACGGAGTTTCCGACCACGGCGTTCTTGCCCACGATGGCGGAACCGCGGATAAACGCGCAGTGGCGCACTTCCGCTCCGCAGTCGATGATGCAGGGGCTTCCCAGATAGGCGCTGGGGAACACCTTCGCGTCCTTCGCGACCCAGACGCCTTCCGCGGGGTTGTCGTAGAGCTCCGGATCCAGCGTGGGTCCGAGCTGCAGGATGAATTCCTTGATGCCGTCCAGCGCTTCCCAGGGATACTCCTTCCCTTCGAGGAGCGGCGCGGCGATGGTATGTTCGAGATCGTACAGATCCGCGATCTTAGGCACTTTCTGTTCCGCCATGGGATTACCTCACTTTCACCAGCATGCCGCAGGCCTTCATGGCCGCGATCATGTTATCCACGCTCTTCTCGGCGTCCTCGAACGACGCCGCTTCCGCCATGACCCGCAAAACGGGCTCTGTGCCGCTCTTTCTGAGCAGCACGCGTCCGGTCTTGCCCAGACGGGCTGTTTCCGCTTCCACGGATGCCTTGACGGCAGGAGCCGCCAGCGTCTCGTCCTTGTCGGTGACTTCCACGTTCTTCAGCACCTGCGGATACATGGTGATGTCCTTATGCAGTTCGGAGAGGGTCATCTTCTGCTCCAGCATGCACTGCATGACCTTGATGGCCGTGATCAGGCCGTCGCCGGTCGTCGCGTATTTGCGGAAGATGATGTGGCCGGACTGCTCGCCGCCGATCAGGTGATCGTTGGCCACCATATTTTCGTATACGTATTTATCGCCGACCGCCGTCTGTTCATAGCCGATGCCCAGCTCGTCCAGCGCTTTGTACAGGCCGAAATTGGACATGACGGTCGTAACGACCTTCGTGTCGCCCAGCGTACCCTTTTCCCTCATGTACTTCGCGCACATGTACATGATCTCGTCGCCGTTCACGACGTCGCCGTTTTCATCCACGGCAAGGCATCTGTCGGCGTCACCGTCGAACGCGAAGCCGCAGTCCAGACGGTTTTCCTTGACGAGCCGCTGCAGCATCTCGATATGCGTGGAGCCGCAGTTGGTGTTGATATTCGTGCCGTCGGGACGGTCGTTGATGACGAAGGTCTTCGCGCCCAGCGCGTCGAACACGCTGCGGGCGATCTGCCAGGTGCTGCCGTTGGCGCAGTCCAGTCCGACCCACTTATCCTTGAACGAGCAGGTCGCCAGGGAGATCAGATAGCCGATGTAGCGGTTGCGGCCGGCGGAGTAATCGATGACCCGGCCGATCTTGTCGCCCGTCGCCAAAGGCACGTCCCAGACAGCCCCGTCGTAGCCTTCCGGCTTATAGTTGCCGTCCAGATACTTCTCCACGTCGTCGATCACGTCGTCCGGCATCTTTTCGCCGTTCTCGTTGATCAGTTTGATGCCGTTGTCGTGGAACGGGTTGTGGCTGGCGGAGATCATGATGCCGCAGTCGAAATCCTCCGTTCTCGCGACGTACGCGACGCTGGGAGTGGACGTGACGTGCAGCAGATACACGTCTGCGCCGGAGGCGGCCAGGCCTGCCGTCAGCGCTTCTTCGAACATATAACTGGAAAGGCGGGTGTCCTTACCGACCACGACGCTGGCGCGGTAATCCGCCGGACGCTTCATCTTGGGATCTTTCGCGTAATACCAGCCCAGGAAAAGCCCGATCTTGAACGCGTGCACCGCGGTCAGGTCTACGTTGGCGTTTCCTCTGAATCCGTCTGTTCCGAAATACTTTCCCATAGTCAGCTTCCTCTCTTTTAATTCGATTCTTCCGGTTCTTCCTGCGCAGGCTCTTCGACGGCCGTGACGGTCACGTGAAGCTCCGCAGGCTCAGTGATAACTTCCAGGGTCTTCCCCTCTTCAGACCTGCCCAGAATGGGGAGGTCATATTCGCCGGCTTCCGCGATCTCCGAAAGATCCACGTAAAGCGACACAGCGTCTTCGCCCAGATCCGTGATCTCCGCGATGGCGCCTGTGATCGAAATGGTCAGCGGAACCGCTTCCGCGTCTTTCTCCGCGGTCAGGCCGTCCGCCAGACCTTCCAGCGCGACTGCGCTGCTGTCGGATTCGCGGGTGACCGTGCCCTGTTCGGACAGCGTGAACGTGGCGGTCATGTCGCCGTTCGCGGAAGAAAGTTCCACGCCTTCCGGCAGAATAGGCACCACCTGCAGTTCCGTATTCGACGTGATGCCTTCGATATCCAGAGGCTGCGCGTCGATATAATTGATCTTCGCCAGGTCGAGCAGCGTACCTTTGATGCTGACCGTGGACGGAATGTTGGAACTCAGAAGTTCCGCGCCCAGACCGGGCGAACCCTCCACGCGGGTATACAGAGGAACGCTCTTGACGGTGTACAGCGTGGCCGAGAGATTGACGAAGACCTTGTCTGTCTTCACAGCGTTCACGTAATTGCCTTCCACGTCCACCGGCGTAAGGGCGATCTGCGCTGTTTCCGTCTCGTCCACCGTAAATCCCTGGCCGTCCACATGCACGTCGATGTGGTCCACCATATCCACGAGGCTTTTCGCCCCGGATACGGTGATCGTATTCGGATCCAGCCCCAGTACGGTAAATTCGGTGCCTTCCGGCACGTTGACCACGTTCAGCACGACCGGTTTCGCAACGCTCACCAGTTCGTCCACGTAGACCTGGATCTTCTCCATGCGGATCTCCTGCACTGTCGTATTGCCCGGAGACGTCACCTTGACGGTGATGTAATTCTGCCCCGGGATCAGTCCGCTCAGATCCGACGTAGCTGTAAGATCCTCCGGCGTGAGGATCAGATCCTTACGCTTTCCGGACAGCAGCACGTCCACGGTATATTTGCCGTCGCCCGCGATGGCGAGCTTGGATTCGTTCAGATACTCCTGATTCAATAACGTAACGGGCACCTGCCGTACGAGCACTGTCGTAGGCGGGTTGACCACGCTGATCACGTAAAACCAGAGGCCGATCGCGATGGCCACGGCTATGATCCTGTCAATTATCTCTCTCCGCTCCATCGTCGTCCTTCTTTCCAAAAAGCGTGTGACCGATTTTCGTCACGTTGTTCCTCTGAGACTGCTTGCTGAGATAGTGGTTCAGCAGCGCCTTCTCCACAGCCTTCAGATCCAGGAAGCGGGACAGTTTGCCGTCCTGCGCCATGGAAATGATGCCGGTTTCTTCAGACACGATCAAGACGAGCGCGTCGGACACCTCCGTGATGCCGATGCCCGCTCTGTGGCGCGTGCCCAGATCTTTGCTCAGGTTGGGGTTCTCCGTCAGCGGCAGCACGCAGCCGGCTGCCAGGATGCGTCCTCCCCGCAGGATGACGGCGCCGTCATGGAGGGGAGAACCTTTGTAAAAGATATTTTCCAGCAGGGGTTCCGTCAGCGTGGCGTCCAGGATCGTGCCGGTATCCGCCACGTCCTGCAGCGCGGTCTCGTTCTCCACGATGATCAGCGCGCCTTCCTTTTTGGCCGCGAAATAGTCCACGGCCCGGACGATGATGTCCACGTTCGAACTGAAATTTTCCTTCTCAAAGGAAAAGCCCCTGGTCGTGAATTTTCCGCGGCCAAGGAACTCCAGCGCTCTGCGCAGTTCCGGCTGGAACACGACGACCAGAGCGATCAGTCCGACGCTCAGCAGGTTCTTGAGCAGCCAGTTGACGGTATAGAGATTGAAGACGCCCGACAGCACGTAAACGACGAGTATGATCGCGAGACCCTTGCCCAGCTGGGCGGCTCTCGTGGTGCGGACGGATTTGATGACGTAGTAGGCGATGACGCTGATGATCAGCACGTCGACCACGTCGCTGAATTCCAGTACGGATATGATGCTGAGTAGCTTCTCCTGCATACGACCTCCAGACCCCTGTTCTGATCAGAAAAGATGCGCCGGCTGACCCGGTCTTTGACCCCACACTTGCCTTTGCCGGAATTTTTCCGAGGACTTACTTCTAAGCTATGCCATGATCACCGCAGATCTAAAGCTGACGGCTTACGTGGATCCTTTTGCCCATAGCTGGCCTGGACTTGCAACCGCAGACCCGGACTCTTTTCTGACATTTCATTATACCACATGTAGTAGGTCTGTGTTCAAAAAATTGCGTCCTCTCCCCCATCGGACAGACTTTTTCTGGTTCCGCTGCTGGCGCCGAAGCAAAGCACCGAAACTTTCGCCGCGCCGGCCGCTTTCAGGACCCTGGCGCAGGCGTCCGCCGTGCTGCCCGTGGTCACGACGTCGTCCACGAGGCAGACGTGACGGCCGTGGAGAAGATCTGCATAACGGGGATCGGCCGCGAAACTGTCTTCCAGCATGCTGCGCCGCGTGCGGCCGTCCGCCATGCGCATGGATCCCGTCGCCCGCGTCTTGATGAGCAGGCCTTTCTGATAGGGCAGCTTCAGAATGCCGGCGGCAGCCTCGGCCAGCAGTTCCGCCTGGTTGTACCCGCGTTTGCGCAGCTTGCTCTTATGCGAGGGGACCGCCGCCAGAAGATCCGGCATGTCCCAGGACAGCTGCAGGCGTTCCGCCAACATGCGGCCGACGTTTTTCGCCATATAGCTCTGTCCGCCGTTCTTCAGCCCGTTCATGATCCGGCGCGCGTAGGACCCGTATCGCACGCAGGGAAGCACGTCGTCGAACGCGAATTCGTCCATATAAGAATGGAACGGATTGTCCAGCGCCCAGGGCATTATCTCCGCACAGCGCGCGCAGAGGCCGCTTTTCACAGACGGATCGATCGAATCGCCGCAGCAGATGCAGTAAATGTTTTCAGGAAAGACCGCGTCCATGACGGCCTTTCCTGAAGAGATCAGAAAGTTATTCCATTCCATCGGCAAACCCCCAAAGGGCTGTCAGCCTCGCCGCGAGAGCGGAGCAGCGCACCGAGATGGCGTTATTGTCCACCATGGCGTTCACCGCCTGCGGGATCCCCACCAGCACCGCGCCCTGCTTGGCGCGGGTCACGGCGGTGTACAGCAGGTTGCGGGTCGCCAGCATGGGCGCGAAGCGCGCGACCGGCATCACGACGACCGGAAATTCCGAACCCTGGCTCTTATGCACGGTCATGGCGAACGCCGTTTCGATCTCGTCCAGATTGGAGAAATCGTAGGTCGCGAGGCGGTAACCGTCGAACACGACGCTGACGGTGCCCATATCGTTGTCCACGCTGCGGATGACCCCCAGATCGCCGTTAAATACGCCGGTGCCGTCCGTAAAGTCCCGCAGGTCCTTCCATTCCAGCAGATAGTCGTTCTTGTTCTGCATCACCTTGTCGCCTTCGCGGTAGACGCGCTCGCCGTACGTCTTTTCATTTTTGCCCGGACCGGGAGGATTCAGCACCGACTGCAGCAGCCGGTTGAGCTCCACGCTTCCCAGCAGCCCCTTCTTCGTCGGCGTCAGCACCTGGATATCCGTCTGCGGATCGCAGTCCTTGTAATACGCGGGCAGACGCGTCGTCAGCAGTTCCCGCACCGTATCCTGGATGTCCCGCTCGCGCTGGCGCTCCAGGAAGAAGAAATCCTTGTCCTTTTCGTTATAAGTGGGGTATTCGCCCCGGTTGATGCGGTGGGCGTTGACCACGATCAGGCTCTCCGCCGCCTGACGGAAGATCTCCTTCAGGCGCACGGCGTGCACCGTCTCGCTGGTCAGGATGTCGCGCAGCACGTTGCCTGCACCGACGCTGGGAAGCTGGTCCGCGTCGCCTACGAGGATCAGGCGCGTGCCCGGTTTGACCGCTGCCAAAAGCCCTTCCATCAGCAGGATGTCCACCATGGACATCTCGTCGATGATAATGCACTGGTAAGGGAGCGGATCTTCCTCCGTCTTGCCGAAGCGCATCTCTTCGTCATCGTCGGAATAGTAATACTCCAGCAGCCGGTGGATGGTGCTCGCCTCTTCGCCGGTCGCTTCCGACATGCGCTTGGCCGCCCGTCCCGTCGGCGCCGCCAGCGCCGTTTCGACGCCATATGCTTTCAGGATCTTCAGGATCGTGTTGATGATCGTCGTTTTTCCCGTGCCCGGGCCGCCCGTGATGACGGACACGCCGTTCTGCAGGGAGGAGATGACCGCGTCTTTCTGCAGCGCGGACAGCCGGATGCCCGACTCCGCTTCGCTCGCTGCGATCAGATGCAGCGCGTCGCCCGTTACGTGGGTCAGCGGAGCGTGGCACAGCGTATAGAGTTTGCCCGCGACTCTCTGTTCCGCCCGGCGGAACCGCCAGAGCTGCAGGATCTCTTCCCCGTCCAGCACTTCCGAAAACACGCGGCCGCTGAAGGCCAGTTCCACCATAGCCTCTTCCACCTGTTCGCGGCTGACGTCCAGCAGGGACGCGCAGTGTTCGATAAACCACTGCTTCTGGGCGTACGTGTTTCCTTCTCCCGCCCAGGCCTCCAAATAATAGAGGAACCCCGCCTTGATGCGGAACGGGCTGTCCTTATCGAGCCCGACGCTCTCCGCGATCTTGTCCGCCTTGCGGAAACCGATGCCGAACACGTCCGCGATCAGCTGGTACGGATTCTCCCGCACGATGTCCGCGGCGGCGGAGCCGTACGCTTTGTAGAGCTTCATACAGGTGGCCGCGGAGAGATCCAGCGATGACAGCGCCATCACGGTGCTCGCGTACTCCTTGTGCTCCGCGTAGCTTTCCGCGATGGTCTTCGCCTTCACCTTGCCGATGCCCGGCACTTCGGTCAGCCGGTCCGGTTCTTCCAGCATCACAGTCAGAGCCTCGTCGCCGAACGTCCGGACGATGGCTGCGGCGGTGGACGGACCGACGCCCTTCACGATGCCGCTGGACAGAAAGCTCAGGATGCCGTCGGACGTTGCGGGTTCGGGCTCTTCGAAAGAAGAAAAGGCAAACTGCTCGCCGTAGCGGGGATGGACTTTCCATTCCCCGGTCAGCGTATAGCGTCTGCCCTTCTGGGGCCGCGGCAGATAGCCGACGGCATAAAACTGCTCGGTGTCCGTCTCGAACACCGCTATGGTATAGAAATTCTCTTCGTTATGAAAGATCAGGTCGCTGATGCGGCCTTCCTTGGTCTCCTTCATGGATCCGCTCAATCTTTGAACGTCGGTTTATACAGCATGCGGCCGTCCAGCGTGCGCACGCGTTCGGAGAACTGACCCGGATCGACGCCCGCCAGCGCCGCCTCGAAATCGAACATCTTCGCGTCGATCATATCCAGATAATGCAGCATCTCCGCTTCGATGAACATGGGCTTCTTCGGACTGCCGAAATCCGGTTCGTAGTGATGCGACACCATCATGTGCTGCAGCATGACCGTCTTTTCCTCAGACAGACCCACCTCTTTCGCCATCTCCGCCACCTTCGCGGCGCCCTGCACCAGATGGCCCAGCAGCTGCCCTTCGAACGTGTAGCCGTTGGAAATGCCAAGTTCGTTGGACTGGATCTCGTTCAGTTTCTCCATGTCGTGCAGGATGACCCCGCAGACGATCCAGTCGCGGTCCAGCTGCGCGTAGACTTCGCAGGCCTTTTCGCCCATCACGAGCATGCGCTTGATGTGATACAGCAGGCCCGCCATCTCGGCGTGATGATTTTTCATGGCGGCTGGGTAATACAGCAGCCGCTCCTTTTCCCTGTCCAGGAACAGCAGCGCCATGGCGCGCAGGCCTTCGTCGGAGATGCGTTCCGCCTCTCCGCGGATGAACGCATACATCTCCTCCGGGTTCTCCGGCGCGGCCTTGATGTAGTCCGTCATCTCGCAGCCGTCCTCTTTTTGTCCCTTGCGGATGCGGGCGATGCGCAGCTGCTTGATATTGTTCCATTCGTTTACCGTCGCGCGGACCTTGACGAGGTCGCCCTCCTTGATCCGGTTGAGGTTGATAGCCTCTTCGTCGTTCACGTCCCACTTCTTGCCGTTGATCTCGCCGGAATTGTCGGCCAGCGTGACGTCCAGGTACTGCTTGCGGTTGGATCCGATGCGGATCGCGATGGCCTTCACCAGGAAAAAGTCGGTGAATTCCTCATCTATCTTCAGTTGATTGATAAAAAACTCTTTATGCATAGCTTCCTCCGATGGATATAGTATAACCCGAAAAACGGGATAAGACAATTCCCATATTTTAACATTTTCTTGGACGCATGTATTTTTGATGTATTTTTGAATGCTCCGAAGACCTGTAAAATCAACGTTTTGAAAGCGAGCGGCCCGCGGACGCATGTTTTTTTGATGTAACGGCGTCCCGGATCCGTTGAAAAATGAACGGAGTTGTTAGTTTACTGTGTAATTTTATTTCCATAATCTTATTTCATTGGAGGTGAAATAATGGGTTTCATGGACATCATTGATACCTTGAACGGGTTCGTGTGGGGTCCTCCTCTCATCGTCCTGCTTCTGGGTACCGGCGCGCTGATCACGATCGGCTCCGGATTCTTCCAGTTCGCCCACTTCGGGTGGATCATGAAGTCTACCTTCGGTTCCATCACCAAGAAGAACGAAAATGGTGAAGGTACCATCTCCGCTTGGGAAGCTGCTTCCATCGCTGTAGGCGGCGCTGTAGGCGCTGGTAACATCTCCGGCGTTGCTACCGCTCTGGCAGCAGGCGGCCCCGGCTCCGTCTTCTGGATCTGGGTCATCGCCCTCATCGGCATGATGACCAAATGCGCAGAAGTATCCCTGGCACTGCACTACAGAACGCCCGATATCACCGGTGATCGTTATGTAGGCGGCCCCACTTATTACATGCAGTTCGGTCTCGGTGAAGAAAAGCACTGGGGAGGCGCATACAAGATCCTGGCAGTCATCTTCGCCATCGGTATCTTTATCTCCTTCGTGTTCACCATGCAGAACTACTCCACCGCTGAGTCCGTCAGCTCCACCTTCCCCGTGCTGAGCATGCAGGTCGTATCCACCATCTTCGCTATCTGCTTAACCATCGTCGTAGCCGGCGGTCTGAAGAGAGTCGGCGACTTCGCATCCAAGGTAGTGCCCTTCATGTGCATCCTGTACATGGTGTTCGCTCTGATCATCATCGTCAAGAACATCGGACATCTGCCCGCTGCGTTCGGCCTCATCTTCAAGCACGCGTTCACTCCGACCGCTGCAACCGGCGGTTTCGCAGGCGCTACGCTGTCCGTCACCGTTCAGAAGGGTATCCAGAGAGCTCTGTACTCCAACGAAGCTGGCTGGGGTACTTCCCCGATGACCCACGCGACCGCTATCGTAGACCACCCCGTAGAACAGGGTATGTGGGGCTGCTTCGAAGTATTCGTAGACACCATCCTGGTCTGCTCTGCTACCGCACTGGTCGACATCGTGACCGATATGTGGTGCTCCGGTCTGAACTCCGCAACCATGACTCTGACCGCATTCGAATCCCAGATCGGATTCGTAGGCCGTGCCGTAATCGCGCTGTCCGTCTTCCTGTTCGCGTTCACGACAGGTACCGGCTGGTACAACTACTACGATACCCTGATCAGACACGGTTTCCAGCATGATACGCCGATCAGAAGATTCTTCCTGGCGATCATCAAGTACGGTAACGCACTGCCCGGCTGGATCCTGGTTCTGCTGTCC
Source organism: Bacillota bacterium (assembly GCA_017412505.1). Classification (GTDB taxonomy): domain Bacteria; phylum Bacillota; class Clostridia; order Peptostreptococcales; family Anaerovoracaceae; genus RUG11894. The sequence goes on along the minus strand of JAFPXN010000012.1, from coordinate 978 downwards.
ACCAAGTACGACGTAGCTTCCGGCTCTGTCTGGGGCGTAGTCGACCTCGGTACCGGCGTTCCGACCTTCGTCAACCTGATCGCCCTCATTCTGCTGAGCAAGAGATTCTTCGAACTGATGAAGGACTACAAGGCTCGCTACATGGGCATCGGCGAAGTCGATCCGGACTTCATCGTCTGGTACGAAGACAGAAAGAAGCTCGCTGCAAAGTAGACACAAGTCTCTTTCAGAATTTTCACACAAAAGACAAGCAGCGCCCGCGCAACCGCGGGCGCTGTTTTTCTGTCTATTAAGTTGAAAGGGGTATATACTGAAATACACAGAAGGGAGACAACAGCGATGAAAAGAAGATGGTTTGCGGTCTTAATGGCCATACTGCTCGTGCTCACAGCGCTCACGGGCTGCAGTTCCTCGAAAGATGCAGCGGCGCCGGCCGCCGGAGAATGGTATGTTGCGGACGAATCGATGCAATACGGCGGGTTTGACAATAAGAATACCGCCGCTGCGCCGGAAGCGCCGATGGAGATGGCGGAAGAATATGATGTCGCTGAGGCAGAATCGGCAGCTGAATATACACCGGGCAACATGGTGAACGATCTCACCTACGGAGAAAACGTAAAACTGATCTTCCGGGCTTGGCTGCATCTGCAGACTCTGGATTTTGCGAAGGCAGAGAGTGAGCTCAATAAGCTTGTGGAACAGTATGGCGGCTATTTCGAATCTGTTTATACCGATAACGGCAGTTACTACTCCAACTACAGCTATCTGAGCGGGTCATACACCGTCCGCGTGCCGGCGGAGAACTACGACAGATTTCTTTCCGCAGTCGGCAACACCTGCCACGTTGTAAATCTGAACAAGACGACGGAAGACGTTGGCCTGCAGTATTCCGATACGCAAATGCGTCTGCAGACCGAAAAGACGAAGCAAGAGCGGCTCCTGACTCTCCTGAGCCAGGCCACCGAGATGACGGATATC
>JAFPXN010000125.1 GCA_017412505.1 Bacillota bacterium | reverse complement strand
TTGGCGGACGACATGGGACTCGAACCCACGAGGCCTTTCAGCCCTACTCGCTTTCCAGGCGAGCTCCTTAGCCACTCGGTCAATCGTCCGTGCTAAATCCTTTGCCATTATGTATCGCCTGAATATATTATAACACCGCTCGACAAAAAGCAAGCAGTTTCTTTTGTTTTCTGTTTGTAGTATACTTTTATTGCTGAAACAGAAGGCAATTTTCAACAGAAAGGAAGAAAGCATGAAGTATTCTTACAGACCCCAGGGCGTCTGCTCCCGGATGATCGATTTTGACGTGACGGACGGCAAAGTCAGCGGCGTTTCCTTCTTCGGCGGCTGCGACGGCAATCTGAAAGCCATCGGCAAGCTGGTGGAAGGCCACGACGCGAAGGAGGTCATCGATATCCTGAAGGGCAACACCTGCGGCTATAAATCCACGTCCTGCGCGGATCAGCTGGCACTCGCCCTCGAACAGGCTCTCGCGCAGCAGAATCAGTAGTTTTACGGCGAATCAGGGCGGCTTTTGGCTGCCCTTTTCCTTTTCAAGCGAGGTAACCCATGAAAGATTTCTATGAAATGCAGATCGCAGGCCTGACCAGGCAGCTGCCCGTCTGCAAGCTCACCCAGGACCTGTGCATCGCAGGCTTCGTCATCTTCGGAGACCCGGAACTGACGGTAGCGGCTGCCGCCGAACTGGTCAAGCGGATGCCGGAGCACGACTACATGATCACGGCGGAAGCAAAGGGCATCCCCCTCATCCACGAGATGGCGCGCCAGGCCGGTGAAAAGAAGTACATCCTGGCCAGAAAAGCGGAAAAAGTCTACATGAGAGACGTGTTCCACGTGACCGTCAACTCCATCACGACCCGTTTCCAGCAGACGCTGTATCTGGACGGCGCGGACGCCGCCCTCATGAAGGGGAAGAAGATCCTCGTCGTGGACGACGTCATCTCCACCGGCGAATCGCTGCGCGCGATCGAAGCGCTGGTCGAAGCGGCCGGCGGTACGGTGTGCGGCCGCATGACCATCCTGGCTGAGGGTGACGCCGCGAACCGGGACGATATCATCTATCTCGAAAAGCTGCCCATGTTCGACAGCGAAGGAGAACCCATTGAATAAGGCGAAAGGAAGTTCCGGCAATACGGTAGAGCGCCGCGGAGACCGGATCATCAAGACCTTTGCGTCCCGCATGGGGTTCGTCCGAGAGCAGGGAATCTACGAAAAACTGAAAGGGACCGGACTTGTGCCGACGATGCTGCTGGCGCAGGACGGAGTCATCGAAACGCAGTACGAAGAAGGACAGAATTTTTACGACGTCTTTCTGGCTGCCGGCACGGATCCGGCGAAGCAGGCTGCGTGTTTTGAGATGTTTTTTGCGTGGTACAAAAGATATCGCGAAGAGACGAACATCTCCATCGGCACGACGAATTTCAAAGATTTTATCGTGCAGGACGGTTCTCTCGTCTGCCTGGATCTGGAGCACTGCTGCCCGGGGTCCGCGGAGGAGGATATTGCGCGGCTCGCCTGCGAGATCGCCATGGTCCCGAAGGGGTATACTGCGGCGGGGATCGAGAGCGCAAAGCTGTTTGTCTGCGTCGGCGCCAATTTCCTGAACTGGCAGCCGGAGGTGCTGGCGAAGGCCGTCCCTTCCGCGGCGAAGGAGATCGAGGACGTGAACGGTCTGAAGAACCATCCCGGCATGGCGATGTATCTGGCCGCCTATTTCACGACGGCAGGCGTCGTTCTGGCAGGGGGAAAGTCTTCCCGCATGCATCAGGACAAACGCCAGCTGGAAGTGGACGGCCGTACGATGCTGGAGGCTTCGGCGTCTCTGATCGCGGCCATGCCCCAGCGCATGATCTCCGTGGCGCCGGACGACGACGCGGCGTTTCCCGGTTTCGAGACGATACGGGACAGCCAGCCAGACGCGGGGCCCCTGGAAGGGATCACCCGCTGCCTGCGGGAGAGCCGCCAGCCCTGGACGCTGTTCCTGACCTGCGACATGCCCCTGCTGACCGATAAGCTGCTGCGTCTGTTCCTGAGTTATCCGAAGGACGATGCGGACGCATTCCTGTTTGTGGCGGAAGGGCGCAGGCAGACGTTCCCGCTGCTGCTGCGCACGGAAAACGCGGCGCGGGCGCTGCAGGACGCGATGGACAGCGGCGAAAGAAAGGTGCAGGACGCCATCGGAAAGCGCCTGAAGCTCAAGACCATACGGGCGGAGGACTTCAGAGGCTTCGCGCCCCGCATGCTTTGGAATATCAACACCCCGGAAGAATATAAGGAGATCACGGAATAATGGAAGAGATCCTCGTCATCAATCCCGGAAGCACCTCGACGAAGATCGCTGTCTACGACGGCGATCAGCAGATCTTTCTGGAGAACATCAGCCATCCTACGGAAGAGATCGAGAGCTACCCGACCACGTATGACCAGCTGCAGTACCGCGTCGACGCGATCGCCGGTACCCTGGAAAAAGCGGGCATCCCGGCGGATTCCTTCGACTGCGTCATGGGAAGAGGCGGCGGCATCGCGCGCCTCGCGACTGGCGGCTACGAAGTGAACCAGGCGCTACTGGATTCCGCGAAAGATCATCCGTTGTTCGATCACGTGTCCAACATCGGCGCGGCGCTCGCGTACCGCTTCGCGCAGGGCGCGGGTTGCAAGGCCTACATTTACGATGCGGTCAGCGCCGAGACCATGGTGCCGGAGGCGAAAGTCCTCGGCATGGATCATATGGAACGCACCAGCCTCTGCCACGTGCTGAACGCGCGGGCTATGAGCATCAAATACGCGAAGGAACAGGGACGCCGGTATGAGGACATGAACCTGATCGTCGCCCACATGGGCGGCGGCATCACCGTGTCGGCTCACAGCCACGGCCGGATCGTCGACAACGTGCGCGACGACGAAGGCCCCATGTCGCCCACCCGCAGCGGCGCGGTGAGCACGCAGAAGGTCGTGGATCTGTGCTACAGCGGCAAGTATACGTACGAGGAAGCGACAAAGAAGGTCCGCGGCGACGCCGGCCTCGTCAACCTGCTGGGCACCCACAACGCCAGAGAGGTGGAGCGGCGCATCGCGGAAGGCGACGAATACGCAAAGCTCGTCTACGACGCCATGGGGTATCAGGTGGCGAAGTTTTCCGCCATGATGGCAGGCTGCTTTACCGAACCCGTGGACGCGGTCATCCTCACCGGGGGCATCGCCCATTCGAAGATGCTGACCGGGGTCATCCGCAAGTATCTGGAGCACACGTTCAACGTTGTCGTCATGCCCGGCGAGAACGAGATGGAAGCGCTTGCCTTCGGCGGTCTGCGCATCCTGCGGGGCGAAGAAGCTGCAAATCCCGCTTACGTTTAGCGAAAGGAGCCTTCCATGGAAAAGGATAGCTGCATTTATGACGCATACGTCAAGATCCTGAACGCGGAACTGGTGCCTGCCATGGGCTGCACCGATCCCATCGTCATCGCGTACGGCGCCGCGAAAGCGAAGCAGGCGCTCGGCTGTATGCCGGAAAAACTGGATCTGTACGTGAGCGGCAACCTGGTGAAGAACGCGAAATGCGTGGTCGTACCCGGTACGGGCGGTCTGATCGGCATGAGGGTTGCCGCGGCGGCAGGACTCGTCGGCGGCGATCCGTCCGTCGCGTTGGAGGTGCTTTCCTCCCTGACGCCGGGCATGCGTCCCGCCATCCTGGAATACATGGAGCAGGCGGACATCCGCATCCTTCCCACGGACGGCAAAGAAACGCTGGAAGTGATCGCGGAGGTTTGGGGCGGAGGTCATAGCGCGAAATGCCGCATCGCCCGCAGCTATTCGAACGTCATCCTGCTGGAAAAAGACGGCGTTGTTCTGGAAGAAGCGGAACTTTCCGACAGTCCCGGAGGAGGTCCGGACAAGAGCGTGCTCCGCGCGGCGGATATCGTGGAATTCGCGAGGACCGTCGATCTTTCCGCCGTGGAAGACGCATTGAAGAGGCAGGTCGAATACAATATGAACGCCGCGAAGGCCGGTTTCGAAGGCGATTGGGGCGGATGCGTCGGCAAGACCATATTGAAGAACCGCCCGGACAATATCCGCACGAAAGCCGTTGCCGCGGCAGCGGCCGGCATCGACGCCCGCATGGGCGGTTGCACCGTGCCCATCATGATTATCGCGGGGTCAGGCGACCAGGGGCTGACCGCCAGCATCCCCGTCATCACCTACGCGAGAGAACTGGGGAAGAGCGAAGAGGAAATGCTGCGCGCGCTGATCGTCGCCGACCTGGTGGGCATCGAAGGCCGTTTCTACACTGGCACCATGAGCGCCTACTGCGGCTGCCTGTGCGCTGCGACCGGCGCCGGCGCGGGCATCGCGTTCCTGGAAGGCATGAGCACGGAAGAGATCTGCCGCGTCATCATCAATGGGGCGGGTATGCTGCCCGGAATGATCTGCGACGGCGCGAAGCCGGCCTGCGCAGGCAAGGCGGCCATGGGGATCGAATCCATGCTGCTAGCCGTCGATCTCGTGCGGGAAGGCACCGGCTTCCATGGCGGAGACGGCATCCTGTTCGCGGACGCGGACGAAACGCTGCGCGCGGTGGGACGGGTCGCGGCGGAAGGCATGCGCCAGACGGATCTCGTCATTCAGGATATCATGCTGCAATAGAGGAAGGAGGACGTTATGGAAAACGAAAGCATCAAGACATTGCTTACAAGAAGAAGCGTGCGGAAATTCAAGCCGGATCATATCACGGACGAAGAGATGGAAACGATCCTGGAAGCGGGCAAATACGCGCCGACCGGGAAAGGCACGCAGGGTACGAAGTTCGTCGTGATCCGCAACAAAGCCGTCCGGGACAGACTTTCCGAGATGAACGCGGAGATCATGGGCGCGGCCTCGGATCCTTTCTACGGCGCTCCGGACGTGATCGCTGTATTTGCCAACAGCGCCGCGTCGTCCACCTGGGTCGAGGACGGATCTCTCGCCATGGGCAACCTGTTGAACGCGGCTCACGCGCTGGGCGTCGCTTCCTGCTGGATCCACAGAGCCCGCCAGACGTTCGACAGCCCGGAGGGCAGAGCCATGGCGACGGCCTGGGGACTGCCGGAAGGCTACGAAGGTATCGGCTACTGCATCCTCGGCTACGCGGACGGGGACGAACCCCTGCCGAAGCCCAGAAAAGAAGATTTTGTCATCTATGTTGACTAACGTGTGACGCGATTGTTAATTTTCTGTGACAGGCCTTGCGAGGCCTGTTTTTTTTGTGCGGGTATGATACAATTACGCCATGAAGAAGATTATCGCATTGCTCGTCTGCATGGCTCTCGCCATGTCGATGGCCGGCTGCGCAGGCAGCCACAACAACGGAGGCGAGGACGTTTCGCCGAAACCGGAAACGCCCGAGGAGGAGACCGTGTCTTACACCGTAGGACAGATCCAGGAATTCGGCCGCAACGACGCTTCCGCCTGGGAGCTGCTGCAGGACCTGCTGCCCAATCTGATCGTGTACAGAGGGGCGGGAGGCATCTTCCAGTACGCTTCGATCGACCGCACGCTGCCCCAATCCGACTACGACTGGACGAACCTGGTGGAGGTGAGCGAATCACCCCGGGAAGTGCAGTACGTCGTGGACGGCGAGACTGTCTCCATCAAGGGGATCGACGTGTCCACCTATCAGGGCGAGATCGAATGGGACAAAGTTGCGGCTGCCGGGGTCAAGTTCGTATTCATCCGTCTGGGTTACCGCGGCTACGAGAGCGGCCTGCTCGTGAAGGACGACCGGTTCGAGGAGAACATCCGCGGCGCGCTGAACAACGGCATCGCCGTCGGCGTCTATTTCGTGACCCAGGCAGTCAGCGTGGAAGAAGCGGTGGAAGAAGCGCAGTTCGTCATGGAGAACATCCGCCCGTACAATGTGACGTGGCCTGTCGTCCTCGATATCGAAGACGCTGCGAGTTCGACGGCGAGAACGGCGGATCTGACGCAGCAGCAGAGGACCGACCACGCCATCGCGTTCTGCGAGACCATCAAAGAAGGCGGCTATACGCCCATGCTCTACTGCAATATCCGCTGGTTCATCGAGAAACTGGACATCACGCGGATCGCGGATTACGAGAAGTGGTTTGCCCAGTATTTCCGCAAGCCGTTCTTCCCGTACACGTTCCGGGTATGGCAGTACAGCAGTACCGGCGCGATCGACGGCATCAAGGGGAACGTCGATTACAACATCAGTTTTTACGACTACGGCAACCCGCCCGCAGAGGAAGGGGAATAGCCGCGGTCTTCACAAAAGGGTTTTTATAGAAAGGATTAGAAATGGAGTACAAAAGACTTTACAAGTCCTCGACGGACAAAGCGATCTTCGGCGTTTGCGGGGGCATCGCCGAGTATTTCGGGATCGATTCCCTGATCGTACGGCTCGTGCTGGTGCTGTTCACGCTGGCATTCGGAGCGGGCCTTCTCTTTTATATCATCGCGGCGCTGATCATGCCCAAGCGGCCGGAAGACGGCGGTCCGCAGGTCTATCCGCAACCCCCGGAACCGGGCGCGTACAACGCGGGCGGAACGACCTACGTCAACCGGGCGTCTGCCGAGCCCATGCCGCAGGAAGTCACGCGCAGCGCAGCACCGCAGGAAGAACCCGCAGACCCTGTGTCCAAAGCCTGGGCGAAGGAACGCGAAACCCAAGAGGGCCGCGGCGCCGCAGCAGGAGCGCCGAAGGCGGACTCCAAGCCGGAGTCCCCGAAGCAGGAAACGCCGCAGCCGTCCTCTGAGGAACCTCAGGCGAAGAGGTCTTATCAGGCGTATGAAACCTACCAGCAGCCGCGTCAGAGCGCGCAGCAGTACAGCAGGCAGGCTCCTGCGGGCAGGGACCATACCCGCACCGTGCTCGGCATCATCCTGATGCTGATCGGCGCGTTCGTGCTCGTCAAGGTCTTCCTGCCGCGTTTCGACACCCGCATCCTGTTCGCGGCCTGCATGCTGGTCGCGGGCGGCCTGCTGATCGCCAAAAAAGACTGAAACAATAACCGCTTTTGAATTTTTAACAGTTTACTTATGGACACCGGAAAGAAGAATCTGAGAACGAAGCTTTGTTATGGGGCAGGCTATCTGCCGGATCCGTGCTTTTACCAGTTTATCGCGTCGTTCCAGATCGTCTTCCTGACCGGTGTCGTAGGGCTGACCCCCTCCATGGCAGGCACGATCTCCGCTGTCACGATCATGGCGGACGCTGTGTTCAGCCTTTTTGTGGGCAAATGGTCCGATAATATGAGGAGCCGCTTCGGCAGGAGGCGGCCCTTTTTGCTTGCCGTTGCCTTCGTAATGCCTTTCGCGTTCGCCATGATGTTCCGCACCGCAGGCGGCAGCGTGACGGCGCAGTTCTGGTATTACATGCTCTGGGGTTTCGTGTTCTGGATCGGCTATTCCGTGTTTTTCGTGTGCTACGTGGCGCTTGGCGCGGACGTGGCGACAGACTATGAAGACCGCATCCTTTTGAACAGCTATATGCGGCTGTTTACGCTGGGCGGCGGGATCCTCAGCATGGCGCTTCCCATGACCGCGATCACGGCGATGATCGCGCACGGAATGGAGGATCAGAAAGCCTGGGCGCTGTTTGCCGCTGCGCTCGCGCTTCTCGTCATGCTGGCCAGCCTGCTGTGCTGGAACGCGACGCGGGGTTGCGAACGTCCGGTGTTCGACGAGCCGGAGTCCCAGGGCATCCGCGGTTTCCTGTCGGACTGCCGCCAGCTGCTGACGATCCGCCCCTATCTGAAGATCATCGCGGCGAAGATCGCCAGCGGCGCCGCTTACGCGTTCTTTACAGGGGTGCTCATCTTTTACATGCAGTTCGTGCTGCAGATCGACACCCGCTTCTCCTCCGTCATCTACCTGATGAGCAACGTGCTCAGCCTTGTGCTGCTGCCGTTCATCGCGGCCATGTCCCTGAAGATCGGCAAACGCAAATACATGGCGTACGCCGAATTCGCGACGGCTTTCCTGAGCGTGCTGCTGGCGCTGACGGGCGTACGTTCGAGGATCCTGCTCATCCTCTACGTCATCGTCTACAGCTTCGGGCAGGCCAGCTTCTGGCAGCTTTGCAACACGAACCTGTACGACATCACCGACCTGGACGAATACCGCTTCGGCGTGCGCCGAGAGGGGAATATCATGGCGCTGCAGAGCTTTATCAACACCTGCTTCACGTCCGTCGACCTGAAACTTCTGACCGCATTGCTGTCCGTGTCCGGTTTTTCAGCTTCTGCCTCTGCGCAGAGCGCGGGAGCCATCCACATGCTGAAGATCCTGTTCCTGTGGGTGCCCGCGGCGGGCGCTTTCTTCGCAGGGGTCTTCATGCTGCTGTACCGGGTCAATAAAGAAGATTTTGTGCTGCTGAAAGAGGCTTTGTACCGCCGCCATCAGGGGATGGAAGAACTGGCGGAAGAAGAAACGGCAAGAATAGAGGGCATGTTCCGATGACGGCAGAAAAGAAAAAGGGCGGCCTCCGGAAATACGTCGCTTACGGCACCGGATTTCTGGGAGACGCGCTCTACTATCAGTTCATCAGTTCCTACCTGCTGGTCTTTCTGACCGGCGCTGTCGGCATGAGTCCCAAAGACGCGGGGACCGTCGGCAGCATCATCGTGCTGGCGGACGCGGCCGGGTCCCTGTTCGTCGGACGCTTTACGGACGGATTAAAATGCCGGTACGGCAGAAGACGGCCGGTGCTGCTGTTTTCCGCTTTCGTCCTGCCGCTGCTGTTCTGCCTGCTCTTCCTCACCGTTCCCGGCGCAGATCCGCAGAGGGTCGTTTACTATACGGCGACAGGCCTGCTGTTCTATCTGTTCTTCATTCTTTATTTCGTCTCCCAGACCGCCTTCGGCGCGGATATCTCAGATGGGTACGACGATTCCATCAAGATGAATTCCACGGTTTCGTTCATCACGAATCTGGCGATGCTCGCCTGCCTTGCCATGCCGCTTCCCGTCATCAAATGGCTGCAGAACCGCGGCATGACGCCGTCTTCCGCCTGGTTCGCCTTCGCGGCGGGCATGAGCGCGATCGTCCTCTGCGGCCTGCTGTTCTGCTGGAACGAGACCCGGGGCAGGGAAAAACTGGGCGTCGTGGACACGAAATCCCAGAGCTGGCGCGAGATGCTGCGCGACTACAGGGAACTGCTGCAGATCAAGCCGTACCGCCGGCTGATCGAGACGAAATTCATCCTGAATTTCTGCTATACCATGTATTCCAGCGCCATGGTGTTCTTCATCACGTACTGTATCGGCGGCGACAGCGAGTGGATCACGAGCCTTGCGTATACGTTCAATACGCTGCTCGGCTTCGCGGTCATTCCACTCGTAACGGGCATCGCGCTGAAATACGGCAAGCGCCGGATGACGGTCATGACGTCCGCGTTTTACGGTGTCGCAGGCATCGTTCTGTATTTCATTGGCATCCACAGCGTGCCGTTTCTGCTTCTCTACGTCCTCGTCCACTCCGTCGGCGTCCACGGCTTCTGGCAGCTGTATTCCACGAATCTGTACGACGTGGCGGATCTGGACGAATACCGCAGCGGCCGCAGAAGGGAAGGCAACATCGTCGGCCTGCAGAGCTTTATCTGCGGCATCTCCGTTTCCCTGACGGTCCGCATCCTGACCCTGCTGCTCGACAGCGCGGGTTTCGACGGCAGTCTGGCGGCGCAGGATGCTCCCGCGCTGCGCATGCTGCAGATCTGCTTCATCCTTCTTCCCGGCATTTCGAGCGTCGCCGGCGCTGTGTCGATGTATCTGTATAAGGTGGAACGGCAGGGTCACCTGCTCGTGCGCGAAGCGCTGGACAGACGTAAAGCGGGAGAACCGCCCCTGGATGATGCTGACGCCACAAAAATTGAGGCAATGCTGCGCTGAATATTGTTAAATTGAAAACAATTCCGCGGAAGATGTGATATAATAAATCCAAATGGATTATCAGCCGCAAAAAGCGGCGTTTTGAGGAGGACAAAAATGAAATTTTCCAGCAAGATCCAGAAATGCGGACTTTCCCCGATCCGTAAGTTCTATCCGTATCAGGTGGAATGCCAGAAGAAGGGCATGAAGATCTATCACCTGAACATCGGCCAGCCCGACATCAAGACTCCCGAGTCCTATTTCGAGACTGTCCGCAACTTCAGCGCGCCCGTTCTGGAGTACGCGCCTTCCCCGGGTATCCCCGTGACCATCAAGAAGGTCGAAGATTACTACAAGAACCTGGGTATGGACATCCAGCCCGGCGACGTGGTCATCACCGCAGGCGGATCCGAAGCCATCACGTTCACCATGGAATGCATCCTGGACGACGGCGACGAGATCATCATCCCCGAACCCTTCTACCCCAACTACAAGACCTTTATCTATAACACCGGCGCGGACATCGTGCCCATCAAGACCTCCGCGGAAGAGGGCTATCGCTTCGCGACCAGAGAAAAGATCGAAGCTGCGATCACTCCGAACACCAGAGCGATCATGTTCACGAACCCCGGCAACCCCACCGGCGTCGTCCTGACTCCGGAAGAAAGACGTCTGGTCGCAGACATCGCCAAGGAACACGATCTGTGGATCATCGCGGACGAAGTATACAGAGAATTCACCTATAATGGCGAACCGCTCGCCACCATGGGCACCTTCGAAGACATCCTTGACAGACTGATCATCATCGACTCCGTCTCCAAGAGATTCTCCGCCTGCGGCGCGAGAGTCGGCGCAGTCGTCTGCAAGAACAAGGACTTCCAGGCAGAATTCATGAAGCTGTGTCAGGCAAGACTGTCTGTTCCCACGCTGGACCAGCTGGCTTCCGCTTCCCTGTACGACGTGGATCCCCAGTATCTGAAGGACGTCAACGTCGAATATAAGAAGAGAAGAGATACCGTCAAGGAAGAACTCAGCAAGATCCCCGGCGTCATCTTCAGCGAACCCGAAGGCGCGTTCTACGTCATGGTCAAGATGCCTGTCGACGACGCGGAGAAGTTCCTGATCTGGCTGCTCACCGAGTTCAACGACAACAACGAGACCGTTATGTACGCTCCGGCCGGCGGCTTCTACAAGACCCCGGGCGCGGGCATCAACAAGATGCGCATCGCGTACATCCTGAACTGCGACGACCTGAGAAGAGCCATCCAGCTCCTCGCGAAGGGCATCGAACAGTACAACGCAAGATAATAAAAAGAGCACAAAAAAACCGGGGCATATGCGCCCCGGTTTTTTATTTGTCGATTATTTCAGCACTTCGCAGATGGCTTTGTGCAGGATGGCGGGCGTACGGACGAGTTCGTCTTCGATGAGGACGCGTTCCGTCATCTTGTGGAAATCCTTGCCCCAGGGACCGATGTTCATGACCGGCATGGAGATGGCTTCGATCGCTTCCAGAGGCACGTCATAGACGCCCCCGAACAGCGGCGTGCTGTCTTCCAGCGCGGCGCGGACGTCCTTGGCGTCCTTCATCTGAGCGTAGCTCAGGTCGGAGATGCCGGTGTAGAAGTATTCCTTTTCGTAATCCAGCCCGAATTGTTCCACGGAGAACTTCGTCAGAGTGTCCACGAGGCCAGCGGCGATGCCGCCCTGCTTCTCGTATTCGAAGTTGCTGACCGCAGGATAATAAGGCGGAACGAGACCGTAGACGATGGTGGGTTCAGAGCCTGCTCTGCGGTCCATCATGAAATCGAGCAGTTTATAGTTATAATCGATGATGGAAAGTTTTCCTGCCAGGAACTGTTCCTGCAGACCGGCGTCGAACGCCTTGTAATCCGCTTCGAAGGAGGCGTCCTGCGCGGAGATCTGGCGGTACAAGTCGCCGAAGGTCTTCACGTTCGTCTTCCAGGGCAGCTGTTCCGGCTCTCTTCCCGTGTTCTTCAGGAAGATCTCGTAGGATCTCTGCGCTCTTGCGATAGCCTTATCGAAAGCGTCTTCGCAGACGACTTTGACCTTGCTCAGCAATTCCTGCGGGCTCTGGATGAGCGTCAGCACGGACAGGCATCCGTACATGTTCAGCGGCATGGATACGTCATAGCTGATCTTGCTGTCCTTCAGATAGAGCCAGGTCGGTCCAGGCGCGCATTCGCCGGCGTAGGCGTCGGCCAGATCCATGTTCAGCTCCAGGCCGCTCACCACGTCGCCCATGATGCCGACCGGGTTGATGCCTTCGAAACTTTTGCCCACGTGGGCAAGGAATCCGCGGATGTAGACGAAGGGCATGAGTTTGCCGATGGATCCGCAGGAGAAGACCGCCTTGGAGAAATCTTTTCTCTGATGCGGTTCGGAATTGAACATGAATTCATATTCCAGCCCGTACTTGTCCTTCAGTTCGTTCAGCAGCAGGATAGCGCCCCGCATACCGGCAGACAGGTTTTCTTCGTCGGGCACGCCGATAACGATCACGTTGCCCTCGAAATCCGGATCTTCGCTGTATTGGGTCAGCAGGGAATACTGGATGGAGCCGCCGCCTTTCATGTCGCAGACGCCGCGTCCGAAGAACCAGCCGCCGTCTTTCAAGTCTTTGCAGGCATCTTCCGGAAGCGTCTCCGCGATCTCTTCCAGTTTTTCCTTCAGTTCGACAGGCTTAAACGCATATTCTTTCAGGGTCTTGAAATCCTCGACGGGCACGACGTCGTAGTGGTGGATGAGGACGACGGTCCTGTTTCCCTTGCCTTTTACCATGGACCAGCACACGTGTCTGCCGCGGTAATCGTTGGGAATGGGGTACATCCCCCAATATTCCGGGTGTTCCTTGAAATAGGGGAGGGAACCGATCCGCTGTTCGAAGAAGGCGCCGACTTTGTGTTCGTGTTCGGAATCGGTAACGGTGTCCGCGGCTACGTAGTCAAACAGAGTTTTCTGAATGTCTTCCTTCAGCCGGGCGAAGTCTACTGGTCTGCTCATATCATTTCCTCCTGTCGCATCCCTAAATTGTCTGCATGATAGTTGTAAAATAATTGTATAATAGGGGCAGGCAGGGGTCAATGAAAAAACTTGCAGGCAAAACCCGCGGAAATTGTGTTATCATAAAACCATGAAAGACCTTCTGAACGAAAAACTCAAGGCCTACCGGTCTTTGGGACCGGTGCTTCCCGAGGCGCGCAAGTGGCTGGAGGATTCCAATCTCTGGATGCTCCTGTACACGGTGCTGTGCCAGAGGGGCGTGCGCATCGAGAAAAAGACGCTCGTGGACATTCTTGCCGGGCGCATCATGGAGGACGTGCACATCGATCTGTACGGCTTCTGTTTCCGTCTGCGCGACGTGTATAAGGACATGATCAGCGCGGTGGAGATGCAGGCGAGTTTGAATACGAAAATGCTGGACGGATGGTATCAGGACCTGCTGGAACCGGACGGGCCGGTCCACAGAAAGGATAACGCAGTCGTGTATGACATCGGTTTTATCCCCTGTCATTTCAACGAGATCGACCAGCGCATGGACCGTCTGTTCAAATCCATGGCCGCTGTGACGGGCGGCGCGCTGCGGGCTGCGGAACTTCAGATGGGCATTATCAACATCTACGCGTACGGCGCGGATTCCATCACGATGGCGCTGCTGGCAGCGGCATACGCGCTGCTGGAAGCCGGCATCCCTCTCGCGTCTTACCCCGTGAGCGAAGACGAGTACCGCCGCCTGATGTCCGCCTGCATCAACGACGGCAACGAAGAACCATTTCTGAACATGCATTACCGCAGCCTGGTCAACCGCCTGGAGACCGTCCTTCAGGTCTGGCGCGAAGCCGCGGAACCTGCAGAATCTTAAGCGATTTACTTTCCATGAATATTTCCGAGATCAAGAATCTTTTACTGAACTATACCGACGAAGACCGGGTGTTCGAATACGAACCCATGGATCTTCATACGAGTTTCCGCTGCGGAGGCGCGGCGGATCTTTATGTGACCCCGGGCAGCCTTGGAGAACTCATGAACGTGCTGGATCTGGTGCGTTCGCAGGGCGTGCCTTTTCTCGTGCTGGGCAACGGCAGCAACGTGCTGTTTAAGGACGAAGGCTATCACGGCGTCGTCATCCAGATCGGCGAGGGGCTGAACCGGGTGCGCATCGAAGGGCAGACCATATTCGCGGAGCCGGGCGTCAGCCTGGCGAAGCTGTCGAAGATGGCGGCCGCGGAAGGTCTTTCCGGCCTGGAATTCGCCTGCGGCATCCCCGGATCGCTGGGCGGCGCGGTCTTTATGAACGCCGGCGCCTACGGCGGCGAGATGAAGGACGTTCTGCTGTCCGTCGCCTCTGTCAACCATCTGGGCATGATGAAGGACCGCAAGGCGGAGGACTGCGGGCTCGGCTACCGCAGAAGCGTCTATATGGATAACGGCGAAACGATCCTCGGGGTCAAACTGTTCTTAAAGCCTGGCCTGCGCAGCGAGATCGAGGAGACTATGCGCGACTACAACCAGCGCAGGAACAGCAAGCAGCCCGTGCATCTGCCTTCCGCAGGCAGCTTCTTCAAGCGGCCGGAGGGGCATTTTGCCGGCAAGCTGATCGAGGATGCGGGCCTGAAAGGTCTGCAGGTCGGCGGCGCGCAGGTCAGTCCCATGCACGCGGGGTTCCTTGTGAACAACGGCGGCGCTACGGCAGGCGACGTGATCGATCTGATGCGCGTCGTGCAGGAGACCGTCGCGGACAAGTTCGGCGTCTATCTGGAACCGGAGGTAAGGATCGTTGGAGAGTAAGCTGCGTTTCGATCTGCATACGCATACCATATACAGCCACGGGAAAGGCGACATCGAGGACAACTGGGTGGCGGCGAAGGCCGCCGGCCTGGAAACGCTGGGGATCTCGGACCATGGTCCGGGTCACATCGGATTCGGCCTGGACCCGAAAAAGATCCCCGAGATGAAGATGAAAGCGCGCGCCATGGCCATGCGCGCGGGTCACGAAGGCGGCCCGAACGTCCTGATCGGGGTGGAGGCGAACATCATCAACCCGGATGGACAGCTGGACATGACCCCAGAGCAGCTCGAACAGTTGGACTTCGTCATCGCGGGCTATCATTTCGGGACCATCGGCAAAGCGCCGCTGAAGGCGGGGCTGATGCACGCGGCGGGTTTCGTGTACAGCCATACGCATCTGTCTGCCGCGCGCCAGCGGGACTACAATACGATGCTCGTGGTGAAGGCGCTGGAGAACAACAAGATCCGCATCCTCAGCCATCCCGGCGCAAAAGCGGATTTCGACATCCCAACCATCGCGAAAGCCTGCGAAAAGAGCGGCACCTGGATGGAGATCAATAACCGCCACGGCTGCCTGACCGTCGAGGGCATACGCCAGGCAGCAAAATACGACGTGACGTTCATCATCGGCAGCGACGCGCACGTGCCGGGGGACGTCGGCAAATATGACGAAGCACTGCGCAGGGCGGTCGAAGCCGGTCTGGATCTGAAGCGCATCGTCAACCTCAGACAGGAGTAGGGCATGGAAGTCATCATCATCACCGGCCTGTCCGGCGCGGGAAAATCCCAGGCGGTCAACTGCATGGAAGACCTGGGCTATTACTGCATCGACAATATGCCGCCCCGGCTGATCCGGGAGTTTCTGGCCCTGGCGGAGTCCGGCACGTCCGGCATCGACAAGGCGGCCTTCGTCGTGGATATCCGGCAGGGGAGCTTTTTCGAGGATCTGAAGGAATGCCTGGAGACGCTCCGGCGCGAGGGAACGGATTACCGCATCATGTTCCTGGAGGCGTCGGACGCCGTTTTGCTGCGCCGCTATAAGGAGACCCGCCGCAGCCACCCGATGAACCGCAGCGACCTGAAGAAGGGCATCCACGAGGAGAGAGAAAAGCTGGCAGCTATCCGCAAGCAGGCCTCTTTCATCATCGATACCTCGAATTACAAGACCGCGGATCTGAACGCGGCCATCGTCCGCCAGCTGAACCCGGAAGACCGGGAAGAGAGCTTCAGCATCACGGTCGAGAGCTTCGGGTTCAAGCACGGCGTGCCCGCGGAGGCGGACTGGGTCCTGGACGCGCGTTTTCTGCCCAATCCGTTCTATCTTGCCAGCCTGAAAAAACTGACGGGCAACAACCGCAAGGTGCGGGACTACGTCATGAAGAGCCTGTTGGCGAAGGATTTTGTCGGCCGCGTCGTGGGGCTCGCGCTGGACACGATCCCGGGTTACATTCAGGAGGGCAAGTACGGCTTGACGATCGCCATCGGCTGCACGGGCGGACAGCACAGAAGCGTTGCGCTCGTGAATGAAGTGGCGGATCACTTCAAAGAACTGGGGAAACAGGTAGTGGTCATTCACCGGGATCTGTGATAAAATAATATGGTACGGGCAAAGCCCGTCTGCAACCTTATTCACTATTTATCTATGATATAAAAGGAGAAAAACGCTATGGACAAACTGATCATTTCCTGCTGCATCTGCGGCGCGGAAGTCACCAAGGAGAACAACCCCGCGGTTCCTTACACGGTCGAGGAGATCGCCAGAGAGGCAAAGTCCGCCTATGACGCCGGCGCAGCCCTCATCCACCTGCACGTCAGATGGGACGACGGCACCCCGACCCAGGACAAGGGCAGATTCCAGGAATGCGTCGACGCCATCCGCAAGGTATGCCCCGACGTCATCATCCAGCCCTCCACCGGCGGCGCTGTCGGCATGACCGACCTCGAGAGACTGCAGTCTACCGAGATCACTCCGACCCCGGAAATGGCTACGCTGGACTGCGGTACCTGCAACTTCGGCGGAGACGAGATCTTTATCAATACCGATAACACCATCAACAACTTCGGCGACATCATGAAGGAAAGAGGCATCAAGCCCGAATGCGAAGTCTTCGATAAGGGCATGATCGACCTGGCTCTGAAGGCCGCGAAGAAGGGTCACATCGACTATCCGATCCACTTCGACTTCGTTCTGGGCGTTCAGATGACCGCTACTGTCCGCGACCTGGTCTTCATGGCTACGTCCATCCCCGCCGGCTGCACCTGGACCGCGACCGGTATCGGCAAGACCGCATGGGACATCGCTGCCGCGACGATCGCCATGGGCGGCCACGTCAGAGTCGGCTTCGAGGACAACGTCTACATGTCCAAGGGCGTGCTGGCCAAGTCCAACGGCGAGATGGTCGAAAGAGTCGTCCAGATGGCCAAGCTGATGAACCGCGAAGTCGCAACCCCGGCAGAAGCCAGACAGATCCTGGGTCTGAAGCCGCTGGAAGCGTAGTTCAGCCGGTCCCTGAGCTTGTCGAAGGGATAAAGAAAGAACATAACAAATCCCGGAGAGCGATCTCCGGGATTTTTGTGTGGGTTAGAGAATAGAACCCCTGGGGTGCTTGTTACTGCTGGCGGGACGGTTCCTCTTTTTCATTTTATCGTTTCAAAGGAGCATGCTTCTGTTGCCGGTTTATAAAAATCTACGATCTGCGACAATAACATGTTGCAATTGAAAACCAGTATTACCTCTGCTGCGAGTTATAGCAGGTTTATGTTGCTGCAAGGTGACATAGCGCAAACTGCAACGAGTCGTTGTTGCAGTTATAAGTTGCACTGTATTCTGCTGCGGGCGGTTTGATAGAACAATGCATGTGTTTTCTGGTTTGGCAGAGATACAAAAAGCAGAAAGCAACTGAAATTGTGAAATGGAAAAATATGGTTGCCATTATATGGTAATATATGGTATTTTAATAATGTGTTATTCAAGCCCTGACCGAATGCTGCTGTGTTCGGTATTTAAAATGGAGAAGATCGAAATATAAAATGATTGAAAAAGCAACGCTTCAGGAAACATTATTCGAATATCGCAGCATTTTGAAACGAATGGAGAAAGCCGTAGCTGCTGGTCCGGAAGGCTATCTGTGGTACCGGCGATATCCGGATGGAAACAGAGTCCCCTATTGTGTGACCGGTCATGGAAAGTCCCGCAAGTATGTTCGTCTCGACCCGGCTGACCGGATCCGGATCGAATCCCTGAAACTGAAAACTGCGGCAATCGCTGCGATCCCGAAGGTGAAAGCAAACATCCGCATCCTTGAAAAAGCAAAGAATTATCAAGATATCAGTCTTTACAGCATTTTCAGCGCCCTTGGGCCCGGATTCGAATCCTGCGCAGATACTTTTCTGGGCAGAAAAGACAAACGGGTACCGAATCCCGCTTTCGAGAACCTGTTGGAAAGACAAAATCCATATCCGTTTGGACCCGGCTCTGTACCGACAGAGGACGGTCTGTTCCGTTCAAAGAGCGAGGTGCTGGAAAAGGAACATATGAATCGTATCGGTGTGGAGTGGAAGTATGAACCTGCTTTAATCCTTGGATCAAAAACGATCTATCCGGATTTTGCGGTAAACAGGTGGTGGCGCTTCGATATTGGGTATATAGAGCATCTCGGGCTGATGGATAGCATAGATTACCGGGATAAAAAGCTGGAGGACATCCGGGTCTTATGGGATCATGGCTATCTACCGGGCGTACATCTGCTGATCATCAGCGAGAATAAGAGGGAAGGATTCGATTATTCTCTGGCGAAGAAAATGATCAATGCCTTTTGTCTGCCATAGAGCGTATCATGCAGCGTGTGTCGCAGATTGGCGAAAGCGAGTAATCAGCAACAGAATGCTGTCGCCGCTATTTACGTTGAAGCGACTTGCTGCGCAATAGGAGCGTCGGGTACAGCTGTCTGAGGTGAACCTTTCATTTGCGACGAAAACTTGTTGCAAATAGACAGCTTCGATCGTTCTGCTGCGTGCGCATCCCTATAGCGGGTTGAGGGCAATCTGGAAGATATCTTGTTTACATGGTTTTCGTTTGGACTGGTCCTGTGCCAGATCGCCGGCATGCCATTTGATGAATATGCGGATCCCTCGATTTGCTTCTTTGTCAGATTAAAATGCATAAAAACCTGCGGAAATGCGAAAATTAGCCGAAATTATGCAAAATAACCCCTTGACTATTCAATATTATGCATTATAATATACACATCAGCTGAAACAAAACCCGGATAACAAACGTGTAAGGAAACAAGTTTAGAAGGAGACCATACAATGAAAAAGTTTTTAGCAATCCTCATGGCAGCCCTGATGCTGTTCTCGATCACCGCATGTACCTCATCGAACGAACCGGCCGCGGAACCTGCCCCGGAGCCCGCGCCTGAAGCCGAAGGCGGCGAAGAAGCCGCGGAAGAGCAGCTGACCCTGGAAGCCGGCAAACTGCTGGTAGCGATCTCCCCGGACTTCGCGCCGATGGAATTCGTCGACACCTCCAAGACCGGTCAGGACCAGTACGTAGGCTTCGACGTAACGCTCTCCAAGTTCATCGCGGAGCAGATGGGCCTGGAACTGGAGATCAAGCCCATGAGTTTCGATGCCTGCCAGGCGGCCGTTCAGACCAACACCGTGGATATGTCCATCTCCGGCTTCAGCTACACGCCGGAACGCGCGGAGAACTTTAATCTGTCCGACTACTACTATGCGGGCGATAACGAGACCGAGCAGACCATCATCGTGCTGAAGGAAGACGAAGGCAAGTGGACGAAGGCCGAAGATTACAGCGGACTGACGATCGCCGCACAGACTGCGTCCCTGCAGATGAACCTGGTCACCAGCCAGCTGCCCTCCGACTGCAACATCAAGGAATTCTCCGACCTGGGCACCGCTGTTGAAGCGCTGCGCAGCGGCATCGTAGACGGCGTAGCCGTAGCATACGGCAACGGCGAAGCCATCATCGCCAGCAACGACGCGATCGCCATGAGCGGCTTCGAGTTCGAAGTTTCCGAAGAAGCCGAAAACAACGTCATCATGCTGAACAAGGATAACGACGCGCTGCTGGAGAAGGTCAACGAGATCCTCGCCATCGCATACGACAACGGCTACTACGGCAGCTGGTATGAAGAAGCGCAGGCCCTCGCCGGTATCGATACGGCGGAAGAAGTCAGTTACTAAACGCCGGATCGCATAGAACTGAACCGAAAGAACAGGGCGGGTCACGACCTCCTCAGATGACCCGCCCATTTCGTTTGTATCAACAGGAGTTTCAAAGTGGGAGATTATTTTGCCAACATCGCCAAGATCCTGTCCCAGTACTGGCAGGTCTTTTTGCTGAAAGGCGTAGGTTATACGCTGCTGCTGACCCTGATCACCGTCTTCTTCGGCGCGATCCTGGGCGTGTTCATCTGCCTCGCCAGAATGTCGAAGATCAATATCCTGAGCAAGCTTGCGCTCGGATTCGGCGAGATCATCCGCGGCACGCCCATGCTGCTGCAGCTGTATGTGGGGTATTTCCTCGTTCCGAAGCTGCTGCCGTTCCGGCCCAGCGAATTCCTTTGCGTATCCGTGGGCTTCATCATCAACAGCGCCTGCTACGTGTCGGAGGTGTTCCGCTCCGGCATCCAGGCGGTCGATAAGGGACAGACAGAAGCAGCCCGGAGCCTCGGTCTGGACGGCCGTCAGACCATGACGAAGATCGTCCTGCCGCAGGCGATCAAGAACATCCTGCCGGCGCTGGGCAACGAGTTCGTGACCATCACCAAGGATACGTCACTGGCATCCACGTTCTTCGTGGGCGAGGTCATGACGTCGTACCTGATCGTAAAGGGCAAAACGTTCCTGTCTATGGAATGCCTTACGATCGTCGCTGTGATATACTTCACTATGACGTGGATCATGAACCGCCTCGTCGGACGTATGGAGAGGAGGATGCGCACCAGTGATTAAAACGGTAGATCTGCATAAAAGCTTTAAGATAGAGGGACAGGCGGAACCCCTGCACGTGCTGAAGGGCGTTTCCGAGCACATCAAAAAAGGCGAGGTCGTCTCCATCATCGGACCGTCCGGCGGCGGCAAGAGCACGTTTCTGCGCTGCCTGAACATGCTGGAAGTCCCGGAAAAGGGCCACATCTTCTTCGAAGGCGTCGACATTACCGCGGAAAACGTGGATATCAATCTGCACCGTCAGAAAATGGGCATGGTGTTCCAGCACTTCAACGTGTTCCCGCATCTCTCCGTCGCGGAGAACATCACGCTGGCGCCGGTGCTGACGAAAAAGAAAACGCAGGCGGAAGCGAACGAGCTGGCCAAGGAACTGCTGGCCCGCGTCGGATTGCTCGATAAGCTGAACGAGCATCCGGGCAGACTGTCCGGCGGTCAGAAACAGAGGCTGGCCATCGTGCGGGCGCTGGCCATGGAGCCCGACGTGATGCTGTTCGACGAACCCACGTCCGCGCTGGACCCGGAGATGGTCGGCGAGGTATTGGACGTCATCAAAGGCCTCGTCAAGTCCGGTATGACGTCCGTCATCGTGACCCACGAGATGGGCTTTTGCCGCGAGGTCTCCGACCGGGTGCTGTTCATGGACGGCGGCGTCATCGCGGAAGAGGGTACGCCGGAAGAGGTGTTCAACCGCCCTCAGAACCCCAGAACGCAGGAATTCCTGAGCAAGGTGCTGTATTAAATGAAAATGAAGGTGGTGGGACGCCGGGGACGGTTCCTTGTCCCAGGCTGGGACAAGGAACCGTCCCCGGTATACCACCCCGGTTTTTATTGTATAATCCCTATATGTCCTTTGCTTCCGATATCAAAAATGAATTGACGAGAACAGTGCCGGAGAAGAAGTGCTGCCAGCTGGCGGAGATCACCGGCTTTTTGCGTTTCGCGGGCATCATCACGCTCACCGGCGGCAAGATGGGCATCAAGGTGACGACGGACAACGCGTCTGCCGCGCGCCTGTTCATCCGTCTGATCAAGGAGTATTTCGGCGCGAAGACCGCGCTGTCCCTGGGCGAACCGACGCCGCTGGCCAAAGGCCGCGTCTACGAACTGACGGTCACGCCGGATATGAATTCCGAACAGATCCTGCGCGAAGTGGGCATCCTGGGGGTCAAGGAAGGAAGCAATTACATCACCGACGGTTTCGACGCAGGCATCGTGCGCAGGCGCTGCTGCAAAAAGGCCGCGCTGCGGGGCGCGTTTCTGGCATGCGGCTCCGTTTCGGATCCGCGCAAGGGTTATCACATGGAACTGGTCTGCGGATCGGAGTATATGGCGCAGGACGTGCGCCGCACGGTCAACAGCTTCGGCCTGCGCAGCAAGATCAGCAAGAGAAGAAATAAGTACGTCGTCTATCTGAAGGAAAGCGAGCAGATCGGCGACTTTCTGAACGTCATCGGGGCGACGTCCGCGTATTTTCAGTTTCAGGAAGTGCGCCTGATGAAGGAGAACCTGAACAAGACGAACCGCATCGCCAACTGTGAAAGCGCAAACGTAGACAAACAGGTCGGCGCGGCGCAGAAGCAGCTGGCGGATATCCGGGTCATCGAGGAAACGAAAGGCCTGGGCGCGCTGCCGGCCCACCTGCAGGAGACCGCCCTGATGCGCAAACAGCATCCGGAACTGTCTCTGGCGGATCTGGCGGAACTGTTCGAACCGCCGCTGAAGAAGTCCGGCCTCAATCACCGCTTCGCGAAGCTGGCGGAGGAAGCGAATAAAATGAGAGCGTACCGCTCGGAGGAATTCAGACTGTGAGCGAAACGAAAAAACGCAATATGGGTCCGGTCTACGTGATGATCACGGGGCTGCTGTTTTCCATCGGCGGCCTCTGCATCAAGACGATCCCCTGGAATGGCATGGCGATCAACAGTTTCCGCTGCATCCTGTCCGGCACCGTCATCTGGCTGGCGACAAGGGTGCTGCATCATCCGCTGCGCTTCAACAAGCATATCCTGCTCTCCGCGCTGGCTCTGGCCGCGACGAACTGTCTGTATTCCAGCGCGGTCAAACTCACGACTGCCGGCGCGGCCATCGTCATCCAGTTTACGGTGCCCGTCTGGACCATGCTTTTCGGATTGATCCTGTATCACAAAAAACCGCAGCGCGCGGATATCCTGGCCTGCATCTGCGTCTTTGCGGGCATCGCGATCTGCTTTTATGAAGGCCTCGCGGAGGGGCGTACGGCAGGCAACGTGCTGGCGCTGCTCTCCGGCATGACCTACAGCAGCGTGTTCATGAGCAATTCCGCCGAGGACGCGGATCCGTTCAGCTCCTCCATCCTCGGACATTACATCAGCGTGCTGATCGGACTGCCGTGGCTGCTGAGATCGGACTTCTCCGCCATGACCCCGAAAGCATGGATCGCGCTGTTCGTCATGGGCATCTTCCAGATGGGCTTCGCGTATATTTTCCTTTCCGTGGGTCTGGAGACGACGCCGCCCGTCACGGCCTGTCTGATGACAGGCGTGGAACCTGTGCTGAACCCGATCTGGGTGGCGCTGTTCTACGGCGAGCCGATCACGCTGCTGTTCGCGATCGGCGGCGGCATCGTGCTGGCGTCCGTGATCGTTTACCAGCTCTGGCTGTCGAAGCATCAGGCTCCGGCGGAGGCTTCGCCATGAAAACGAAGGAAAGCGTTCTGACGGCAGGCGGCTACACCGTCCTGGTGCAGCGGAAAAGCATCAAAAATATGTATCTGCGCGTCGACCCGCAGACCGGCTGGCTGAAGGTCTCCGCGCCGCGCTTTACGTCCGACCGGACGATCGCGGATTTCGTGGGGCGAAGGGCGGACTGGATCGAAAAGGCGCTGACGAAAGCCCGGGAGAAAGCGGCGAAACCTGTCCGCACGTTCTCCTCTGCGGACCGCAGGGCGTTCCGTGCGAAGTGCGAAGCGGCGCTGCAGCGTTGGCAGCCCCTGGTCGGAAGACGGGCGAACGGTTTTTCCGTGCGGGATATGAAGACCCGCTGGGGATCCTGCAACACGCGCACCGGCCACCTGAATTTCAACCTGAAGCTGCTGGACATGCCGCCCGAATGTCTGGATTACGTGGTCGTCCACGAACTGTGCCACCTTTGGGTGAACGGGCACAGCAAAGCGTTCTGGGCGCATGTCGAACGGGTCTATCCGGACTACCGGCGCGTCCGGAAGCAATTAAGGCAATAAAAAGAGAGAAGGGCGCTTCTCTCTTTTTTCGTACAGCTTGTTTATTTGTTCAGCTCGAATCCCGCTTCGAACGCGTTGCCGACGACTTCGCCCAGAATGCGGTATTTGCCGTGCACCTGGTCGAATGCGATCAGGCCCATCTTGTCCGGGTCTGGTTTGCCGTCCGTCAGGACGCTTTCATCGATGGAGACGTTGACGATCTTTCCGTACATGTAGCAGTTCTTCTCGTCGTATTCTCTCAGTCTGCATTCCAGGGTCATGGGCAGTTCTTCGAAGTACGGCGCGTTGACGTTCTCTGCCTTCACGACGGTCCAGCCGGTCTTGGCGATCTTGTCCGGGTCATCGTTGCCGGAGACCACGCCCACGAAATCGCTGGGCACGAGCTGGTCCTTCGTAGCGAAGCTGACCGTAAAGTCCTTGTTTGCCAGGATGTTCTTCGTGGTCTTGTGATTCGCGGAGATGCACATTACGATCTCGTCGTCGTTGCCCATGCCGCACCAGGCTGCGTTCATGGCGTCGGCTTTGCCGTTTTCGTCATAGGATCCGATAATAAAGACGACCTGGGGGTAAGTCCAGGGCTGGGATCCGAAATTCTTTCTCATAATAATCTGTCCTCCTTTTTCTTATGGTGACTACAAAGATATTTTATCCCGAAACCCCCGTTTTGTAAAACAATTCGGCGGCGGCTTCCTGTATAATAAGAGCAGAACGGAGGTATCACAAAATGTTCAGACCAATGGCAAAACCCAGAGCACATCAGCAGATCTCCGAAGAGGAGTGCATCCGCATCCTGAAAGAACAGAAGCGCGGCGTCCTGTGCGTGCTGGGCGACGACGATTATCCCTACGGGACTCCTACGAATCACTTCTATAACGAAGAAGACGGCAAGATCTATTTCCACAGCAACAAGAAGGGTCACAAAGTCGACG
>JAFPXN010000002.1 GCA_017412505.1 Bacillota bacterium | reverse complement strand
CGGATGAAGGCGGATCTGGCCGGAACAAATTAGAAATTACAGAAAGGATCTTTTGAATAAATGAATTATGACGTGATCATCATCGGGGCCGGCCCCGGCGGCATCTTTACAGCTTACGAACTGCTGAAGGCGGATAAGGGCCTGAAGATCGGCGTGTTCGAGAAGGGCGGACCGCTGAACGAGAGAAAATGCCCCATCGACGGCGTTAAGATCAAGTCCTGCGTGCGCTGCAAGACCTGCTCCATCATGAGCGGCTTCGGCGGCGCGGGCGCGTTCTCCGACGGCAAATACAATATCACGAACGATTTCGGCGGCACGCTGTACGAATACATCGGCAAACAGCGGGCGCTGGATCTGATGCACTACGTGGACAAGATCAACTGCGAGAACGGCGGGGGAGGCACGACGCTGTATTCCACCGCGAATTCCGATTTCAAAACGCAGTGCCTGTGCAACGACCTGCACCTGCTGGACGCGCAGGTGCGCCATCTGGGCACGGACATCAACTACGTCGTGCTGCAGAATCTCTACGACCAGCTGAAGGACGGCGTGGATTTCCACTTCCGCAGCGCGGTATCCGCCGTAGAAAAGATCGAGGGCGGCTATGCGATCGACGTGGAAGGACAGAAGTTCACCGCGCCTTACTGCGTCGTGTCTGCGGGGCGTTCCGGCAGCAAGTGGATGGAACAGGTCTGCGCGGATCTGGGCCTCGCTACGAAGTCCAACCGCGTGGATATCGGCGTGCGCGTGGAGCTGCAGGCGGATATCTTCAAGCACATCACGGACGAGCTGTACGAGAGCAAGATCGTCTACCGCACGAAGCAGTATCAGGACCTGGTGCGCACGTTCTGCATGAACCCGAAAGGCGCCGTCGTCAACGAGAACACGAACGGCATCGTGACGGTGAACGGACACAGCTACGAAGATCCGGCGCTGCAGACGAACAACACGAACTTCGCGCTGCTGGTCGCCAAGCACTTCACGGAGCCCTTCAAGGATTCCAACGGCTACGGCGAAAGCATCGCGAAACTGTCCAACATGCTGGGCGGCGGCGTCATCGTGCAGCGCTTCGGCGACCTGGTGCGCGGCCGCAGATCCGTGGAAAAGCGCCTGAGGGAGAGTTTCCTCGTGCCCACGCTAGAGGCGACGCCGGGCGACCTGTCCCTGGTCATGCCCAAGCGCATCCTGGACGACATCGTCGAGATGATCTACGCGCTGGATAAGATCGCGCCGGGCACGGCCAACGACGACACGCTGCTGTACGGCGTGGAGGTCAAGTTCTACAACATGGAAGTGGAGCTGGACAGCAATCTCGAGACGTCGCTGAAGGGTCTGTTCGTCATCGGCGACGGTTCCGGCGTCACCCATTCCCTGTCCCACGCGTCCGCCAGCGGCGTGCACGTGGCGAGAGTACTGCTGGAGGAACGGCTGTAGCATGGCAGTGATCCCGGAAGAAAAAAAACTCAGCAAGAAACAGTTTTACCTGCTGTCGTTCACCTGGGGACTTCCCACGACGCTGGCCGGCTGCCTGACGGCTGCCGCGCTGCGGGCGACGGGTCACAAGCCCAAGAAATTCGGCTGGTGCCGATACTACGAAGTGGGCAGCCACTGGGGCGGATGCAGCATGGGACCGTTTTTCTTTAAGCAGAAGGAGCCCAGCCGGCATATCTGCGTGCACGAGGCGGGTCACGCGATCCAGAACTGCTATTTCGGACCGTTTATGCCTTTCCTCGTGTCCATTCCCTCGTCGGTCCGCTACCGGGCGCACCGCCTGAGACGGCGGAGAGGGAAGAAATTGCCGCCCTACGACGGCATCTGGTTCGAAGGGCAGGCGACGAAGCTGGGCAGAACGTATTTTGGAGAAGATCATGTTTTTCACGAAGCGCAAGAGCAGAAGACAAATACAGAATCTGAAAAACCTGAGTAAAAAGAGCGTCGACGTGGGCAAATTCGTCAAGGATTTCTACGTCGAAAAGGGCCTTGCCTATATCTCCTGCAACGTGGGAGGATATAACGACATCATAGACCGCTACTCTGTCAAAGGATACGAATGGCTGGAAGAATCGTTCGCGCGCTTCATCGAGGAGAACGCGATCTACATCCCGCCCGAATACCCCATCGTGCTGGAGATCTGCGGCCACCGCTTTACGAAGGAGCAGCGTGACTGCATCGAAGCGACCATCCTGGATTATTACGCGCTCAAGATGGGCGACGTGCAGATGTCCATGCAGAGCAACCGCAGGCGTATCGTGTTCCTGCTGGCCCTGATGCTCGTGTTCGCGATCTTCGTGTATATTTCATCCCAGTTCCCGAATCTGCCCAGGCCTCTGGCGGAAGCGCCGTTCGTCCTGTTCTGGATGGCGCTGTGGGACGGCGCGGAGATGTTCTTCCTGGACCGCCAGGACCTGCAGCAGGACAAACTGGAAGCCGCGCAGCTCGCCAGCATGAAAGTGACGTTCTACGAAAAGTTCGAAGACGGTCCCGCGGAACCGGACGTCGTGCAGGAACTTTTGGATCAGATCGAGAACGAAGAGGTCATCCTGCCGTCCACCCAATGGGATCAGGACGAATGACGCCATGCAGAAACACCCGGACAGACATCTCTATCTGACGCAGACCCCGGTGCCGAAGCTGATCTGCACGCTTGCCGTGCCCACCATCATCAGCATGCTGGTCACCGGGATCTACAATACGGCGGATACGTATTTCGTCGGCCGCATCTCGACCCAGGCCACCGCGGCGGTAGGCCTGGTCTTTTCCGTGATGGCGATCATCCAGGCGTTCGGTTTTTTCTGCGGACAGGGTTCGGGCAACTATCTGTCCCGGCTGCTGGGCGCGGGCAAGAAGCAGGAGGCGAACGAGGTGGCCATGACGGGTTTCCTGATGGCTCTCGTCATCGGTATCCTGATCGCCGCGCTGGGCAACTGGCAGGCGGAACGCATCGCCGACTGGATCGGCGCGACAGACGCTTCCCGGGCGGATACGGTCGCCTACATGCGCATCATCCTGATGGGCGCGCCCCTCATGACGTGCCAGTTCGTCATCAACAACCAGCTGCGCTTCCAGGGCAGCGCGATGTATGCCATGATAGGCCTGATGTGCGGCGCGGTCATCAACATCGCGCTGGATCCGATCTTGATGTTCGGCCTCCGTCTGGGCATCCGGGGCGCCGCCATCGCGACGGTGTCCGGGCAGGGCATCAGCTTCCTCGCGCTGCTGATCGGCAGCAGGACGGGGGAGAATATCCGGCTGAGCCTGAGCAACGCCCGGCTGAACTTCAGCTATATCCTGCAGATCTCCAACGGAGGACTGCCTTCCCTGGTGCGTCAGGGACTGGCCGCCGTTTCGACGCTTCTGCTGAACAACATGGCGCGCGCCTACGGCGGCGACGCCGCCATCGCCGGCATGTCCGTCACGTCCCGCACGCTGATGCTGCTGGTGTCGGCGCTCATCGGTTTCGGCCAGGGTTATCAGCCGGTGTGTTCGTACAATTACGGCGCCGGGCTGTACGACCGGGTGAAGGAAGGGTATAAATTCTGCGTCAAGATCGGCACGGTCCTGATGACCATTGCCGGCGCGGCCTGTTTCCTGTTCGCGGGCCCTGTGATCGGCTTCTTCCGCGACGACCCGGCTGTGATCGAGGTCGGCAAAGTCGCACTGCGCTGGCAGTCCGCGGTACTGCCTCTTCTCGCAACGTCCATCCTGACGAATATGATGCTGCAGGCCTGCGGAAAGGGGATCAAGTCCTCCGTCACGTCTTCCGCCCGCAACGGCATCTTCTTTATCCCGCTCATCCTGATCCTGCCGCGCGTCTTCGGCCTTTTGGGCGTGGAAATGGCCCAGGGGATCGCGGACATTCTGACGTTCCTCCTCTGCGTGCCGATCGCCCAGTATGAATTGAAAAAAATGGACGAAAACGGGCTGTAAAAAGACCCGGACGCATAAAGATGCGAAAAGATGATAAAAACCCCGCCATGGGCCGTTTTGGGGCCTTGACGGGGTTTTCTTCTGCAGGGGTCAGGTTCCTATTCCTTATCGGCAGTCGTGAAGTCCATGCTCGTGATGATCTCGTCCTCCCACAGGTAGCACACGTTCGTGTGGATCCCTTCGACGCCGGTCGCGCTCTCCAGGGTCTGGCAGACGCCTCCGAAGGTACTCTTCATGTTTTCCATCGCGGCGTCGAGCGCGTCTTTGGACTGCATGGCAATGTCCTTCGTATAACTGTCTCCCATCTGGGACAGGTCATAGTAATAGAAGATCGTGTTGTCCTTGACTTCGATCGTAAGACCCTCCGTCTGTTGCGCCGACGCAACGGAAGCATTCCATACTTCCGGATTTGCCGCCATATACTCTTCGAGAGACATCGCCGTGTCGGCAGGTTCCTCAGCAGGCTCTTCCGCGGGTTCTTCCGCCGGTTCTTCAGCGGTCTCTTCCGGAACAGGCGCGGGTTCCTCCGCCTTGCTGCAGCCGGAGAGAAGCATGGCCGCGCTGACCGCGAGGATCAGAAGCAGGATCAGTAACGTTCTCTTTTTCATTTGTTTTCCTCCTGATTGTTGCGTATATGCTGTGCGTTTTACGCGCATCCGTAAAAAGTATAGACGAAATCGTTAAGACAGTAAATACCGGGCTGCGGACAGGACAGCCAGCAGCAGGACGTTGACCGCCGTGAATTCCAGCAGATATCTGCCCGCGTTTGCCTTCTCCGAGTGCAGATAGAGTTTTAAGCTGATCAGGCTGGCGAGGCTGGCGATGGGGGTGCCCAGGCCGCCGATGTCCACGCCCAGCAGCAGATCTTTCGCTTTGTCCGTGAACGAAGAGAGGAGCAGGGCTGCCGGCACGTTGCTGATCACCTGGCTCGCCAGCAGGGCGGTCAGATATTCGCGGCCTTCCATCAGCCGTTCGATCAGGGCAGCGACACTGTCCATGCGCGCCAGGTTGCCCGAAAAGACGAAGAACGCCACGAACGTGAGCAGCAGCATAAAGTCCGCTT
>JAFPXN010000124.1 GCA_017412505.1 Bacillota bacterium | reverse complement strand
GTGTGCGGAAAGCCCCTGGAGGATTTTCTGGAAGAGCGCATCTTCCGCCCCCTCGGCATGACCCGCTCCGCCCTGGATCTGGACGGCAGCCGCATCGAAGCGAAAGTGACCGACGGCAATATCACGAATTTCTTCTCGGACTGGCCGGACGGTAAGCACGAAGATCATCAGTGGACGGTCTGCCCGCCGTATAAAGGCTGCGCGAACATGAAGTCCACGGCGCAGGATCTGGCGAAGTATTACCTGATGCTGGCGGACGGCGGCGTGTTCGAAGGAAAGCGGATCGTGCCCGCGGAAGCGCTGGACCAGATGTTCGGACCCCGCTATCCGCTGCGCAGAAAACCGTTCTACGCCATGGGCCTGCGCAAGCACACGGTCGGCGGCCATATGGTCTGCGATCACGGCGGCGAGCTGCACGGCGTCGCTGCCTACGGCGGCTTCGTCAAAGACGTCTGCGGCATCGCGGTCCTGTGCAACGAGAGCGAATGGGACATGGAGGACGTGCTGGGCATCTGCTACGCCTGGATCCTGGGTCTTCCGCTCGAAGGCGACTATCTGTGGACGCGTCCCTGCGGTAAGACATTTTCCCGGCAGGATATGCTCCGGGGCGATTACGTGGGCCATCTGGGAGAGCCGGTGCACATCCGCGTCTTCGAAAAAGACGGACAGCTGCAGGCGGACCTCGCCGGCGAACCCTGCCGTTTGGATTACTGCGAGGCGACTGTCTTCGCCGCAAACAGTTTCACCACAGGCAAGAGGATCACATTCCTCCGCTTTTTCATACAGAACGGCCGCGCATGGGCCGTCAAGAACGGAAGTCTGCTCTTCCGCCGCGTATAGAAAGGGGGACTTGCTATTACTAAGTATATCGTGAAAAAACTGGGGATCGGACTCATCCTGGTCGTCGCGGTCACGCTGCTGGTGTTTTCCCTGCTTTACATGATGCCGGGCAACCCCATCGACATCATGACCGACCGCAAGGTCTCCGCCGAAAAGCGGGCGGAGATGGTGCACCAGTACGGTTTCGACCAGCCCCTGCACGTCCAGTACGTCCGCTGGATGAAAAAGATCATCCTGGATCAGGACTTCGGACAATCCGTACGGTATAAGGTCCCTGTGTGGAATCTGATGCGCGACCGCATCCCCAGAAGCGTCAAGCTCTGCGGCTGGTCGCTTCTGATCGAGATGCTGCTGGCCTTGCCGTTAGGCCTTCTGGCCGCCATCAAAAAAGACTCGTTCTACGACCGCTTCTCGGTCAACTTCACGCTGATGCTGACGTCCATGCCGAGCTTCTGGCTGGGCGCGCTGCTCATCCTGATCTTCGCGGTCGGGCTGAAATGGTTCCCGATCTCCGGCTTCGAGAGCGCCCGGAACTACGTGCTGCCGGTGGCCGCCCTCACGGCGGGATCTCTGGCGGGCACGCTGCGTCTGACCCGCGCGGAAGTGCTGGAAGTGCTGAACGAGAAGTACGTTACGACGGCTCTGGCGAAAGGCCTTCCCTATGAGAGGGTCATGTTCAAGCACGTGCTGAGAAACGCGCTCATCATGGTCACGGTCTCCGTGTTCATGTCGCTGCCCTGGCTCATCTCCGGCGCCGTAGTCACCGAAAAGATCTTCGGCATCCCGGGCATGGGCAACCTGCTGCTGAACTCCATCGTCGTGCAGGACTTCCCGGTCGTACAGGCCGTGCTGCTCCTCATCGCGATCCTGACCGTCATCTGCAATCTTCTGAGCGATATCGTGATCGCGATCCTGGATCCGCGCATCCGCATCGCCATCGGGGGAGGTGACAAGTGATGAGCAGTAAATCGAAAGAAACGCTGCACGCGTGCCTCCACAACGTCAACTTCATGATCGGATTTTTCATGCTGCTGTCCGTCGTCCTGGTCGCGATCTTCGCGGATAAACTGGCGCCATCGGGCTATACGGACTTCGTGGATAACGCGTTCCTGTCCCCGAGCCAGTCGCACTGGTTCGGTACGGACGAACTGGGCAGAGACGTTCTCTCCCGTGTCATCTACGGCACCCGCATCACGCTGAAAGTCGCGATCCTGGGCGCGTCGCTCGAGCTGATCATCGGCGTGGTCGTCGGCCTGTCCTGCGGCTACTTCGGCGGCGCGATCGACCATGTGTTCACGTTCCTGACCGACCTGACCTGGTGTATCCCCGGTACGATCCTGGCGCTGGCCGTGGTCACGCTGATCGGCAAATCCCTCACGAACTCCGTCATCGCCATCGCGATGGTGTGCTGGGCCTCTTACGCGAGGCCGATACGAGCCAAAACAATGTCCTTGAAGACCATGGCGTTCGTCGAGACCGGCAAGGCCTTCGGCGAATCGAGCGCCGCGCTGATGTTCCGCTACATCCTGCCGAACGTCATCCCGTCCCTGATCGTCATGGTGTCCACGACGCTGCCCGGCACGATCCTGTCCACGACGACGCTGTCGTTCCTCGGCATGGGGTCGCAGGCGCCTTCGCCTGACTGGGGGCTCAACCTGTCCAAAGGGATGGACTACATCGGCAGCGCTCCGTGGCTGTCCATCTTCCCGGGCATCGCTCTCGTGTATACCGTGCTTGGATTCTCGCTTCTGGGTGAAGGGATCAGAGACATTCTCGATCCGCACCTGAAGTCTCAGTAGGAGGTAGCCCATGAGCGAAGAACTGTTAAGGCTCGAAAACCTGAGCATCGACTACAAAGTCAAGGGCGGATACCTGTCCGCGGTCAACGACGTGAACCTTTCCGTCCACCGCGGCGAGATCCTGGCCGTCGTCGGCGAGTCCGGCTGCGGCAAATCGACGATCGCCCACGCCATCATGAACCTTCTGCCCGGCGGCAACGAGGAGATCGAGGGAAAGATCATTTTCAAGGGCGAAGACCTGCGCACGTACAGCCGCAGGCAGATGGAGGCCATACGCGGCAAGAATATCGGCATGATCTTCCAGAACCCGCTGGATTCCCTCAACCCCGTATACAAGACCGGCAAGCAGGTGGAGGAAGCCATCCTGCTCGACGGCATCGACCGGGTCCAGGCCTGGAACAAGGTGCTGGAGCTGTATAAAGACGTCAAGATGCCCGACGCGGAAGTGCGGGCGAACTCCTTCCCGCACGAGCTGTCCGGCGGCATGCGGCAGCGTGTCATGATCGCCATGATGCTGTCCCGCAACCCCGAGCTGCTGATCGCGGACGAACCCACGACGGCGCTTGACGTAACGATCGAGGCGCAGATCCTCGAGATCATCAAGGATCTGAAGAAGACTTACGATACGGCCATCATGCTCATCACGCACAACTTCGGCCTCGTGGCGGAAGTCGCGGACAAGATCGCGGTCATGTACGCCGGCGAAGTCATCGAATACGGCGACGTATACGAGATCTTCGAAAAGCCGCTGCACCCCTACACGACGCTGCTGATGAAGGCTCTGCCCAGAAAGACGAAGCACGAGGGCAGGCTGCAGACCATCGACGGCAACGTGCCGCGCATCATGGACAAGAAGCCGGGCTGCCGCTTCGCGAACCGCTGCCCGTATGCCATGGATCAGTGCAAGGATGTTACGCCGCCCGAAGTGTTCGTGTCCGAAGAGCATAAATGCAGATGCTTCCTGATGGAAGAAGGAAAGGAGGCTGAAGCATGAGCGCACCCATGATCGAAATGAAGGACGTGCAGAAATATTTCCGCGTGTCCAAGGGACTGTTCAAGACGGGCACCGAACAGGTGAAGGCTGTCGACCACATCACGCTGTCCGTCGAGGAAGGCGAGATCGTCGGCCTCGTCGGCGAATCCGGCTCCGGCAAGACGACGCTGGCGCGCGTGCTGCTGTCCCTGACGAAGATGACCGGCGGCGACGCCGTCATCGACGGGGTCGACCTGAGCAAGGCGACCCACAGGGATATGGATAAGCTGCACCGCGAGATCGCGGTCGT
The DNA here is from genome assembly GCA_017412505.1 of Bacillota bacterium. Lineage (GTDB taxonomy): Bacteria > Bacillota > Clostridia > Peptostreptococcales > Anaerovoracaceae > RUG11894. The sequence continues at coordinate 1,806 of JAFPXN010000124.1, read as the reverse complement.
GTTCCAGGATCCCGCCTCGAACCTCAACCCCAGAGAGACCGTCGAAAGCTCTATCATGCGGCCCATGGTCATTCACGGTGTGCCGCGCAGCAAGGCCAAGGAAAAGGCAAGGGAAGTGCTGCAGATGGTCAAGATGGACCTGAAATACCTCGACAGCTTTCCGCATCAGCTTTCCGGCGGCCAGCTGCAGCGCATCGCCATCGCGAGGGCCCTGGCGCTGTCCCCGAAGATCATGATCCTGGACGAACCCACGTCCGCGCTGGACGTGTCCGTGCAGGCCCAGATCCTCAACCTGCTGCTGGATCTGCAGGAGCAGATGCACCTGACTTATATCATCATCACCCACGACCTGAACGTCATCAAGTACATCTCGGACAAGATCGCCGTCATGTACCTGGGACAGCTGGTGGAATTCGGCCCGGCGGACGTGGTGGGCAATCACCCGTCCCATCCGTACACAAAGGGCCTCATGGACGCCGCTCCCATCCTGGATCCGCGCGACCGCGGCAAGGAGAAGGAGATCATGAAGGGTGACCCCGGCAGTCTGATCGACCTGAAGGCCGGATGCCGGTTCTACGCGAGATGCCGCTACGCCACGGACGAGTGCAAAGAGAAGGACCCGGAAAACCGTATCCTTGCGCCCGGTCATCAGGTGGCCTGCGTGCACCCGCTGAACATAGAATAAGCTAACCGTTGTTTTTACAGTTATAGGAGGTAAAACATGAAGAAGCTTATCGCATTACTGCTTGCGTTTGCCATGGTGTTTACCCTGGCAGCGTGTTCCGGTGGTGGCGGCAGCACTGACGGCGGCGGAGAGACTTCCGGCGACGTCAAGAAGCTCGTCATCGCGGACGATGAGTGGTACGGAACTGACCCGTATCAGCAGGATACCTGGTCCACCGTCCAGACCCTCATCAACGAACCGATCTTCTCGATCGATCCGGACACCGGCGCTCTGAACGACTCCATCGCGACCGGTCTGGAAGTATCCGAAGACGGCCTGACCATGACGTTCACCGTTCCCGAAGGCAAGTACTATGCTTCCGGCGAACAGGTCGAACCCGAGGATATCAAGGCTTCTCTCGAGTACGGCCAGCAGATCTCTCCGTATGCCGAAGGCTGGGAGAACATCGAATCCATCGACGTGGACGAAGCGACCAGAACCGTTACGTTCCACCTGAGCAGATTCAGCTCCGACCTGCTGTACTACCTGGGTGAGTGCTTCATCGGCTGCATCGACAAGGATCAGCTCGACACCATGACCGAGGACGAACTCATGTGGGGCGCACAGTGCTACGCACCGTTCTATGTGGATTCCTATGAACCGGGCTCCTTCGTCGTCCTGAAGAAGAACGAAGGCTTCAAGTCCGACAACCCGTACGTTTCCAACAAGGGCCCCGTGGACATCGACGAGATCTACGTCAAGTTCAACACCGACGACTTCACCGTCATCGAAGAAATGAAGTCCGGCGCCTGCGACTACTGGAATGCTCCGACTCCCGACGCGCGTCAGCAGCTGGCCAGCAATTCCAACGTGGTCATCGCAGAGAAGAGCTATCCGGTCACCGACTTCATGGAGATCAACACCGACGAAGGCATCTTCGCCGATCAGAGACTCCGCGAAGCGCTGTGCCTGCTGCTCAACAGAGAACAGTACTGCGAGAAGACCAACGGCGCGGCAGTTCCTGCCTACTCCATGATCTACGACACCATGCTGTACTTCTCCCAGGCCGCGAAGGACGACTTTATGGCCAACTACGCCAACAACGAGACCAGAGCGCTCGAGCTGATCGCGGAAGCCGGCTG
>JAFPXN010000123.1 GCA_017412505.1 Bacillota bacterium | reverse complement strand
TTCAGCCGGATGAGCATGGGGATCTCCAGTTTTGTCAGTGCCGCGGACAGCGCCAATGCCGCCGCGAAAGCGATCGCAAACCACATAATATCTTACATTCCAACCTGTTTTTTATCTTTCCCAGCTGAGTTTTTCGCGGATCCGCTGGGCCAGTTCCGCAACGCCTGTGATGTTGCTGCCTTTGATCAGCACTGCGTCGCCCGTCAGCAGCATGCGCTGGATAGCAGGCTCCAGTTCCGCGAGATCCTCCGCGTAATATATCTTGATGCGTTCGTTCGCCGCCGCGCAGTCCGCGTACGCCTTCGCTCTCGGACCGATGGCGAACAGCACGTCGATGGAGGAGTCCGCCACGCGGCGACCCACCTCCAGGTGCCCTTCCCGCTCCATTTCGCCCAGTTCCAGCATGTCCGCCAGAATGGCGATCTTGCGCTCCGCGCGGATCTGGTCCATCACGTCCAGCGCTGCGATCATGGAAACGGGGCTGGCGTTGTACGTATCGTCGATCACGTAAACGCCGCCGAGTTTGACCGCGTTCATGCGCCGCGGGTTCGGCTTGACCTCCGCCAGCGCCTTGACTGCCTGGGTCATGGGCACGTTCAGCGAAAGCCCCGCCGCGACGGCCAGCGCCGCGTCGATGGCGTTGTGCTCGCCCAGCACCGGCATGGAATAATCCAGCGCGATGTCCTTGGTCTTCAGCGTAAAGCGGATGCCGCCCGCCCGTTCGGTGTTGACGTTCAGCAGCTGCAGGTCGACGCCGTCTTTCGTGCCGACGGAGAACCTGCGGAAGTTGCCGCCGGTGCGCCGCACGATCTCCTCTTCGCTCAGATAATCGCTGTCCGCGTTGTAGATCAGCAGATTGTCCGGGCCGAAGTGGTTTAAGATCTCGTATTTCGCGTCGGCGATCGCATCGCGGCTGCCCAGACGCTCCAGATGGGTGATGCCGATATTCGTGATGATGGCCGTATCCGGGCGGATCCAGTCCACGTATTCCGCGATCTCGCCGCTGCGGTCCATGCCCATTTCGAAGACCATCACCCGGGTGTCTTCCTCCGCGCGGAAACACGTCAGACACAGACCCAGATGGGTGTTGAGGTTCTTCTGGGAGCTCTGCGTCGGATAGCGGCTGCCGATGACGGCCGCGGTGTACGTCCTCGTGGACGTCTTGCCGACGCTGCCGGTGATCGCCAGCTTTTTCACGTCGAACTGATCCAGATAGGCCTTCGCCATATCCCGGAACGCGATCTGCGTATCCTCCGCCATCAGGACGCAGGCGGACGGATCTCTCTGTAGGATCGCGTCGGCCGCTTTCTGCTCCGACATCAGAAAGACGCGGCAGCCGTTCCCGTAGGCGCCGTCCGCGTAATCGTGGCCGTCTTTGAAGTCTCCGATGACGCAGACGAACAGATCGCCTTCGCCCGCTTCCCGGGAGTCGATCTGAACGCCTTTTACGATCCTGTCTGCGTTGCCCAAAACGCGGGCATTCGCCGCGGAAGCGAGAAAATCAATACTTACCGGTCTCATCAGTCCTCACCTTCCGTTTCTTCTTCTATCGGTTCTAACAGCTCCCCGGGTTCTTCGATCTCGTAATACAGGGTCACCAGGAAGCCCTTTTCCACTTCTTCGCCAGCCTTCGGGAACTGGTCGATGATGTTCAGCTTCGCCGTCGTTTCGATCATCGGCGCCAGCGTGGATTCCAATCCCAGGGAACTCAGCTTGCCCATGGCCGCTTCGCCGTCCATACCCACGACGTTGGGGATGGTGACGCGGGTGCGGTTGAGCGCCTTCAGTTCCTTTTCCGTATATTCCGGCGTGACGCCCATGTACTGCAGCACGCGTTTTTCGATCTCCACCGCGCAGGGACCTGCGGTCGTGGAACCGTAGATCGTGCCCCGCGGGCTGTCGCAGATGACGAGGATAACGAATTTCGGGTCTTCGATCGGCGCGATCCCGATAAAGGAACCGTATACGTCCGTAGCGGAATATCCGCCCTTGACCGGCTTGTTCGCCGTACCGGTCTTTCCGCCGGTGTTGTAGCCGGGGATCTTCATGCGGCCGCCGCTGCCGTTGACGATGTAGTATTCCATGATGTCCAGCATATCATGGGCCGTCTGCTCGGAGATGCTCTGGCTTCTGACCTGCGGTTCGAACGTCATCACCGGATCGCCGTTGGAATCCAACAGCGCCTTCACGAAGTGAGGCTGCATCACGTAGCCGTCGTTCGCGAGGGACGCGACAGCGGAGACCAGGCTGACCGGTGTGACCGCGATGCCCTGTCCGTAGGACATGGTCGCCAGCTCGACCGGGCCGCCGTTCTCGTTCTGCAGGATGTTGCCGCCTTCGCCCGGATAGTCCACGCCGGTGCGCTCGGTGATGCCGAACGCGTCGAGCCCTGCCCAGAAACGCGTGGCGCCGATGCGCTGCACCAGCTGCACCATGGTGACGTTGCAGGAGTTCATGACCGCCTCGGCCAGATCCTGCCAGCCGTGCGCGTGCGGGTAGTTCCAGCACTTCAGCTGCCAGTCGTATACCTGGATGGACGCGCCGCAGTAGAACTGCTCCGTCAGATTCGTGACGCCGGTATCCAGCGCGATGGACGAGGTCAGGAGTTTGAACGTGGAACCGGGTTCGTACGTGTCGCAGATGTTGAAATTACGCCACATCTTGTTCCAGTAATCCACCTGTTCTTCCGTCGTCATCTCCGCGAAGGCTTCCGCGTCCTGCGGCAACGGGTCTCTCGGGTTATTGGGATCGTACTCGCCGGTCTGGGCGCTGGCCAGGATCTCGCCGTTCTTCGGGTCCATGATCAGGCACATGACCCGCGCAGACTTCGTCTTTTCCTGGCAGGCCGCGATCTCCTGCTGCACGATGTATTGGATGTTCTGGTCTATGGTCAGGACCGCGGTGTAGCCGTCTTCCGGGCTGAAGTAGGAATCCTTGCCGTAGGCCAGCGTGTTTCTCGCGTTGTCCTTGTTCTTGATCCAGCGGCCGTTCAGACCCGCAAGATAGCGGTTGTATCTCAGTTCGATGCCGGCCAGGCCGTTGTTGTCGTCCGTCGTGCTGCCGATCACCTGGGACGCGAACGCGCCGAGCGGATAGTACCGCTTGGCATCCTCCGTGATCTCCAGACCGGCAAGTTTCTGCGCGCGCAGCGCGTCCGCCGTGTCTCTGTCCACGTTCTTGGCGACCTTCAGCAGTTTGCGCTCCGACGTGATGATCTCCATCACGTTATCGTAATCCATGCCGAGCGTATCGGCCAGCGTCTTCGCTTCCAGCTGGATGTTCAGCGCTTTTTCCTCGTCGGTCTTGCCGTTGTCGCGCACCTCGTCCGGGCGTACCCAGATCGTGTGCGTCGTCGCGCTGATCGCCAGATCCGCGCCGTTGCGGTCCACGATGCTTCCGCGGGTCGCGAGAATGGTCGTGTCGGACGTCTGCTGACCCGTCGCTTTCGACGCGTATTCATCGCCCTTGATGATCATATGCCAGCCCAAACGGAACGTAAGCGCGATAAAGCACAGCACAAAGACCAGGAAGACGAACAGCAGTCTCGTTTTATTCGATTTTCTGGGACGGGCTCGTTTCATTCGGATAAAAAGAAAAAGGCGCCTCCCTCAGGGGACGCGCCGCAAGATCGGTTAACGGTACACAGATTCCATGAGCGCCAGAGCGAAATCTTCGATGCCGCCCTCTTCTGCTTCTAAAAATACGATCTGATCCGAAGTCGGATACATCAGACCCAATTCGGTGGCTCTCGACTCCAGATTCGTGATATTCGCCGCGGTCTTGATCTGTACCTGCAGGTTCTGGATTTCCTTCTGCGTCTCCGAGATCTGATTGTTCAGCTTGTTGATATCGTACTGGATCTTGGAGTTATAGGCCGTGATGCCGATCACGGCGAGCAGGAGCGCAAAGATGAGCAGCAGCTCCGCGACAACTTTTACTTTGTAAGATCTTTCTGCTTTCGTCATAGTTTCTCGATTACCCTCAATTTAGCGCTTCTGCTTCTCGGATTGTCAGCGAGCTCTTCCTTGCCCGCCTCCACCGGTTTTCTCGTTATCTTGCGGATATCCGGCTTTTTTCCGCACACGCAGACCGGAAAGTCCGGCGGACACGTGCAGGGGTTCAGCCGTTTCTGGAACGCTTCCTTGACGATACGGTCTTCCAGCGAGTGGAAGCTGATGATCGCCAGCCTTCCGCCCGGCGCCAGCATGTCGATGAAGTCGTTCACCGCTCTGCTCAGCTGGCCCAGTTCGTCGTTGACCTCGATGCGGATGGCCTGAAACGTTCTCTTCGCCGGATGAGGCCCGTCTCGGCGGGCGGCTGCCGGCACAGCCTTTTTTATGATGTCGACGAGTTCGAACGTCGTCGAGATCCTCTTCTCTTTGCGCGCTTCGTCGATGAACTGCGCGATCCTGGCGGCCCATTTCTCTTCGCCGTAGTCCTTGATGATCCCGGCCAGCTGTTCCCTGCTGTAATCGTTGACCACGGTCTCTGCCGTCAGGCTGTCTTCGGCGTTCATCCGCATGTCCAGCGGCGCGTCCTGCATGTAGCTGAAGCCCCTTTGCGGGTTATCCAGCTGGAAGGACGATACGCCCAGATCCAGCAGCGCCCCGTCGATCTGCAGGATGCCCAGATCCCAGCAGACGCGTTTGACGTCTTCGTAATTGCTCTGAACCAGGAACTTCCGGCAGCTGTGGCGTTCGAGCCGCTTTTCCGCCGCGGCCAGCGCGTCTTTGTCCCGGTCGATCCCGATGAATACGCCCTGCGCGGAGAGCTTTGCGCACACGCCGTCCGCGTGGCCGCCGCCTCCCAGCGTTCCGTCCAGGTAAGTGCCGTCCGCTTTTACGTTCAGCAGTTCGAGAACGGGTTCGTACAGGACCGATACGTGTTTGAATTCCATGACCGGCCCCTTAGATCGGGAACTTGCCGCTCATGCCGATGAAGTCGTCGGACTTCATCTGGCCGCCGGTCTTCGCCGCGTCGTAGACTTCCTTCGCCCAGATCTCCAGGTGATCCAGCACGCCGATGGTGACCAGATCCTTTTCGATCCCGGCTTCTTCGCGCAGGAACTGGGGAATGACCACTCTGCCCTGCTTGTCCAGCTCGCAGTTCTCCGCGTTTCCGCTGCGGTAACGCAGCAATGCGCGCGCTTCGACGTCCGTTCTGGGGAGGGTGGCGTATCTCGCCTCTTCTTCCGCCCAGGCCTGCATCGGGTAGACTTCCAGACAGTCGTCCAGGCCTTTCGTAACGATGCACTCCTTGCCCAGCGCATCCCGGTATTTGGCCGGAATGATGACGCGGTTCTTAACGTCTATTGAGTTTTGAACTTTGCCGCGGAACATCAGGGGCAGATTCCTCCTCATTTTGGTATCTCCACTATACACCACTTTGCCCCCGAATGCAATGATATTTTAGGCTTTTTTGGGTTTTTCCTCCACTATTTTTCCCTGTCGCCCCACCGCTGCGCCCCACAGCGCTCCACAGGTGTTTTTTTGCAATAAAAAAGCACCGGAGCGGATGCTCCGGCGCGATGCCTGGTTGGCACTTCTTTTGTTTTAGGGTTCGGCCGACGTGTCGCCTCCGGACGGCACGGGTTCCGGCGTGGGTTCGGGCGTCGGTTCCGGCGTCGGTTCCGGGGTAGGCTCCGGCGTGGGTTCGGGCGTCGGTTCCGGTGTAGGCTCCGGCGTGGGTTCAGGCGTCGGTTCCGGCGTCGGTTCGGGTTGCGGTTCGGGCTGCGGTTGCGGCTGCGGTTGAGGTTGAGGCTGTGGTTGCGGCTGAGGCTGCGGCGTCGTCTGATCCGGCGTCGTGGTCTCGGTGCCTTCGCCCTCCTTGTTCTCCTCGTCCTCTTCGCCTTCCGGCTTCCAGTTCCAGTCTTCCTCGCTGTAGTTGATGCCGAGATAGACCTCGGAATCCCTCGCTCTCTGCAGCAGTTCGTCCGAGAAGATATCCGTTCTTCCGGTATTGAATCCGGCGACGTCACCCTTCGCGTCGATATACTTTCTGACGATGCCCTCGGGCTTCTCCCAGTCTTCCCGTTCGAGCCCTTCGTGCACCGCTTCCATCATGTCCTTCCACTCCCATGCGGGCAGGCCCACGCTGGTGAGCGTCGTCTTTCTCGGCGTGTCGTAGCCCATCCACACCGTGCAGGTATAATAACGGCTGGCGCCGCAGAACCACACGTCCTTCGCCTCGTTGGACGTACCGGTCTTGACGAAGCACAGCGCGTTGCTCGGAGCTTTTCTGGGGCCCACGTCGCCGCGGCGCAGCAGCTCCTTACAGCAGTCGATGATCATGTAGGACGCGTCTTCCGAGTAGACCCGGATCCGGGCGCTGTCCTCGGAGAAGATCTCGCCCTCGTCCTGCTTGACGATGCGGATAACGCAGTTGTTGTCGATATATTCGCCCAGGTTTGCGTGGGTGGAATAGGCCTTGGCCATCTCGAACGGAGACGCACCGTAGGTCAGGCCGCCCAGGCCGACGGACGTGCTGTAAATGTCAGCCGGCGCGATGGACGAGAAGCGCATCTTTTCCAGATAGCGCAGGCCGTACATCGGGGTCATCTTCAGCATGATCTGATACGCGATGGTGTTCGTGGACTGCACGATCGCCTCGCGGATGTTCATCTTGCCCGTGTTCTTTCTCGTAACGTTCTTCGGCCAGAACTTATCCTTCGGGTTGTCCTTGTCGATCAGGACCTTGGACGGGTAATAGAAACCGGAATCGAAACCGGGGCCGTAGACGACGATGGGCTTGATGGAGGAGCCGGGTTGACGCTTCGCCAGATAGCCTCTGTTGAAGGTATCCTCCGTGCCTCTGCCGCCGATCATGGCTTCGACGTAACCCGTCTTGTTGTTGATCAGGACCGCGGCGGACTGGAACGCGAACTTGCCGTCCTCGCCCACTTCAGTGTATTTCTCGCAGCGGGAATCCAGGATCGCCTGGAGCTTTTCCTGCAGATCCGGCCGGAACGAGGTGTAGATCTCGTATCCGCCCATGCGGATCTCCTTCATCTTCTCGTTGATCGTATCCTGATAGACGGCGTCATAGGCGTTCATCTCCTCGTCCGTCTCGAAGATATACTTGAATTCGAAGCCTTCCTGCTCCATCAGGTTGATGGCAGCGGAGTAGATGGCGAAACTCGTCATGTAGCTCTCGTGGGGCAGTTCCGGGCGTTCGTAGATGAATTTCAGAGTCTCCCGCAGCGCGGTGTCGTGCTGCGCCTGTGAGATCATGCCCTCTTCCATCATACGGTCCAACGTGTATTCCTGGCGGATGCGGACGCCTTCCATGTTCGTGAGAGGATTGTACAACGCGGCGCCCTTCGTCAGGCCGACGAGGACGGCAGATTCCGCCAGCGTCAGATCCTTGGCGTGCTTTCCGAAGTAATATTTGCTGGCGCCTTCGATCCCGTAGCAGTTGTTCCCGTAGAAGTTCATGTTGACGTAGAACTGCATGATCTCGTTCTTGGAATAATTGTCCTCGAACATCGGAGCCAGGAACAGTTCCGTAAACTTGCGGTCCCATGACCGTTCGTTTGTCAGCACGCTGTTCTTCAGCACCTGCTGCGTGATCGTGGATCCGCCCTGGGTGATCGCGCCTTTGTTTCTAATATATTCGATCCCGGCGCGCATTACCGCCTTGTAGTCGATTCCGTGGTGTTTCAGGAAGTTCTGGTCTTCCACGGCGATATAACCGTCGTAGACGTACTGCGATACGTCTTCGATCTTGACCGGTTCGTAGATGATCTCGTTCATCTCGGAGATAACTTCGCCGTACGCATCGTAAATAATGGTGTTCGACGTGTACTCGAACATCGACGGGTTGATCTGCGCGTATTTTTCCTCCGCGACCGCCTTAAAGCTGTAGACCTTCTGATAGGCTTTGACGCCGCCGTAGATGCCGGCGATGAGCACAAGAAGAAGGATAGTCTTGAAGATATAGCCGATGAACCGGCCGACCTTCTGGCCGCCGGTGAGTTCGCGCCACTTTTTCCTGACCTTCTTTTTCTTCTTTTCCTTCTTGCCTCTGCCTCTGGCGGGTTCTTCCGCCTTGGCCGGTTCTTCGACCGGAGCGGGTTCTTCCACTGCGGCAACGACAGGTTCCTCGACCGGAGCAGGCTCCTCCGCAACAACGCCAGGCTCCTCGGCCGCAGCAGGTTCCTCCGCTACGACCGGATCTTCGGTCACGACGGGTTCCTCCGTGACAGCCGGCTCTTCCGCCACCACAGGCTCTTCCGCGACGATCTGCTCTTCTACTGCAGGTTTGACTTCCTGCTTGGGTTTCTTGGCGTGCTTCGGTCCGCTATTCTTTTGTGTAGACTTCTTTTTTGCCATTGCTTTTCAATTACAGTTTTTCTCTAGATCCGCAGAGAGCCTGCGCCCACGATATCGTGGAGCAGCACCTCTTCCCTGATCCCCTTCGGCGTCACCAGGATGGCGCCGCCTTTGTTCTCTATCGCAACGTCGGCGGCAGCCGCCAACGTTTCCCCCGAAACGAGGATCTGTCCGCCCCGCGTATAGCTCTCGATGCGGGACGCCAGATTGACGTTTCTCCCTATCATATCATATTTTGTCCGGGTCTCGGACCCAATATTTCCTAAAATCGCATCTCCCGTATGGATGCCTACGCCCATCTCGATTTCGGGATACCCCTGCTGCCGGTTCCATTCGTTGATCGCGGGCATTCTCCGCTGCATGGCGACGGCGCTGGAGACCGCGTCGCTGGCAGCATCCTCGTTTGGCCGCGGCGCCCCGAACACGGCGACGATCGCGTCCCCGACGAACTCCAGGATATTACCCTGCCAGGCGTTGATGATCTCGATCATCTCGCCGAAATAGTGGTTGAGCATATGGATGAAATCCACGGGATCCATCTCTTCCGAAAGCTGCGTCGAACGCCGCAGGTCGGTGAACATCATCGTGACCGTCCGCCGTTCGCCGCGGATCTCCGGGTGTTCCCGGTGCTGCAGGATCTCCGTCGCGACTTCGTCCGTCAGATACTGCCCCAGCGTGCGGCGGATAAACGCGTCCTTCTGCTTGAGCTCTTCCTTCAGCTGCAGGATCTCCTCTTCCGCTTTTTTCAGTTGTTGCATCTCCTGCTGCGTCATATCCGGATCGTCTCTCCCGCTCTGGCGAAACGCACGTTGCTGCGGCCGGTCCGCCGCTCCATTTCCTCGAGCGCGGCGTCTGTCCTGGCCGGGTCATGATGGATGAGCAGCAGCTGCTTCGCGCCGCAGGCATCCATCAGTTCGATGCCTTTCGACGGCGAGGAATGACCGAAACCCTTCCGGACCTCCGCTTCTTCCTCCGTAAACTGACCGTCGAACATCAGAAGGTCCGCATCCTTCGCAAACGAGGCAAGCGTTCCGAACGATGTCTCCGACGGTTCCTGATCCGTCGCGTAGACCAGCGTTTTTCCTTCGAAGGACAGTTTCATCACCAGACATCCGCCGGGATGGTCTCCCGGGATCGCATCGACCCGGACGTCCCCGATGCGCAGAGAGGCAGGCATCGTATGGATCCGCACGTCGCCCGCGTAACCGGTCAGCTTCAGCGGCCAGAACGGCGGAGCGTACAGGCTGTCCAGCGCGTTTTCGCCCGCGCCGGCAGGCACGTACAGATCTGTCCGGCAGTCTTTTTGGCTCAGCCTGCGGTACATTCCCAGTCCCAGCACGTGATCCAGATGGAGGTGGCTGAGCAGGATCGCCGGCGGAACGTCAAAATCCAGCGGCGCGTCGACAAGGCCGCTCCCTCCGTCGAGGAAGACGGTCTGTTCCCCCGCCTGCACCATATAGCAGGACGTGGCGCCGCCGAAGCGTATCTTATCGCGGCCGGTGACCGGGATCGAGCCTCTCGTGCCAAGAACTGTCAGCTGAAAACCGCTCATCTATTCCTGCGTTCCCTTGATCCCTGCGTAGACTTCGTGGAAGAACTTCAGGCTGTTCTTCAGCCAGCCGCTCTTCTCTTCGCCCTTCTTTTCCGTCTCGACCGTTTCGTAGACCGTACGGCAGGCTTCGCGGTAATTGTTCGTCGTTTCACGGAGCCGTTTGCTCAGCTGCTTCATGACGGAGAGAACCTTTTCCGGGCTGTCCCGGAAATAGGACGAGAATTCCTTCGAAGTGATCTCCTGCACCTGCGTACCGTCCTCCATGGCGACCGCCGTCGCGCTGCGGGGATAGCACTCGATCAGGCCCATTTCCCCAAAAACTTCTCCCGCGGGGAGCACGGCCAGCTGCTTTTCGTCCGGCGTCTGGTAATCCGCGTAGATTCCCACGCTGCCGGCGCAGATATCGTACATCGTAGCGGCGTAATCTCCCTGACGGAAAATGACGTCTCCTTTGTTGAATGTTGCATTCATCGCTGTTTCCTCCTGTTCCCTTTCCGTTCGACCCATCAATACATATCCAGGAACGGATAGGACAGATAGGAGTTATAGATCGCCAGCAGGGACTGTTCCAGTTCCTCGGAACGTGGCTCGCCGCCCTTCTTTTCCCCTTCGACCGTCTCGTAGACCGTGCGGCAGACGTCCAGATAATCCTGCGTCGTCCTGCGCAGCTTCTGGCTGAGCGTCTGCATGATCGTGAACACCTTGGCGGGATTCTCCGCGAAATAGTCGCGGAAATCGCTCTCCATGATCGCGGAGACCTGCGTATCGTTCTCTAAGGCGACGACGGTCGCGCTGCGGGGAGACTGCTCCAGCAAGCCCATTTCTCCGAAGAAATCGCCTGCGCGCAGTTCCGCCAGTTTCTTTTCGTTCGGCGTACCGTACTCCGCGTAGACGCCCACGCTGCCCCACACGATGTCGTACATGCAGTTGCCCGGATCTCCCTGGCGGAAGATCACCTCGCCCTTTTTGAACACAGCTTTGTTCATGTTTTCCTCCTTACAGAACTCTAATCCGTCACGGCGCTTTCCAGGACCTCGAACGTCTTCGCGTCCGCGTCGAGACGCACGTTCACGCCCAGCGGCAGCGCCGCCTGGTCTTTCGTGTGACCCATCGGCAGACCGTACAGGCACGGCACGCCCAGATCCGCGAAATAGTAGCGGAACGTATCCATGAGATCCGGATAGTAACCGGAATGATCCACACAGTTTTCGCACTCGCCGATCATGACGCCTTTCAGGCCGTCCAGCATGCCGCAGTTGCGCAGCTGGGCCAGATAGCGGTCGAGCGCGTAGGGTTCTTCGTTCAGTTCCTCGAAGAACAGGATCTTGCCTCTAAGATCCGGCTGATAGAACGTGCCGCAGCTTCCGGCGAGCAGACTGAGATTGCCGCCCAGGACTTCGCCCTCCGCTTTGCCGGGGGCGATCGCGGTCAGGAACTTGCCCGGATCCGCCAGCGTGATCTCGCGGCGCGGTTCCGTCGTCGTCAGGCAGCGCAGCCAGTGGTCTTTCGTGTAGGGCGTGATGCTGCCGTTAAGCGCGGTCAGCACTTCGCCGTGGATCGTGACCAGGCCGGCGAACTTATGGATCGCCAGGTGCAGCGACGTAATGTCCGAATACCCGCAGAACAGCTTGGGATTAGCCTTGATGTTCCCGAAATCGATCCGGTCGACGAACTGCAGCGCGCCGTAGCCGCCGCGGGCGCACAGGATCATATCCACGTCCCTGCGGGCGAACATCTCGTTCAGATCCTCGGCTCTCGCCTCTTCCGAGGCCGCGATATAGTTGCCTCTCCATTCGTCCACGTGTTTACCGAGGATGACGTTGTATCCCAAACTCTCGAGGAACGCTTTTCCTCTGGGAACAGCCGTCGAGTCCTTCGTGGGGCTGGACGGAGAGATGATGGCGATGGTATCGCCGGGTTTCAGCTTCCGGGGTTTGATCATAGGGTCCTCCTAACGGAACTCCCTGCGGACAGCCGCGAGGCTGTCTTCGTTATCGAATACTTTCAGCGCCGTATAGCCTAAGATGCGGGCGCCGTTCGCAATGCTGTCCAGGCCCTCCTCAGACCGCGCGCACTGCTCGAACGCGGCCGTGTGCAGGCCTGTGCCCGCCGGGGCCACCTTCAGCAGCGGCTGCAGCGTCGGGCAGACGTAGCTGACGTTGCCTGCGTCTGTCGACGCGAAGATGCGCCTGGGGCTGAGCGCCAGCCCGCATTCCGCGAAGCTCTCCGCGGCCATGCGGTCCGCGGCAGCGTTGAATTTCAGATCCTTGACCGGTTCGTGCAGCACCGTGATCTCCGCTTCCGTCTCCGTCGCCATGGCGGCTCCTTCGATACAGCGGAAAACGCGATCCTGCAGCTCGAGCACGTCGTCGTAAGTGTAAGCTCGCAGCTGCAGATTCAGCTTCGCCCGGTCCGGGATGATGTTGACCACGACGCCGCCTTCCACCAGCGCGCCGTGCACCTGGCAGCCGGGCTTCATGTGCTGGCGCAGCATATCGATGGCATCCAGGGTCAGCCTCGCGCCGTTCAGCGCGTTCCGCCCCAGCCAGGGAGCCCCGGACGCATGGGACGAGCGGCCTGTGTAGACGACGCTCAGCTGCGACGTCGCCAGCGCGATGGGAGACGTCATGTTGTCCGCGTCCATGTGCACCATCATGGCGAAATCGTACGCGTTCCAGACGCCGGCTTTCTCCAGCGCCACCTTGCCTTCGATCACTTCTTCGCGAGGCGTGCCCACGATATGGATCTCCGTATCCAGATCTTCCTGCAGGCCGTTTAACGCGAGGCCTGACAGCACGCTCACCGCGCAGGACAGGTTATGCCCGCAGGCGTGGCCCAGTCCGGGCAGCGCGTCGTACTCCGTCAGAACGGCCATCTTATGCTTCAGATTCTTCCCTTCCGGCAGCTTGACCGCCCAGAAGGAATACGGCAGACCCGCCAGATCCGTTTCGACGGAAAAGCCCGCGTCCCGCAGCAGCGAAACGATGCGGGCGCTGCTCTCCTTCTCCTGGCGGGAGATCTCGGGATGTTCGCCCAGCCAGACCGCCAGATCGCGGCAGCGGGGCCCGTATTCGGTTAAAGCCCGTTCGAAAACGGCTTTTCTTTCCTCGTAGTTCATAGATAGTCGGAGATAAACGTTTTCCTGTGGATGGGCGTCGGCCCCTGCGCCTTCAGTCCATCGTAATGCGCCTTTGTTCCGTAGCCTTTATTGCTCGCGAACGCATAGCCCGGATAGACCAGATCCATCTCTTCCATGTAGCGGTCCCTCGTCACCTTCGCCAGGATCGAAGCCGCCGCGATGGACGTGGAATTGGCGTCGCCTTTGACGATGGCGGTCTGGGGCAGCGCCAGCGCGCGGACGGTGAAATTGCCGTCGATCAGCACGTGATCCGGCTGCAGGGAAAGTCCCTGCACCGCCTGCGTCATCGCTTCCTTCGTGGCCTCGAGGATGTTGATCTCATCGATCCGTTCCGGACCCACCCAGCCTACAGCCCAGGCCAACGCCTTTGCCTTGATGACCTCGAACAGCTCCTCCCGTTTCTTCGGGGACAGCTTCTTGGAATCGTCGATGCCCAGCACGTCGAAATCCCGGGGCAGGATGACCGCAGCAGCCACGACAGGGCCTGCCAGAGGTCCCCGGCCCACTTCATCCACGCCGGCGATATAGGAACGTCCCGAATCCCAGAGCCTTCGCTCGTGGGTCAGCATGACGTCCAGGCGTTCTTTCAGCTTTTCCTGTCTTTCGGCCTTCGTCATGGGATGCCGCTATCCTCTGTAATCGCTTTCCTGCTCTTCTCTCAGGTAGACCTGTTTGACGGACGAATTCTCGTTGCGCACCGACTTCATCTCGAAGCCCTTCAGGGACTTCAGGAACGGCGTCAGTTTGGAGTAACCGTAGTTTCTGACGTCGAAGTCGGAATAACGCTTCAGCAGTTTGTTGCCCAGATCCGAAGTGGACACCCAACCGTCTTCGTCGGAATCCTCGCGCAGGATATCGATGAGCGAACTCTTGATCTCCGCGAGCGGGGTGATGGTCTCTTCGGGCTCTTCCGGGATCTCCTCGTGGATCTCCACGGGCGGCTCTTCCTTGACCTTGGACAGCACTTTGACCGACTTGATCTTGCTGGTCTTTGCCGCCTTTTCCTTCTCAGCCTTTTCCTTCTCGGCGAGCTTAGCCGCCGCGGCTTTTTCTTTTTCCTTCTCCGCCTTCGCAGCCTTTTCCTTCTCAGCCTTCGCCTTTTCAGCCTTGGACTTTTCGCTCTTGCCGGAAGCCTTGCTGCCGGACAGGATGTCCAGATACTTGAACTTGTTGCAGGCGGTCGTAAACGCCTTCGGGGTCTTCTTTTCGCCCATGCCCACGACCAGCATGCCGGATTCCCTCAGGCGGGTGGCCAGACGGGTAAAGTCGCTGTCGCTCGTGACCAGGCAGAATCCCTCGACGTTGCCGGAATACAGGATGTCCATCGCGTCGATGATCATCGCTGAGTCCGTCGCGTTCTTGCCCGTCGTGTAGCCGTATTGCTGGATCGGGGTCACCGAATACTCCAGCAGCACCTTCTTCCAGGGCGCAAGAGACGGCTTCGTCCAGTCGCCGTAGATACGCTTATACGTAACGACGCCTTCGCCGGCCATTTCGTCGAGGATCGTCTTGATGTACCGGTCCGAAACGTTGTCCGCGTCGATCAGGACCGCGAACCTTTTATCTGTAGTCATATCGGAATAATTCCTTTCGATTGCATTATTAAAATATTATACCCCGAGCGCAGGTACCGATTCAATAGATTTTAAGGCGATACGGCATCCGTCGCCTTAATTTCCTCTGTACCAGGGGTTATCGGGGTCGGGATCCGTCGGATCCCAGCCGTTGTCGTTTTCGTCGGTGATCTCCGGCACCGCCTTTTCGGGCTTTCCGAGAGGTCCCGCGTCTTCGCCGTCGTAGACAGTGACGCCGGTGCCCACCTCGCAGTTGTCGAAGATCCATTTTGCGTCGGCGGTCTGCAGCCGCACGCAGCCCGCAGAGGCGAAACCGCCCAGCATGTTGTATTCGTCCCGCATCATCTTGGACTTGTCTTTCGCCGTATAGCAGATGGTGTGGAACAGGTAGCCGCCTTCCAGAAAACCGGTGGCGTACTGGCCGTAGCTGCCGTCGATCATGTAGCACCAGGGCGCCTTGAAACTCATGACCGCGAAATCGCCTACCGGCGTCTCGTGACCCGCCCTGCCGGTGGAACAGATCATGGCCTTGTACGGCACGGTGAAGGCGCCGTCCTCATCCTTCGTGAAGACCGTGACCGTGTTCATCTGCCGGTTGACCATGACGTAATAGGGGTGCTCCAGCGCCCTGCCTTCCGGCGGCAGAACGTACGCGGGGATCTCGTAGACCGCTTCGACGGAATAGGGAAGCTCCGCGCTCTGGTCCGGCTCCTCTGCAGTCAGCTTCCAGGAACCGCCGTCATACGCCAGCAGATAACAGCTGTCCGTCGCCCAGGCCTCGTCCTCTTCTTCGCCGCTTTCACAGCGGGCGTACACGACCGCCCTGTCCGGGGAAAGCATCAATGGCTGCGTCATCTGCAGCGAGAAGACCTGCTCGCCTTCTTCCTTCCTCTGCAGCACCAGTTCCTTCGACAGCGCCGCGCGGATGGCTGCGGCTGCGTCTTCCGCGTCCCGGACGGTCAGGAAAAGCTGGCCGTCTTCCGCTCTGACCAGGTCGTATCCTTCCGCGGGGACGATCTGCAGGTCGGTGAAGAGGCCGCTGACGGAAGCGCTCGTCAGGTACGAGGCGAAGAGCGGCGTTTCCGCTTCGCCCTGCGCGAAGTCATATCCTCTGCCGTCGACGGTGAAACCGGCTTCCTCCGCGCCGGTGATATCCGTCGAGACCGTGCCCGTCACGGATCTGACTTTGTACAGCGGCCGCCGCAGCAGGTTATATCCGTCGACTTCGTATTCGATCCTGGCAAGAGGCTGCGGCGATTCCCAGACCTGAGCCCGGTCCAGTTCCGGAAAAGTCTGCACGATGTCTTCGTACACCTGCGTTTTCAGCGCGTCCGGCTGCGCCGCGTGCCACTTGTCGTATTCCGTTTTCGCGAAAAGCCCGCCTGCGCAAAGAAGCGCAAGGATCAGGACGGTCGCAAGGATCCTTTTTCCCATCGTTTTTTACAGCAGTTCTCTGAAATACAATCCGGCCGTCCGCGGGAAATCCGCGGGAGCCTTCTCCGCCCGGAGTCCGCAGATTCTGCGGCACTCTTCCTTCGTCTCGATCGTAAAATACAGTTCCTCGAAATCCAGTTTCGGCACCGTCCTGTCGGCCGCGTACAGGGGCACGCAGTTCAGGATCTCGGAGTACTGTTTTTCGCGGCAGATCAGCGGAAATTCCTTGCCGGTGCGGTCGGTCAGTTTCGAAAGACCTGTGCAGGATCCGCAGCCCTTGCCCGTCTTTCCCGGGCAGGCCCGGCACTTCATCAGAGGCAGATAGCCGTACAGGATGGCGCCCCGCGGCATCTCTCCCTTCATCTTGCGCATCTTCGCGAACGCCAGTTCCGGAGACAGCAGCACGTCTTCCAGTTCCATCGACCGGTATTCCTCCGCCGCTGAGGAGTTCAGCACGTTCAATTCGAATCCGCCGTGGACGCGCAAGCCCGCTTTCTGCGCCAGAAACACGGTCCCGATATTGCCGCACACGGCGTCCTGTACGGGTCCGGGCAGAGCCGTCAAAGCCTGCTCCAGCGCGTCCCGCGCCGCGGATCCGTACACGAGCGGCGGCAGTTCCGCCCACAGCCTGCTGCCGAAGCGGCGCGCCAGTTCCGGATGCGCCGCGATCTCCTTGACGGGCAGGATAACGACCGCGTCTTCCGGAACGTCCGGGATCTGCCCCGCCGTTTCGAAACGCAGGCGAAACTGCGGCGTTCCCGGCGCCTTGTACGGGGGCAGCATCGGCTCCTGCGCGTCTCTCTTCGTCTTCACAAAGAAGCGGTTCCGCTCTTTCTCCAGCGTTTCCAGCGCTTCCCGGCGCATGGCGTTCAGCGCGGACGCCGGCAGGAACAGGCCGGGATCGATGCTGCAGGTGATCTTCCAGACTTTATAGGACGTATCCCCCGTCTTATAAAGGCTTCTGCCCACCTGTTCGTCGCTCAGGGCTGTCATCATCGCCAGCGCGGGTTCGGGACCGGTTACGAAAGCCTTGTCGTCGCCGCTGGAAGCGACGAGACGGGCCGGCTGTCCCGCGTGCGCCTCGAAAAAGAAGCGGACCGGCACCTTCACGTCCGGGGCCTCATGATACGTCCTGGCCAAGCCTTCCAGAACGTCCTCCGCCGCGGTCACGTCTTCCTTCGTGCGGTAACCGAACATGTCCTGCGTCCGCTTTCCCGTCAGGTAGCCGTCTGTGAACCCGCTGCGCGAGAACACGCTCCGCAGGGTCTCCAGATCGGGTTCGCCTCCGTCCAGCGCCTGCCTGCAGGCGGTCACGGCCGCCGCCACGTATTCGGGCCGCTTCATCCGGCCCTCGATCTTCAGGGAACAGACGCCCGCATCGGCCAGATCCTGCATGTGAGGAATATAGCACATATCCTTCAGCGACAACGCGTGATCCTTGCCCCGGATCTTCCAGTCCAGGCGGCAGGGCTGCGCGCAGAGGCCCCGGTTGCCGGAGCGTCCGCCGAACATCGCGGACATGTAGCAGTTGCCGGATATGCTCATGCAGTGCGCTCCGTGCACGAACACTTCGCAGTCCGCGCCGGTCTCGTCGACGATCGCCCGGATCTCCTGCAGGGTCAGTTCTCTCGCCAGCACCACGCGGACAAAGCCGTAGTCCAGCAGTTTGCGCACGCCTTCGGCGCTGCAGACCGCCATCTGCGTGGACGCGTGCAGCGCCAGTTCCGGCCAGCAGCGCTTCGCGTACGAAGCGACCGCCAAATCCTGCACGATGATCGCGTCAGCGCCGCAGCGCGCAGCCGTATCCACAGTCCGGTGCATAGCTTCGAGTTCGTCGTCCATCACGAGCGTATTGACGGTCACGTAGACCTTGACCCCCGCATTGTGGCAGTAGCGTATCGTGTCCTCCAGCCCTTCCCCGGCAAAATTGTCCGCGTTGCGGCGCGCGTTGAAATCGGGCAGGCCGAAGTACACCGCGTCGCATCCGCAGCGCACGGCGGCTTTCAGCTGTTCGGACCCGCCCACAGGGGCGAGGACTTCCGGTTTTCTGTGATACGTTTTCGACATGACAAAACCCTTCCGCAGGACATTCCTTAACAGTTTATTTTACCACAACAGAGAATTATGGTACAATGATGCGGCAAAATACAGGAAAGAGTGAAAGACCATGACAGAGAGAAAGAAACCGGAACTGCTGGCCCCGGCCGGCGATATGGAATGCGTGCGCGCCGCCATCCGCTACGGAGCGGACGCGGTCTACCTGGGCGGACCCTTCATGCAGATGCGGGCCGGTAAGGTTGGATTTACCCGCGAAACGCTGGCGCAGGCAAGCCGCGAGATCCATGACGCGGGAAGAAAACTTTACGTCACCGTCAACTGTTTCGCTTTTTCCGACGAGATCCCGCAGCTCGGCGAATACGCCCGCTTCCTGAAAAGCATCGGGACGGACGCGGTCATCGTCTCCGACATCGGCGCGATCGCGCAGATCCGCGAAGAGTGCCCGGAGCTGGACATCCACGTTTCCACGCAGGCAAACTGCATGAACTGGAGAGCAGCGAAGGTCTATTACGATATGGGGGTCAAGCGCATCGTGCTGGCCCGCGAACTCAGCCTGGAAAAGATCGCGCAGATCCGCGCGAACGTACCGGAAGACCTGGAACTGGAGGCTTTCGTGCATGGCGCTATGTGCATGAGCTACTCCGGCCGCTGCCTGCTGTCCGCCTATCTGGCAGGACGCTCCGGCAACCGCGGCGAATGCGCCCAGACCTGCCGCTGGAATTACTACCTCATGGAGGAGAAACGTCCCGGCGAATACTTCAAGATCGAAGAGGACGAACGCGGCTCCGCGATCCTGAGCTCTAAGGAACTTTGCTGCATCGAGCATCTGAAGGCGTTCGAGGAGGCGGGCATCTGCTCGTTCAAGATCGAAGGCCGCATGCGCACGCCCTTTTACACCGCCACCGTCGTCAACGCCTACCGCATGGCGATCGACGAAGCGGCGCCTATGGATCTGCTGCGAAAGGAACTGGACACGGTCAGCCACCGCCCGTTCTGCACCGGTTTCTATTTCGGTGACCCCAGCCAGCTCATCCCGGACACGGAAGGCTACGTCCGCGACTGGCTGTTCGTAGCGACTGCGCTCGAAGCAAGCAAAAACGGACAGCTGCGTATCGAAACGCGCAATCCGTTTGCGGCAGGCGATACTCTCGAATTTTTAAGTCCGGGACAGACAGGGAAAGCCTTTACGGTCTCGTCCGTCGCGAACGACGCAGGCGAACCCTTGGAACGCTCCGCGACGCCCATGCGCGTCCTGACCATCGACGCGCCGGACGGAGTGCAGGCAGGCGATATTCTGAGAAAAAAGATATAACCGATCACGGGGACGGGGGGG
>JAFPXN010000122.1 GCA_017412505.1 Bacillota bacterium | reverse complement strand
CGCCAACAGCGGCGATATGGACGATCTGCGTGCGATCGCAGACCTGAAGAAAAAGTACGGCTTCTGGCTGCACGTGGACGGCGCCGTAGGTTCCATGGCCATGGCTTCTCCGAAGTACAGACCGCTGTTCGACGGCGCGGAGGAAGCGGACAGCTTTACGATCGACGGACACAAGTGGATCAACATGAATTACGACTGCGCCATCGCCATGATCCGCAAAGAACACCGCGAGATGCAGTACCGCACCTACGCGCAGAGCACCGAGGTGCAGGATCACTGGACGGAGAACACAGCGATCGAGCATCTGGGCAACGAAGGCAGCCGCCGTTTCCGCGCGCTGGCTGTCTGGATGAACCTGATGGCGTATGGCAAGGATGGTTTCCGCGAGATGGTGGAACGCGACTGCGCACTGGCGCAGAAGTTCGCCGCGCTGCTGGAAGAAAGCGGCGTCTATAAAGTGCATAAACCCGTTCTCATCAACGGATTCGCCTTTACGCTGAACAAGGAGACCGTCACCGACGACGAGATCCACGCGCTGGAGAGAGCCATCCGTCTGGAAGGCACGACCTACCTGAATCCGTCCGGCGTCTGCGGCGTGCCTCATCTGCGCTGCAGCCTGTCCAACTGGTCCATCGAAGAAGCGGATGTGGAGAAGGTCGCGGAGGCGGTCATCCGCGTCGGCAGGGAGTTTCTGTAAGGAGCAGATCATGGAAAAGAAACCGTTCGTAACAAAAGCGCAGATCGAAGAGATCGTCAAAAAGTATCCGACGCCGTTCCATCTGTACGATGAGAAGGGTCTGCGGGAAAACTGCGAGAGAATCAAAAAAGCTTTCTCCTGGAATCCGGGTTACCGGGAATTCTTCGCGGTCAAGGCCTGCCCGAATCCGTCCGTCATGGGCATCCTGAAGGAATACGGTTTCGGCTGCGACTGCGCGTCCAGAGCGGAGCTTTCCTTCGCGAAGGCGATGGAACTGCCCGGCGATAAGATCATGTTCACGTCGAACGTGACGCCTGCGTCGGAATTCCAATACGCCGCCAAGATCGGCGCCATCATCAATTTCGACGATATCTCCCACATCGAATACTGCGAACAGGCCATCGGCAAACTGCCCGGAACCGTAAGCGTGCGGTACAATCCGGGCGGGAGCTTTACGATCAATACGGCGATCATGGACAATCCGGGCGAAGCGAAATACGGCTTTACGACGGAGCAGATGTTCGAAGGGATGCGGCTGCTGAAGGAAAAGGGCGTGAAGCACTGCGGCATCCACGCGTTCCTGGCCAGCAACACGGTGACGAACGATTACTACCCGACGCTGGCAGGCGAGCTGTTCGAACTGGCGGTCAAACTGCGGGACGAGACCGGGATGGATATCCCGTTCGTCAACCTGTCCGGCGGCGTGGGCATCGCGTACAGACCGGATCAGACGCCAAACGATATCGAGATCATCGGTGCAAAGGTGCAAGAGGTCTACGACCGCATCTTCGGACCGGCCGGCATGACGAACGTGGCCATCTATACCGAAATGGGCCGCTTTGTGACGGGCCCTTACGATCTGCTGATCGGGAAGGTGCTGCACATCAAGCATACGCATAAGGAATTCGTCGGTCTGGACGCCTGCTGCGTCGACCTGATGCGGCCTGCCATGTACGGCGCTTATCACCACGTGACGGTGCTGGGCAAGGAAGACCTGCCCTGCGATCATAAATACGATATCACCGGGTCCCTGTGCGAATCCAACGACCGCTTTGCCATCGACCGCATGCTGCCGGAGATCGGGATCGGCGACTATATCGCCATACACGACGCAGGCGCACACGGCCATTCCATGGGCAGCAATTATAACGGCAAGCTGCGTCACGCGGAGCTGCTGCTGAAGGAAGACGGCAGCGTCGTGCAGATCCGCAGGGCGGAGACGCTGGCGGATTACTTCAAGACGCTGGACGACACGGAATTCTATCAGAAACTGGATCTGGAGTAGGGAAGAAAATGATTGGATTTATCGGTTTAGGCATCATGGGAAAACCCATGGCGAAGCACCTTTTGGGCGCTTTGAAGGAACTGGCAGTCTATGATCTGCAGGAAGGCCCTGTAAAGGAACTGACGGATCTTGGCGCCGCATATATGACCCCGGCGGAAATGGCGCGGAAATGCGATGTGATCCACTGTATCCTGCCTACGGGCGCTATCGTGCAGAACGTTCTGTTCGCGGAAGACGGCGTACTGGAGCAGGCGGGCGCTCTGAAGATCGTCTGCGACCACTCCTCCGTGACCCCGGAAGAATCCAGGGCCTGTGCGGAGAAACTGGCGCCGAAAGGGATCGGCTTCGTCGATTGCCCGGTGTCGGGCGGGGAACCGAAAGCGATCGACGGCACGCTGGCCTTTATGGCAGGCGGCCGTCAGGAGGATTTCGATGCGCTGAAGCCCCATTTTGAGGCGATGGGCAGCTCCGCCGTCCTCGTCGGGGACGTTGGCAGCGGCAGTATCGCCAAGCTCGTAAACCAGGTGATCGTCAACCTGAACATCGCGGCGGTCTCCGAAGCGTTCGTGCTGTGCGAAAAAGCCGGCGCGGACCCGCAGAAGGTCTACGAGGCGATCCGCGGCGGGCTGGCGGGCAGCACGGTGCTCGACGCCAAGATCCCAAAGATCCTGGCAGGGGACTTTGCGCCGGGCGGAACGATCAATGTGAATCGGAAGGACATAAATAATGTTCTGTCGACTGCACATACCTGCGAATGCCCGATGCCTTTGAGTTCTCAACTGTTCGAGATCATGCAGTACCTGTCCGCGCACGGCCATCTGATGGACGATCACGCCGGCATCGTGCAGTATTTCGAAGAATTGGCTGATGTGAAGGTGCGTGCTCACTGATGGATATCGATAGACTTTTACACGAACAATACGAACGTTTCGATCGCAAGATCATCGTGCTCGACGACGATCCTACGGGCAGCCAGACGGTACACGATATCTACGTGTACACCGACTGGACGCAGGAAACGTTGGACGAAGCCTTCGCTTCGGACGATAAACTGTTTTATATCCTTACGAACTCGCGCAGTTTTACGGCGGCGCAGACGGAAGCGGTCCACCGCGACATCGCGAAGGCCATCCGCAGCGCCTCGGAAAAGACCGGGAAGGATTTCATCGTCATCTCCCGCAGCGATTCCACGCTCAGAGGCCATT
>JAFPXN010000121.1 GCA_017412505.1 Bacillota bacterium | reverse complement strand
CCCTTCCGCGTCCGCCAGTTCCTTCGCCTTCGCCTCCATCTTTGCCTGCAGTTCGTCCAGTTCCGCCTCGTCCTCCGCCCGGATCGTCAGGAGCAGCCGGCCGTGGCTGGCGCTCATGCCGAAGGCTTCGTGCTCGCCGATATCCACCTGCACGATGGTGGCGAGGATAAAGCTCTTAAAAGCCGGATCCTTCAGGACTTCCTGGCTGTATTCCGCCAGACGGCACAGAGCCAGCGACGGATTGATGCCGTCCTGGGGCGTCGCCGCATGGGCCTGCTTGCCGGTCATCTCGACGATCATGCCCTTGCTGGCACATTGGATGGTACCCCGCTTGGAGGCGATGGCCTCCGGATAGTATTTTCCGTGGCCGTGAGCTGCGAAGATCTCCTGAATGTTGTTGTCTGTAATAAAATCCAGGCAGGACTTCGCGCCGCTGCCGTTTTCCTCAGCCGGCTGGAAGATGAAGAACACGTCCCGGTCCGCGCCGTAACGGTCCACGGACAGGATGAGCGCTGCCAGCGCCGCGGTATGGCCGTCGTGCCCGCACTTGTGTCCCTTGCCGGGGTACACCGACTTGTAGGGTTTATCGATCAGATCCTGCGCCTTCAGGGCATCGCAGTCTGCGCGGAACGCCATGTTCGGCTTTACCGGATTCGGGCTGCGGTAGGCGCACCACACGTAGTGGCCGGCGTCGTGGATCTCGATGTTTCTCGTGTTTTCTTTTAAGAATTTCATGACCCGCTCCAGGGTGGGTCTCTCTTCGTTGGACAGATCCGGATACTTGTGGATCTCGTGTCGCAATTCGACTGCTTTTTCAAATATGTCTTTATCCATGGGTCACCTCAAAATGCCGGAATAAGATTACACCGTTATTATATAACGAAAAGTTCTCCGCGCTCACCCCATTTCTGTGCCGCTTTTATTCGAATAATCTATTGAGACGATAAAAGACAGAAGGGAAAGGGGTTTATATATGAAGCAAAAGAGAAAGAAATGGAGCTTCGGCGCCGTAACGGCGCTGGCTTTGACGGTATTTACGGGATATGCGCTGCTGGATACCTTCGTCATCCCCCGCAGCTACGGTACGGTGCCGCAGACCGTGGAAGTGGCGGCAGAAGAGGTGCAGACGGCCATGGAAGACAACATCACCGTCGAACTGACCGAATACAGAGAAAACGATACGACGATCTACGCGGCGGATGTGTGTGTCACAGATCCGTCGCAGCTGAAAACGGCCTTCGCCAACGGCACCTATGGCAAAAATGTGAAAGACGCGACCTCGGACATCGCGGACAGCGTGGATGCCATCCTGGCCATCAACGGGGACTTCTACGGCGCCCGAAACAGCGGATACGTCATCCGCAACGGCGTACTGTACCGGAGCACCTCTTCCGGCGCGGAGGATCTGGTGATCTATGAGGACGGCTCTTTTGCCATCATCGACGAGGACGAGGTGACCGCCGAACAGCTGCTGGCGGACGGCGCAGTGCAGGTGCTGTCCTTCGGACCGGCTCTGGTGGAGGATGGAGAGATTGCAGTGACCCAGGGAGAGGAAGTGGGCAAAGCCATGGCATCCAACCCCCGCACGGCCATCGGCATCTATGAGGACGGCCACTACGTCTTCGTGGTGAGCGACGGCAGGACGGACGAGAGCGAAGGGCTCAGCCTGTACGAGCTGGCGGAATTCCTGCAGGAGCTGGGTGTGGAGACCGCCTACAACCTGGACGGCGGCGGATCCTCCACCATGGTGTATCAGGGAGAGGTCGTCAACAACCCCACCACCAGCGGCAACTCCGTAAAAGAAAGGAGCGTGAGCGACATTGTTTACATCGGTTATTAACGATAGACGGGAATATTTCAACTGTTACGACATGGCGAGGCTCTACGTGCTGGCTGCGGTCAACGTAGCGGTCTTCAGCGCGATCTACGAACACTTCAGCTTCGGCGTCTACTCGGCCTTCATGATCGCCGCCTTCGCCGTGCCCCTGCTGATGGGCGGGCTGGCCTTCCTGCTGCTGGGAAAGGCATGCAAAAAGACGGGAACCTCCGTTCCCGCCCTTGCTTGTAAATTCTGGCACGCAGCCGTGGCGACCCTCACGACCGGTTTTCTGTTCCGGGGCGTCTTGGACATCTACGGGACGTCCAGTCCCCTGGGGACCGTCTACTGGATCGCATCGGCGGTGCTGGCCGTGCTGGCCTTGCTCACCCTGGGTATCACATCTTGCTGGCGCTAGCGCCCCGGATGCCGCTGTGCTGTTTCGAAAAGCCGTTCATCAGTTCCATGGTGATCGGCTTTTTGGATTTCAGCGTAACGCTGTAATGCGTGGTGCTGCCGCTGACGGCATAACTGTAGCTGGAGATCTGGCCGTCCAGACTCTCCACAAAATCGCTCAGAAGGGGCTGGAAGTCCACTTCGCTGTCTACGTCGAACTCCAGGACGCTGTTCTGAAACGCGTCGGAACCCACGGTAAAGTGGTGCATCAGATACTGCAGCGAGCAGATGATCGCCGACGCAGCAACGCCGAGCCAATACATGCCTGCGCCGACCGCAAGACCGATGCCCGCCGTGGCCCAGAGGCCCGCCGCCGTGGTAAGACCTTTGATGGCGTTCTTGTTGCGGAAGATCGCGCCGGCGCCCAGAAAACCGATGCCGCTGACGACGGCCGCGGCGATCCTGGCAGGGTCAGCGCCCCGGGTGCCGGGGAAAAAGCCGCTCGTCGATGTCCCCAGATCCACGAATCCATATTTGGACACGATCATGATGAGGGCTGCCGCGCAGCAAATGATCACGTGGGTGCGGATGCCCGCTTCCTTAAAGCGCCGGCTGCGTTCGTAGCCGATGGCGGCGCCGCAGGCGCAGGCGACGAGAAGGCGCAGCAGAAAGTCCAGATTCTGTGCCGGTGTAAAGTATTGCATTGTTGTCTGGGCAAAAGGCATAGAAACTCCTTTCTGGGCGTTGCTTTATCCGGATTATTCCGCGAACCGGACTTCCGGCTCCCGTTCTTCCCTGCCGAAGGTCTCCTCGCAGTTTTTCGCCACGGCGATAAACGCCTCCTGACTGAACTGCATGGCGCCCACCGGGCAGGTCTTGACGCAGGTGTTGCACTTGAGGCAGCCGGGCTTAATGTCGTCGCTGTCGTTTACGTTGATGAGCCCCAGAGGGCACACGGAGGCACAGGCGCCGCAGTGCAGGCAGTGCGGCAGGGGTGCAGGCCGGTTCGGGGTAAGGTGACCCAGATTTTCCCGGTGCATGGCGATGGCTTCCACGTCCACGGGTCTCTGGGGGATCTCCTCCGCCTTCATGGGCTTTAGCGTGCCCGCTGCCAGGCGGCTGCGCACTTCGGCTCCGAAGGCTTTCGCCTTCTCCAGGTCGTCCTTGTCCGGCCTGCCGGTCTGAATGTTCCGGGAAAAGCTGTGCTCCCCGATAAAGGCGCCGCAGGCGGCCACCGTAAAGCCGGCTTTCACCGCCGCCTCGTACAGATCTGCCAGGGCCATGTCGTAATGCCGACCGCCGTAGGTGCAGATCAGGACCGCCGGGCAGCCGTTTCCGTCCAGCTTGGCGATCGCATTCGTGAGAATCTTAAAACTGCGGCCGCCGTAGACAGGGCCTGCCAGGACGGTCAGACGGGAGAAGGTGCTACCGGGGTCATCCAAAGGTTCCGGCGCCGCACCGCCGGTGCGGACCAGAAACGGGTTTGCCTGATTTTTGCGCGCCTCCGGCAGCGTGATGTCGGTTTCCGTAAGCCCGCCGCCGAAGCCCTTCGCGAAGGCCTTTACGACCTTGCGGGTGTTTCCGGTGGGGCTGAAGTAGTATGCGTTCATTTCGTGCGGATAGCCATCATCCAATAGTGGTTATCGTTGAAATCAAACTTGCCGATCTCGGTCATGTGGGCCTTGCGGGTATGAGCCGCGTAGCTTCTGGGATTGATCTGATTGATGAACGTCACCATCACGGGGTAGCGGTCCTCGTAGAGCTTTAAAGCCTCCTTGAAGATCTGCTCGAACACGCCCGTGCCGCGCACGGACACGTCCACGCAGACCGGACCGTACTGATAGGTGTTCGTCTCGTCCAGATGCATGCCTTCGAAGGGCATGTCGGGCAGGACTTCCGTCATGCGCTGCATGATGGGCACCTGCTTCCAGTAATCCCAGCCCGCGTGCAGGGCGAACGCTTTGACTTCGCCGTTTTCGTCCTTGGCGAGGGTCACGCCCTTGCGATTGACGATCAGGTCCTCGAACTGCTCGTCGGACAGCTTCGTCGTGACGAAACCGCCGGGCATGTCTTCGGGCTTGATCGTGTCTTTATGATATCTGGCGAGGAGCGCCCGGATGGCGGGCAGGTCTTCCATCGTTGCTAAAACATACTGCATCATATCACCTCGTATAACTGATAACGACCTGGGACAGGCCCTCTGACTGCACGAGACCGATGACGACGACGCGGCCGCTCGCCGCGTTCTTGTAGGCGTACAGCGTGGTCGTATCGCTGCCGATCAGCTGTCTGCTGTCGTCCAGGCTGAACGTGAATCCGGCGTCGAACAGATAGCCGACATATCTCTGCAGGTCCTCCGCTTCTCTGCCGGAGCGGGCTGTCATGGCGTAATCGTAGTAATTGTAGATCATCAGGTCGTCGGAGCTGCTCTCCTCTGACTTGGACAGGTTCGTCAACTTGCCGAAATCGGGCACCTCGGTATCGGGATAGACGCCCACCGCTTCGCGGTCAGACACGCTGGCCGTGTAGGTCTCGCCGTTCCAGGAGATGTCCTTGCCCACGATCTGGCAGATCGCCGCCAGCGGCAGATAAGTCGTGCCGCGGTACAGCAGGCTGTAGGGCACCATCATGCCGGCTCCGCGGTCGAACTGCGTGCCGGGACGCGCGAAGGTCTGACCGTTCACGACGATGTTCAGGCTGTCGAACACGCAATCGATGGAAACGTCCTGATGATCCTTCGGCTCCGCCGTCGAATCCGGTGCTCCGTCGACAGGACCGCTCGGATTGCTGATCGTTACCGTGCGGGTATTGCCGTCCCAACTGACGTCCTTGCCCACGAACTCGCAGACCTTCGCCAGCGGCAGATACGTCGTGCCCATGTACAGGATGCTGTAGGGCACGTCGCCCGTCGTGCGTACGAAATACTCGCCGGAAACGGCTTTCAGTCCGCCGTCGACCTCGATATTGATCTTGTTAAAACTCGCGCTGACCACAGTTGCAAAGGCGCTGGCAGTCGAGACCGCCAGTGCCAGTGCAAGAGTAAGCGCAATCCTCAGACTGCGTTTCATTGTTCAATTCCTTTTGTCCAAAGGACAATACGATTTGCTTTCTTTACAGCTTCGCAGCAGACTGTTCGAAGTCCGCGATCAGGTCTTCGATATCTTCGATACCGACGGAGAAGCGGACCATACCATCGGTGATGCCGGCTTCCTTGCGGCCTTCCGGCGTAACGTTGGCGTGGGTCATGCTGGCCGGGTGCTGGATGAGGGAGTCGGTGCCGCCCAGGGAGACGCCGATGCCGGGGATCTGCAGCGCGTTCAGCAGCTTCTTAGCGGTCTCGAATTCGGTCATGCCCTTGTAGGCTGCGCATTCGAAGGTGATCATGCCAGTGGTGTAGCCTTCGTGGAACTGCTTCTTGGCAACCTCGTAGTTTCTGCCGTTGGAGGGCAGGGACGGATGATAGACAGCCTTGATGTAGGGCTGCTTCTCGAGCCATGCTGCCATCTTGGTAGCGTTGTCGCCGTGAGCCTTCATTCTCAGGCCGAGGGTCTTCATGCCGCGGACGATCAGGTAAGCCATCATCGGAGCCATGGCGGAACCGGTCATCTTGCCGACTGCTCTGGACTTGATGGTGTGGATGAGATCTGCATCCTTGGAGCAGATAACACCCGCGATAACGTCGCCATGACCGTTCAGGTACTTGGTGACGGAGTGCAGAACGATATCTACGCCGAAGTCGAGCGGCGTGCATACTGGAGGAGGAGTAAAGGTGTTGTCTACGATGACCTTTGCGCCGCCTTCGTGGCCGATCTTGACCATTTCAGCGATGTCGGTGACTCTCATGGTCGGGTTTGCCGCAACTTCGAAATACAGGATCTTGGTGTTGGGTCTCATAGCAGCCTTGACTGCTTCGGGATCGCTGGTGTCGACCAGGGTGGTCTCGAAACCGAGGCTGGGCAGGATGCTTCTCATGACGACGTCGGTGCAGCCGTAAACGGTATCGGAGCAGACGATGTGGTCGCCGGCCTGCAAAACGCC
Organism: Bacillota bacterium; assembly: GCA_017412505.1. Taxonomy (GTDB): domain Bacteria; phylum Bacillota; class Clostridia; order Peptostreptococcales; family Anaerovoracaceae; genus RUG11894. The sequence continues at coordinate 2,794 of JAFPXN010000121.1, read as the reverse complement.
CAGCAGCGCGGAGCTGACAGCGCCCATGCCGGAACCGGTGGCAACGGCATCGTTCGCGTGCTCAAGAGCGCACATCTTTCTCTCGAAAGTGGCTACGGTCGGGTTAGCGGTTCTTGCATACGGATACTTGGGAACGGTTCCGCTGAAAACACCGCCGCCTTCTTCGAGGGTCTCGAAGGTATAGGTCGAGGTCTGGTAGATCGGCGTAGCTTCTGCGCCCCATTCCTTGTCTCTGATGTAGCCCGCATGGACTGCAGCAGTACAGAAACCGGTCTTGGTGTAGTCTAAATTGCTCATGATTACCTCCTTAGCAATATAACCGGCGGCTTAAAGCCGCATATTTAACTTCTTATAGTTTATCCCCTTTTGGGGTCCAATGCAATTCCCAAGAAACCCTTATTTTATCCTAATATTTTACACTTCGACCGCCAATTCTTCGATGGAAGCGTTGATTCCCAGGATGCCTTCCGCAATATTTGTGGCGTGGTCGGAAATACGTTCCAGATCGCTCACCATGTCGGTGTAGACGACGCCGCCTCTGGGATCGCAGATCTCGGCCTTCAGCCGCTCGATGTGATTTTCGGTCTTTTCTTCCTGCATGGCGTCCACCTGTTCCTCGACCGCTCTGGCTTCCGCGAGAAGCTCCCGGTCTTCCTTGTCGTAGCACTTCATGGACAGGTCCACCATGTATTCGACCTTCTCTGCCATCTCGCCCAGGTCGTCCAGGGCTGCCGGCGAGAATTTCGCCTTGTTGCTGGCTGCGATCTGCGTGTATTCCGCGATGTTTTCCGCCAGGTCGCCGATGCGTTCCAGGTCGGATGCCACGCTCAGCATGGTGGAGACGCGGCTGACGTCGCTTTCGTGCAGGCCTTTGCCGTAGAGGCTCACCAGGTAGGTGTTGATCTCGTGGTTGAGGAAGTTGATGGTCTTTTCGCGTTCGATGACGGCTTCCGCCTTGTCCTCGTCGCGGTCAAAGAAGCTCTCCAGCGCCGTGTGCAGATTGGCGCGGCAGATATCCGCAAAGCGCATGATCTCCTTGTGGGCCTGGGTGATCATGATGGCCGGGCTCTTGGAGACGTCGTTGGTGCAGTAGAGCAGCTTGCGTGAGTAGAATTCGTCCTCCGCAGAATCGGGCATGAGCTTTTCCGCCAGCTTCGCCACGGGTTTGATGAGCGGGAACATCAGCACCGCGCTCACGGAGTTGTAGATCGTATGGAAGTTCGCCACCTGGCGGCTCACGTCGTTCGGGGACAGGCCTTTGACGAGATTGACGATCGCGGGGATCAGCAGCATCAGGATGCTGAAGGAAATGGCGCTCAGCAGCTTGATGGCCGTCTGGGAGGCTGCGGCCCGCTTGCTCAGGCGGTTGCCGGAGAGCGCGGACAGCACCAGGGGCGCTACGGCGCCGACGTTCATGCCCATGATCATGTAGACCACTTCCTCCAGGCCCATCGTAGCGCCCAAGCTGCTCGCGACGATGACCTGCAGGATACCGACAGCCGCGGAAGAACTCTGGATGACCAGAGTGAACAGCGCGCCGAACAGCAGCGACAGCACGGGATTGTGTACGTTGTGCAGGAAGCTCGCCACCAGTCCGCCCAGTTCCATGGCCTTGACGGCGTCACCCATCAGATTGATGCCGACGAACAGGATGCCGAAGCCCAGTACGATGTTTCCGGCTTTCTTCGCAGTGCGGTTCTTGATGAACTGCGTCAGTACGATGCCCAGGAACAGGATGAGCGGCGCCCAGGGATCGATGTCCAGCGCGATGATCTGAGCGGTGATGGTCGTACCGATGGACGCGCCCAGCATGATGTACAGCGCCTGGGAGAGGGTCATCATCTCCGCGTTGACAAAGCCGACGGCCATGACCATCGTGGCGCCGGAACTCTGGATGACAGCGGTCGCCAGCGCGCCGACGAGCACGGCCTTGAGCGGACTCGTCGTCAGTTTTTCGAGCCAGACGCGCAGGTTGTCGCCCGCCGCCTGCTCGAGGCCTTTGCCCATGTAGCTGATGCCAAACAGGAAGAGGCCGATGCCGCCCAGCAATAAGAATACGTTATAAGCTTGTTCCATAGTTTATACTTCTTTAAAAACTAAGTGATTCTTTTCGATATTTAATGCGATCTTGCCCGCATCGGCAAGATAAGAGAGATAGGAGCGCACGGTGGAGCCCACGAGGGCATGCTGCCCGACGTTCATCTCCAGGCCATAGTGGGTGAAGACGTTTGCCAGAATGTCCTCGAAGCAGGCGCCATCCTTGCAGAGGGTGAGCAGCAGGTCTGCGACCTCGAGCATCTTCGCCCGGTTCGCCTGCACGAGCGGCCTGACGTCCTTGCAGGGCGCCGCATGAGCCGGCACGAACAGGTCCGCCTCCAGCGTCTCCACGTAATCCAGCGTTTCCAGCGCCTTCGCGACGTCGTACTGGAAGTTCACGTGATACTTCTGCGTGGTCTCTTCGGAGAAGACGCAGTCCGCGAGGAACACGACGTTGTCCGGCGTGCGGACGCCGATCATGTCCATGGAGTGACCCGGCAGCTGCAGGATCTGCAGTCCGCCCAGCGCTTCGAGATCCGCTTCTTCCAGCGGCTTTACGTCCGAGGGCTCCGCCATCAGGAACTTATTGCGCAGCTGCTTGGAAGGATACCCGCCGTACAGGACGGTCGGCTCCAGGATGGGGTGCGACGCTACCACGGAAACGATGGAAGGTCCGTAAATGGGAGCGCCCGTGCGGTTCGCGACCAGCTTGTTGCCGCCGATGTGATCCGCGTGCAGGTGCGTATTGATGACGGCT
>JAFPXN010000120.1 GCA_017412505.1 Bacillota bacterium | reverse complement strand
GGACGGTTCCCATTGACAACAGTTGTCGCCAGGAACCGTCCCCAGCGACAACAAAAGACCGGGAAAGCATGCGCTTTCCCGGTCTTTGTTTGCCGTAAACTACTTTACAGAGATGAACAGCAGGTCTTCCGCGGCATTTTCGATGTCGTCGGTCCACTGGATCTCGTTGGTGCTCAGCAGCACGAACTGGCCGTGTCCGCCCGTGTAGACTTCTTCGACCTTTTCTTCGGCGCCTTCGCCTTCGGGCAGGGTGACGATCGTCTTGACGCAGTCGTCATAGTACAGCACGTTGTTGTCGGTCGCGACAGCGGTCATCGTCCACTGATAGGTCTCGAACGCGGTGTTGCCCCAGTTGATGTGGATGGCGTAGCGGCCGTCCTCTGCGGGAGAGATCTCGATCGTAGCGCGGCCTGCGACGTTGTCCGCCCAGGTGCCGACCATATCGTCAGCGGAGAAAGATTCGGTCTGCTCTTCGGCAGGCTGTTCTGCGGGTTCTTCGCTCTTGGTGCAGGCGGCCATGCCAAACACCAGAAGCAGTGCCATCATCAGGCACAGTACGGTTTTCAGTGTATTTTTCATGCTCTCTAATCCTTCTTTCTGTATATGGTTTTTCAAACAACGCCATATACTATACTCGTCTCCCCCGTGTTTGTCCAGCGTTTTCAACGGGTCATTGACAAAATTGGAAGGGTGCTCCTAAAATAAACCATAGGTATATATTGTATTTCCGAGCAAAGGAAGGCACCATGAGCATGAACAAACTGCGCGATCTCTACGCCGCCGGCAAGCCCGCCATCGGCACGTTCTTCAGCAGCGGCAACGCCGCGATGATGGAATGTCTGGGCTACACGGGGCTGGATTTCGCGGTCATCGACACCGAACACGGCCCCTTCGACACCGAGACCATGCAGGATCTGATCCGCGCGGCGGAACACGCCGGCCTAGCGCCCGTCGTGCGCATCGCCGACGTGACCCACAAGGAGATCCAGAGGTCGGCGGACTGCGGGGCGCAGGGCCTGATCATCCCCTGCCTGCGCAGCCTGGACGATTTTAAGAAGGCTGTCGATCTGGCCAAATACGCGCCGGCCGGCAACCGGGGCTTTATCAAAGGCCGCGGCGCGGGCTTCGGTTACGCGGAGTGGACGAAGGGACCGCTGGAGGCGTATTTCGCGAAGAGCAACGAGAAACTGATGCTCATCCCCCAGTGCGAGACGGTGGAAGCGTTGGAGCAGATCGAGGAGATCGCGGCGCTGCCCGGCGTCGACGGCATTTTTATCGGGCCGTTCGACCTGTCCACCACCATGGGCATTCCGGGACAGTTTGCAGATCCGGATTTTCTGGCGGCGGAGTTGCGGATCAAAAAAGCCTGCGAGGCAGCGGGGAAACCGTGCTACATCCTCTCCATGACGGAGGAGGAAGGAAGCCGCCTGCTGAACGAAGGCTACGCGGGCGTCGCCCACAGCCTGGACTTTGCCATGTTTACGGACGCCTATACGAAGACCGTCAAGGCGATCCGGGACGGATTGAAGAAGAAAGACGGATCGAGGAGGACACGATGAAACAGTGGAAAAAAGCCGCAGCGATGGTGCTGTCGATGTGCTTGCTGCTCGTCCTGCTGACGGGCTGCATGAAGATCGAACTCGACATCAATGTCAAGAGCAACGGCAAGGCGGACCTTTGCCTGCTGTACGCGATGGCGGATTCCGCGATGGATGCCGGAGGCGGAGACGCGGCGCTCACCCCGGAAGATATCGAGGAATATGAAAAGGAAGGCTGGACTGCGGAGGACTATTCCCAGGACGGCTATACCGGCGTCGTGCTGAAAAAATCCGACGTGGATCTGTCCGAAACGGAGGTCATGGAAGGCGCGGAAGGCAGCATCCGCAAGGAGGGTTCGACCTACATCGTGGATTTCGAGCCGGTCGCAGAAGCGGATCAGGCGGACTTCGCGGAGACCGCTTCCTGGCTGAAGACGATGGGCGGATCCTTCGTCATCCGCGTGACGCTGCCGGCCAAACCGGTATCGCATAACGCCACGTCCGTTTCCGAGGATGGAAAGACGCTGGAATGGGACGTTCTCTCCATGGACGTGACCCAGCCCATCCACGTGGAATACAAGACCTCTAATCCTGCCCTGATCATCGGGATCGTCGCGGCGGTCGCCGTGGTCATCGCGCTGATTTTCGTCGCCACGAAGAGCCGGAAGCAGCGCGCGCCCGAGGCGTTTGCGCCGGGAGAGACCGCAGCCATGCCGGAAGAGGCCCCGGCGGTCCCGGAGGAAGCGCCTGTCAGCACGATTCCGGAAGAAGTAACGCCGGAAGAAACTCCGGAGGAGGGAACGCTATGAAGCTTGTCGTTGTAGGCGGCGTCGCCGGCGGCGCGTCCGCGGCGGCCCGCGTCCGCAGATTGGACGAATCCGCGGAGATCGTCGTATTCGAGCGCGGCCAGGACGTCTCGTACTCCAACTGCGCGCTGCCCTATTATCTGGGCGGTTCTGTCGAAGACGCCGCTTCGCTGATCCTCAACACGCCGGAGAAGTTCAGGAAACAGCACAACATCGACGTGCGGGTCTGCAGCGAGGTCACCGCGATCCACAGAGACCGCAAGACCGTCTCCGTGCGCAGCACCGTGACGGGCGAGACGTACGAGGAGAGCTACGATAAACTGGTGCTTTCCCCCGGCGCTTCCCCCATCATGCCGAAGAGCATCAAGGGCATCGACCGCGAGAACGCGTTCTCCGTGCGAAACGTGCAGGACATCGTCGGCATCAAGACGTATCTGGACGCTCATGACGCCAGGGACGTCGTCGTGGTCGGCGGCGGATTTATCGGCATCGAGGTGGCGGAAAATCTGAAGATGACCGGCAGGAACGTAACGGTCGTGGAAGGGCTGGGCCAGATCCTGGCGCCCTTCGATCTCGACCTGGTGCAGATCCTGCAGAAGGAGCTGTACGACAACGGCGTGCAGCTGTGCCTGAGCAGCACGCTGACGGCCATCGAGGACGGAAAAGCCGTCTGCACGAAGGACGGCAAGGAATTCAGCGTCCCCGCGGACGCCGTGATCCTGGCCATCGGCGTGTCGCCGGAGACGAAACTGGCGGTCGAGGCCGGCCTGGACATCGGCCAGACCCGCGGCATCAAAGTGAACGAGCATATGCAGACGAACGACCCGGACATCTATGCCGTCGGCGACGCCGTGGAAACGCGGAATCTTCTGACGGGTCTGCCGGGAAGGCTTGCGCTCGCGGGACCCGCGCAGTGGCAGGCCCGCGCGGCAGCGGACCACATCTGCGGCAAAGACACCTCGTACAAGGGCTTCATCGGGTCTTCCTGCATCCGCGTGTTCGGCCTGAACGCGGCGTCCACCGGCCTGAACGAAAAGGCGGCTTCTGCCGCCGGTCTGCCGTTCGACTACGTGACGGTCTATCCGTACGATAAGGTCAAGATCATGCCCGAGGCGGCTCCTCTGGCCTTCAAACTGGTCTATTCCGTGCCGGAAGGCAAACTGCTCGGCGCGCAGGCCATCGGAAAGGGCGACGCCACGAAACGCGTCGACGTCATCGCGTCCCTCATCCATATGGGCGGCACGATCGGCGACCTGATCGAGGTGGAGCACTGCTACGCGCCGCTGTTCTCCACGGCGAAGGACGTGGTGCACATGGCGGCGCTGACCGCCCAGAACCTGCTGGAGAACCGCTTCAAGCAGGTCCACATCAAGGACGTCCGCAGCCTCGTCGAGAGCGGCGCGTTCATCCTCGACGTGCGCGAGGCCTGGGAATACGAACTGTCCCACGTCAAAGGCGCGAAGAACGTCCCGCTGTCCGAACTGAGAGACCGCCTGGACGAGATCCCCAGGGATATCCCGGTATACGTCCATTGCCGCAGCAGCCAGCGTTCCTATTACGCGTGCTGCTGCCTACAGGGAAGGGGCTTCCGCAACGTCGTCAACCTGAGCGGATCGTTCCTGGGCATCTGCCTGCACGAGTACTTCAACGACAAGACGACAGGCCGCGAACCCATCGTGACCGGTTACAATTTCGACTAGAAAGCATTAAAAAACGGGGACGGTTCCTTGTCTCAGAGCCGGGACAAGGAACCGTCCCCGTTTTTCGTTATTTTCAGCCGCACTGCCGGATCATGGCGATCTGGATGCCGGCCCCTTTCATCGAGAAATTGACGTTCAGGGCGGTGCGCACGTCTTCGAGATACGTCTCCAGCATCGGGTAGTCGGCCAGCATGCCGGAGCGGGTGTGATGGGCGATGGCGTCGCTGCGGAAATTCAGCGAGGCCATGTGGGCGAAGATATTGTTCTCCTGGTTCATGCTGTATTTCAGCACCGCGTAGGTGCCGGGCCGGAGATTGATGCTGACCCCCAGGTTCAGCTCGTCCCGGAAATCGTCGATCCTGTGCTTGACGTCCATCTTGTCCATCGGCCGCAGGCAGAGTTCCTTCAGGTCGTCGCTGCAGTTATAGGCGTATATCACGTAGGCCGGATTGCCTTCGCGCAAGGTTCGGATGACGCCGCATTGGCTCCCCAACGCGATCAGGTCTCCTTTGATCCGGGCCAGGGTCGAATAGAGGAAAAACGAAGGTTTGCGTATGCCTCCCGCGGTCAGCGGCGAAGGCAGTCCCTGCAGGATCTCTCCGTCCGGACTATCGGGGTCCCGCAGGCAGATCTCGGCCGGAATGCTCTTTTTCTTCGCGATCTGGTCCAGCAGCCAGATCGGGTACAGGATAGAGTCGCAGGCGAAGATCCCCGGCGTGTGGTTCCGGCACAGCCCCGGGGAGTCCTTTTTCTCTACGGAAAAACCGGCGGACTGCAGCAGCTGTATCCTTTTGTTCTGCGCCTCGGTCTCCTTTCCCTCCCGGAGGATGACTTTCGCCGGAAGAAGGTCGCTTAAGCCTCCGATCAGGCCGGCGCCCAGCGCGTGGAAATCCGCGGGTGTGACGATCACGTGCAGGCTATGGCCGAAGTGGAACAGGGGTTTCGCGTCCGCGTCCACCTCCATCTCCAGATTCAGGCTGCTGACGATGGTCTCCGGCGCCTGGTGCGGATCGTAGCCGGCGTAGGACTCCCGCAGGAGCGACACCGTCTGGGAACGGGGCAGCTCCCGGAACACCGCCGGGTTCAGATCGTTCTTGATGGAATTCTTAAACAGCTCGCGGTGTTTCTGCGGGTCATGCCCGAACCATTTCGTGAAATATTTCTTGTAATAAGCCGTCGTGGAGAAGCCCACTTCTCCGGCGATCTGGCTGATCTTGCGGTCGCTGCCCAGCAGCCTTCCTTCGGACATCTCCACCCGCGCGAAGCACAGGAATTCCCGGAAATTCATCCCGGTGAAGTCCTTGATGAGATGGGAGATGTAGTAGGTGCTGAGGTGCTCCATATCGCTCAGGTCCTGGAGCGTGATGTTGCTGGCGTAGTTCTGGTAGAGATACTGGCAGATGCGGCTGATGCGCTCCGTCGCCAGCTCGTTGCCGCGGTCGAAGCCGACGACCATATCCTTATCGAACGCGAACAGGTTGAAGTACTTGTTCAGGTGCTTGATGATGTCCACCGTCAGATACAGGCACTCGCTCTTGTAATTGAAATCCTTCAGTTCGTTCTTCAGCAGCAGCTTCAGCACGAGCTCGCGCAGCAGCTCGTAGCGCTTGTCGTTGACGTTCTTGGAATACGTGCGGTAGCAGGCTTTGGAGAGGTCCGGGAAATAGTGGGACAGATCCTTCGTTCGCACGTGGATCTGCGCGATGACGTTGTCTTTCGTGACCGCTTTCATCCCGTGCACTTCGTTTCCGGAATTGGTGAAGATGTCTCCGGCGCGCAGGCGGTAGGTATAGTAACCGTTTTTCAGCTCGATCTCGCCTTTCAGCACGTAGACGAGCTCGATATCCGGGTGGTAATGGAGGGGATCCTGCGTCAGGGACGCGATGTGGATGTGGATGGGGTAGTCGTTGGGATAATACAGTCTTTCCAGGAGCATGCGGCTCACCTCCCAGATAAATCATATCCCCGCATTTTTTGGAAGTAAAGCGGGAAATCGCAAGATAGTATGTTTTTGTAGCAACATTCGTATTGCGGGGGTTTTTGCAGGTTCAGTATAATGAAGAAAATAGGATCACCGGCGAATGCTCAAGGAGGACAAACGCATGCAATTAAACGACCGCCTTCTGAAAATGAGAAATAAATTGTGGGACACCCGCCCCTGCATCACGGCCGAGCGCCTGGTGCTGGCGACGCAGGCGTACCAGAAGTTTGCGGGAGAGAACATCCCCGAATTCCGCGCCAAAGTCGTCAACTACATCATGGAGCACATGACGACGCTCATCATGGAGAATGAGCTGATCGTCGGCACGCCCACGAACAAGTACCGCGGCGCCAACCTGCACCCGGAATTCCAGTCCAGCACGCAGTTCTATCTGCAGGAACTGGATGAATTCCCCGTCCGCACGAAGGACCCGTACGACGTCTCCCCGGAAGACCGCGCGACCATTCTGGAATACCTGCCCTACTGGGAAGGCAAGGCGATGCAGGATATCGCCCGCCCGGCTCTGCCCACCCACACCGTCGAATGCATGGGCGACGACATCATCACCGCCGGCCTGACGAACGGCGTATCCGGCGAAACGACCTGCGACCACGAGACGCTGCTGAAGATCGGCCTGAAGGGCTATATGGAGCAGTGCCAGGCCAATATCGACGCCATGATGCCCAAGTGCCAGCTGGACGAAGAAAAGATCAACTACTGGCGCGCCTGCATCATCCAGTGCCAGGGCCTGATCACCTACGCCCACAGAATGGCGGACGAGGCGGAACGCCAGGCGGCGGAATGCGCGGATGAGAAGCGCAGGAAGGAACTGCTGAAGATCGCCGAAGTCTGCAGATGGGTCCCCGAGAACCCGCCCAGAACGTTCCAGGAAGCCCTGCAGATGATCTGGTTCGCCCACGTCTACTTCCACATCGAAGTCTGCACCACGGCCAACGGCTTCGGCAGATTCGACCAGTACATGTGGCCGTACTATAAAAAAGACGTCATCGACGAAAAGAACATCACTGAGGAAGAAGCGTTCGAGATGCTGGCCTGCCTGTACTTAAAGGCCTGCGAAGTCTACGAAGTGCGCGACCACTGGTATGCCACCGGTTTCGCCGGTTATCCCATGTGGGAGATCCTCGTCGTCGGCGGCCAGACCCCGGACGGCAAGGACGCTACGAACGAACTGTCCTACGTCTGCCTCGAAGTCGCCAACCAGCTGAAGACCACTCAGCCCGTCATGGCGGTGCGCGTCTGGGACGGCACGCCCGAAGCGCTGGTCCGCAAGGGCTGCGAAATGATCCAGGACGGCCAGGCCAACCCCGGATTCTTCAACGACTATACCGCGATGCAGATGGCGCTCGGCAAGGGCTGCACCATCGAAGAAGCCCGCGACTGGACCATCGTCGGCTGCATCCAGCCCGGTCCCGGAGGCGGCTCTACAGACGGTTCCCCGGACGCCGGTTACGTCAACATGGGCAAGGTCGTCAATTTCGTCCTGCACAACGGCGTGGACCCCGACACGGGCAAGCTCATGGGCCTGCAGACCGGCGACCCCAGAGAATTCAAGGATATCGAAGAGTTCAAGGAAGCGTGCAGGAAGCAGATCCTGTACTTCTACCGCATGATCTGCGACGGCTACAACGTGATGCAGTCCATGCACCAGACCAGATACCCGGTCATCTTCGCCAGCATGCTGACGAAGGGCTGCGTCGAGAGCGGACGTTCCGTCCAGCACGGCGGCGCGAAGTACACGACCGCGGGCCTGTACCTCACCGGCGCGGCCAATCTGGCGGACTCCATCGCGGCGATCGACGTCTGCGTCTACAAGGATAAGCTGCTCACCATGGACGAGCTCATCCACGCCTGCGACACCAACTTCGAAGAAGAGAACGGCGAACGCATCCGCCAGCTGCTGCTCAACCGTCCGCCCAAGTTCGGCAACGACAACGCCTACGTGGACGGCATCTATCACGACATGATGCAGTTCATCGCGGAGAACGTGCAGAAGTGGCCCGACGCCAGAGGCGGCTGGTACTCCTTCAACGTCCACTCCCAGACGGTCAACGTGGCCCACGGCCAGGTGACCGGCGCGACGCCGGACGGCCGCAAGGCAGGCGAACCGTTCTGCGACAACGCGTCCCCGATGATGGGCAGAGACACCTCCGGCCCCACCGCGACGGTCAAGTCCGTGGCTTCTATGGGTCAGGCGTCCTTCCACGACGGCGCGCTGTTCAACCTCCGCTTCGACCCGAAGGGCGTCGAAGGCGAGAAGGGCCTGCAGAGCATCGAAGGCGTCATCCGCACCTACTTCAAGCACGGCGGCGAACACATCCAGATCAACGTCGTCGACACCGAGACCTTAAGAGACGCGCAGATCCATCCCGAGATGCACAAGGGCCTCATGGTCCGCGTGGCGGGCTACATGGCCTACTTCACCGAGCTGGACAAGAGCGCACAGGATACCATCATCTACCGCACCGCTCACTTCGAGCACGCATAAGCGCTTATGAGTACCGCACTGGTCGGAAACATTCAAAAATATTCCACGGAGGACGGCCCCGGCATCCGCACGACGGTTTTCCTGAAGGGCTGCCCTCTGCGGTGCCGCTGGTGCCACAATCCCGAGCTCATCGAGCCCTCCCAGCAGCTCATCCGCATGCCGAAAAGCTGCATCCACTGTGGCTACTGCCTTACGCACTGCCCGCAGAACGCCCTGTTCGTCGACGGGGACGGGCGCATCCAGATCGACCGGGACAAGTGCGACCTGTGCATGGCCTGCACGGAATTCTGCTGGGCGAACGCGTTGCGTCCCGTGGCGAAGGAAATGACCCCGGAAGAAGTCATGCACGACGTGCTGCAGGACAAGGAGTTCTATGACCGCACGGGCGGCGGCATGACGATCAGCGGCGGCGAGGTGCTGATGCACGCGGCGTTCGCTGAGGAACTGATCGACATCGCCGAAAAGGAGGGCGTCCGGGTGTGCCTGGATACCTCCGGCTGCGGCGACGGACAGACGCTTTTGAAGCTGGCCCGCCGGCAGAACGTCTCCACGATCCTGTACGACATGAAGGCTATCGACGACAGCGTCCACCGCGACTACGTGGGCATGCCGAACGACGTCATTCTGGCGAATCTGCGGCTGCTGGCCGAAGATCCGCAGGTGCGGGACAAGATCCAGATGCGCATGCCGCTGATCCGCGGCGTCAACGACACGCAGGAGATCATCGCGGCGACGGCGGCGCTGTACAAAGAACTGGGGCTGAAGCGGGTCACGCTGCTGCCCTACCACGACCTGGGCGTCACCAAAATGCGCAACATCGGCGGGCAGCCCGAGACGTTCGAAGCGCCAGGCGACGAACGGGTAGAAGAGATAAGACGGTTTTTCCGGGAAGAAGCCGGCATGGACGTCGAGATCCTGGGAAAAGTTTAAAGAAAGAGAGGATAGCCTATGAAGATGTATGATTTTGATGGGAAAGTCGCAGTCGTGACCGGCGCAGGCGGCGAAATGGCCGGCGCTATGGTGAAGAAATTCACCGAAAACGGCGCGTGCGCGGCGCTGCTGGACATCCGCGAAGATCTTGCGCAGAAGACCGCGGACGCCCTGGGCCTCGGCGAAGACAAAGCGCTGTGCGTCAAGGTGGACATTTCCGATGAAGAGAGCGTAAAGGCCGCCGTACAGAAGATCATGGACAAGTTCGGCCGCATCGACTTCCTGTGCAACGTGGCGGGCATCGAAGGCCCCAACGACAGCCGCACGGAAGTCTACAGCACCGAAGGCGCCAAGAAGGTCTTCGACATCAATATCTTAGGCACCTTCCTCATGATGAAGCACGTTCTGCCCGTTATGCAGGCGCAGAAGAGCGGCGCCATCGTCAACCTCGGCTCCGTCTCCGGCATGTACGGCTACGAAGGCGAGATCGCCTACGGCGCGTCCAAGGCTGCGGTCATCCAGATGACCAAGAACGTGGCCAACGAGAACATCAAGCTCGGCATCCGCTGCAACGCCATCTCCCCGGGCTGGGTCAACACCGGCATGTTCCGCCGCATCGTGGGACAGTACAGCGAAGGCGAAGGCCGCAGCAGCGGCTGGGACAACGTCCACGTCGGCAACATCGGCCGCACCGCGGAACCCATGGAAATGGCCAACGTCGCCGTGTTCCTGTGCTCCGAAGACGCTTCGTTCGTCAACGGCTCCAACTGGCTGTGCGACGGCGGCAAGACGCTGGATCAGGGCTAAAACAGTACATACAGCAGACTTTCTGAAAAATGAAACACAGGGACAGGGGTGTGATACGCTATACCGCGTAACACACCCCTGTCCCTGTGTTTCGCGTT
>JAFPXN010000119.1 GCA_017412505.1 Bacillota bacterium | reverse complement strand
GCGCTCGTCGGCCTGGCCTGGGCCGCGATCAACGTCAATTCGCTGCCCATGGTCGTGGAGATGTGCAAGGGCAGCGACATCGGCAAATTCACCGGCTATTACTACACGGCTTCCATGGCGGCGCAGATCGTCACCCCCATTCTGGCCGGCACGCTGATGCGCAGCGTGAGCTATAAGATCCTGTTCCCCTACGCGGCCGTTTTCGTAGCGCTGAGCTTCCTGACCATGACCCGCGTGCAGCACGGCGACAACCGCCCGGAGGCGAAGAAGGGACTGAACGCATACGAGGAGATGGATGACTGATGCTGTTGGATGCGATCATCAAAGGAAGAAAAGACCACGTGCTGTGGCGGCAGCTGAAGGGCTGGCGCTACGCGCACCGCGGCTATCACGATAAACCGCAGATCCCGGAAAACTCGCTGCCGGCGTTCCGCCGCGCCATCGAGCATGGCTGGGGCGCGGAGCTGGACGTGCATCTGTTGAAAGACGGCACGCTGGCGGTGTTCCACGATTCGCAGCTCGCCCGCTGCACGGGAGAAGAGGGCATTCTCGAGGATCTGACGTACGGGGAGATGAAGGCGCTGCGTCTCGAGGGCACGAACGAACAGATCCCAACGTTCGACGAGGTGCTGGCGCTGTTCGAAGGCAAGGCGCCGCTGATCATCGAACTGAAGACGTACAAGGGCAATCACCGGGCGCTCGCGGAAGCGGTGTGCAGGAGGCTGGACCGCTATTACGGACTGTTCTGCATCGAGTCGTTCGACCCGAGGGCTGTCGCGGACGTGAAGGAACTGAGGCCCGCGATCTGCCGCGGCCAATTGGCTTCGAATTTCATCAAGGATCCTGAAGACCTGCTGCTGTACCAGCGGATCATCCTGACGAACCTGCTGCTGAACGTCAAAGCGCGGCCGGACTTTATCGCGTTCAAATTCGAAGACCGCTTCTGCCGCTGCAACCGCCGCGCGGTCGACAAACTCGGCCTGCAGGAGGTCTCGTGGACGATACGGAGCAAGGAAGATCTGAAGACGGTCGAGGAGGCGGGGGCCATCCCCATCTTCGAAAAGTTCGACCCGGATATATAGAAACAAGGAGGCATACATGAAAACAGCACAGCAATATAAGGACAGCCTGCGCGAGCGGAACGTCCGCGTGTACATCAAAGGCGAACTGCAGGATCCGAAGACGCTCATCGACCACCCCTTTGTGAAGGGTCACGTAGCGTCGGCCGCCATGACCTACGCCCTGGCGAACAGCAAGGACTACGAGGGACTCTGTACGGCTACATCCCACCTGACGGGGCATAAGATCAACCGCTTTACGCACATCCACCAGAGCGTGGACGACCTGCTGATCAAGATCAAAATGCTGCGTATGATCTCCCAGAAGACCGGCACCTGTTATCAGCGCTGCGTGGGCTTCGACGCGCTGAACGCGACGTACAGCGTCACGTACGAGATCGATCAGAAATACGGCACGGATTACCACGGACGGTTCAAGAAGTTCCTGACCTACGTCCAGGACAACGACCTGATGCTGGCCGGCGCGATGACCGACGTCAAGGGCGACCGGTCCCTGCGTCCCGGACAGCAGAAAGATCCGGACCTGTTCGTGCACGTGGTCGAAAAGAGGGACGACGGCGTCGTCATCCGGGGCTGCAAGGCCCACATGACCGGTATGGTCAACTCCCACGAGATGCTCATCATGCCGACCATGGGGATGAAACCCGGCGAAGAGGAATACGCGATCTGCTGCGCGCTGCCGACAGACGCTCCGGGGGTCACGCACATCTTCGGGCGCCAGACGAACGACGACAGAAAATGCGGCGGCGACATCGACCAGGGCAACGCCCAGTTCGGCATCGTCGGCGGCGAATGTCTGACCGTCCTCGACAACGTGTTCGTTCCCTGGGAGAGGGTGTTCATGTGCGGCGAGATCGAGCTTTCCGGCATGCTCGTGGACCGCTTTGCCTGCTATCACAGAAGCAACTACGGCGCCTGCAAGGGCGGCGTTTCCGACGTCGTGATCGGCGCGGCAGCCCTGATGGCCGACTACAGCGGCTACGGCAAGGCGAGCCACATCAAAGATAAGCTGAACGAGATGATCCATATGAACGAGACGATCTACGCCTGTTCGCTGGCGTGTTCCTGCCAGGGCACCTGCACCGCGGCCGGCTCGTATTACGTGGACCCGCTGCTCGCCAACGTCTGCAAGCACAACGTCACGAAGATTATCTACGACATCGACCGCCTGGCGCAGGATATCGCCGGCGGCATCATCGCGACCATGCCTTCCGAAGAGGATCTCAGAAATCCCGAGATCGGCGGCTACGTCGAAAAGTATCTGCGCGGCGTGGAATCTATCCCGACGGAAGACCGCATGCGCGTCGCGAGACTGGTCGAGAACATGACCGGCGGAACGGCTCTCGCGGAGAGCATGCACGGCGCGGGTTCGCCCCAGGCGCAGAAGGTCATGTACGCCAAGCTTTCCGGCCTCGAAGAAAAGAAGAAGTTCGCAGCCCGCATCGCCGGCATCAGGGGAAGCGAAGAGTAGAAAGGAGATCCCATGTCCATCGTAGCGATCCAGAAAACAGCATCCGACAGTTTCGAAGACATCAAGAAGGCCGTTGCGAAAGTCGTCGCGGACATCGGCGGTCTCGAGGATATCATTAAGCCCGGATACAAAGTCATTATCAAGCCCAATCTCGTGGCGACTCCGACAGACCGTCTGTCCGGCGGCGTCACCCGCTGGGAAGTCTGCATGGCCCTGTACGAGATGGTGCAGGCGATCGGAGCGACGCCCATCCTGGCGGAGTCCTCCGCCTGCGGGGTCAATACCGAAGACGTCATCAGGAAGTGCGGCTATCAGGATCTGAGGGATCAGGGCATCCCGTTCATCAATCTGAAGGACAAAGCGAATCCGGTCTGCTCCATGCCCATGAAGAGCGGCACCATTCTGAAGTCCTTCCAGACCTGGGAACTCGTGCGCGACGCGGACGCCATCATCACCGTGCCCGTGCTGAAGACCCACGACCAGACGGAGATCACGTTGGGGATGAAAAACTGCAAAGGCCTGCTCTGTGACCCGCAGAAGAAGGAATTCCACACGAAAGGCCTCGTGGATTCCGTGTGCGATCTCGTCGAGACGCTCAAACCGTGCCTCGAGATCATCGACGGCACCTACGGCCAGCAGGGCCTCGGGCCGATCTACGGCGAGACGAAGAAAATGGATCTGATCATCGGGTCCAAGGACCTGGTCGCCTGCGAGACCGTCGCGGGGCTTATCATGGGATATGAGCCCGAAGAGGTGATGATCACCCGGGAAGCGTACAAGCGAGGCCTCGGCGAGATGGATCTCGCGAAGATCGAGGTCGTCGGCAAGCAGATCGACGAGGTGAAAAGCCGCTTCAAGAGGACGAGCGAAGTGGAGATCGAGGGCATGCCGAAGAGCTGTAACCTGATCTTCGACTATCAGGCCTGCACCGGCTGTCACAACACGGTCATCAGCTCGCTGTTCGACATGAAGGGCGAAGGGCTGATGGACTATCTGGAAAATATGAATATCGTCGTCGGTCCGGTCAGGGCGGATAAACTGCCGGAAGGCGCGAACGCTGAAAACACAGTCACGATCGGCATCTGCGCGAAGAAGAGCGTCGGAGACGCGCTCGGTCTGCGCAACGCCGTCGGCTGCCCGCCCAACAACGCGACCGTCGTCCAGGCGATCCTGGGCGACCGCAGGGAGTACGGCACCCGGTACGCGTCGAAGGAAGAATAGAGACGATCATAAAGCGAAACACAGGGACGGGGGGGGG
>JAFPXN010000118.1 GCA_017412505.1 Bacillota bacterium | reverse complement strand
GATCGCGGTCGTGACTATCAGCGAATACCTGCAGTGCTACGGGGACATGAACGTTTTCCTCGTCCTTTACGGCGCGGCGGCAGAACAGATCAAGACGTCCATGTTCGGAGGTCTCGACGCGTACGTCGCAGCGGTCTTCAAACCGGCGAAGCCGGAGGAAACGCCGTCGCTGGAGGACCTGCTCGCAAAGCAGGGCGAAAGCTTCGTGGAGATCCTCTACCGCTATATGGACGAACGGGGACTCCAAAAGAATTCGCAGCTTTATAAAGCTGCGTGCGTCAGCAAACAGGCGTTCAGCAAGCTGATCAGCGGGGGCGTTACAAGGCCGTCGATGGAAACGGTCGTCGGACTGGCGTTCGCGCTGCGGCTGACCTACGAGGAAGCGGTGCCGTTCTTCAACGCTGCCGGCATCGCGCTCAACAATGCCAGCAAATACGACATCATCGTCACGTATTTTCTGAAGAATCGCAAATATGACATCTGGGAGTTTAACGAACAGATATTGAAATACGGATTCAAGAAACTGATCGGAGCGGAGGAATAAAGATGACAAGAATACTGATCGTGATCGATATGCAGAACGACTTTATCGACGGGTCCCTGGGGACGAAAGAGGCGCAGGCCATCGTTCCTGCCGTGAAGGAAAAGATCCGTTCCTATCCGAAGGAGGACGTCTTGGCGACGATGGATACCCACTTCCCGGACTATATGGAAACACAGGAGGGGAAGAATCTTCCCGTGATGCATTGCGTCAAGGGAACGGACGGTTGGCAGATCCGCCCGGAACTGGCCGAACTGATCCTTCCGGAAAACATCTATGAAAAACCCACGTTCGGATGCATGGACCTGGCGAGGGATCTGCAGGGGTATTGCGAAGGAGGAGAGGACGTCGAACTGGAACTGGTTGGCCTGTGCACGGATATCTGCGTCGTTTCGAACGCGCTGCTGCTGAAGGCGGCCATGCCGGAAGCCAGGATCTCCGTGGATGCGTCCTGCTGCGCCGGGGTCACGCCGGAGAAGCACCTGGCGGCTTTGGAAACGATGCGCTCCTGCCAGATTCACGTGCGGGAATAGACCCCGCCGGCAATCGTCCACCGCCGGTTGACGTTTTCGCGCGCGCCATATCGTATGATGATACCGCAGGCTGGTCCTGCGGTATTTTATCGGTACGTACGAATGGAGGGAGAACTATGTTAGGAGCGATCATCGGAGATATTTGCGGTTCTGTTTACGAATTTCACAACCAGAAAGATCTGAACAGGCTGGAACTGTTCAAAAAAGGGTGCTTCCCGACGGACGATTCCGTGATGACGGTCGCGGTCGCCCGCGCGCTGATGGATTCCTGGGGCGACAGCGACAGCGTGATCAGGCAGACGCTCGTGGACGCGATGCATTATTACGGACACCTGTTCCCGCGGGCCGGTTACGGCGGCAGGTTTTTCTACTGGCTCGCGAACAGCGACAGGCGCCCGTACAACAGCTGGGGCAACGGATCCGGAATGCGGGTCTCTCCGGCGGGGTGGATGTACGACACGCTGGAGGAGACGCTGCACGCAGCGAAACTGACCGCCGAGGTGACCCACAATCACCCGGAGGGGATCAAGGGAGCGCAGGCCATCGCAGCCGCGATGTTCCTGGCGAGAAAAGGAAAGTCGAAAGAGGAGATCCGGCAGTTCGTGGAAGCGAATTTCTACGCGCTGGACTTTACGCTGGACGAGATCCGCCCGCACTACGGCTTCGACGAGAGCTGTCAGGGATCCTGCCCGCAGGCGATCGAGGCGTTCCTGGAAGGGGACTCTTTCGAGGACGTCATCCGGAAAGCCATCTCCATCGGCGGCGATTCCGATACGATCGCCGCGATGGCAGGCGCGATCGCGGAAACGTATTACGGGATCCCGGAAGAGTTGAAGCGCAAGGCCAGCGAGGTCCTGCAGGACACGAGGTTCCGCCATACGATGTACCACAACAGCGCGCTGCTGGAGGCAGTCCGGGACTTTAACGGGTGGCTGGACGCGCATGGGAAGAAGTTTCTTGCAGAATAAAGCCGGCGGTCTCATAATGAACGTAAGGGAACGTGTTCCCTGTGGATCTTATGAGATTGTTTATCGCCATACAACTGAACGATGAAGTCAGGGAAATCGTCCGGGAAACGCAGGACGCGTTCCGCAGGCAGGGCGTCCGGGGCAATTACACGCCCGCGGAGAACCTGCACCTGACTCTGGCATTCATCGGAGAATATGGTGACCCGGACAGCGTCCTGGATGCGATGGAGACTGTCCGGTTTTCTCCGTTTTCTCTCACGATGGAAAAGACCGGCTGTTTCGGCGACCTGTGGTGGACGGGTTTTTCGGACAGCAAGCCTTTGGATAACCTGGTAAGGAACCTGCGTCACGCTTTGGCGGACGCCGGGATCCCGTTCGATAAAAAGAAATTCAAAGCGCACTGCACGATCCTGCGCAGAGCGGCTTACGCGAAAAACGGCAGTTTGCCGCACATCGACGCCGCGCCGGTCAGCATGCGCGCGGAGCGCATCTCCCTGATGCAGTCGACGAGAGGCCGGCACGGCATGATCTATACGGAACTGGGGTCTGTGCGGGCGCAGACGGATTGAGGAGGATATCCATGGCAAGCGGAAACGAAAGATTGGAAGGGAAAAAGGTCTCGGAAAACGTCTACCTCTGCCCGGACGGCATATACCGCTGGGTCTACGAGTTTCCGATGGTGAAAAACCCTACGATTCTGATCACTGTCTGGAAGGTGCTGCTCGTATCCTGCGCGATCTGCCTCGTGCTGGTGGGCGTGCCTCTGCTGTTCACCGACGGGCCGGAATCGCTGCTGGGCCTGGGGAAGGGCTTTGGCGCTGCCTTGCTCGTCCTCTTGCCGCTGAGCATCCTCGGCTACCTGCTCGTGGCGGCTGCGTACGGCGGAAAGTATATGGTCCTGTTCGAGATGGATGAGACGAAAGTGCGTCACATCCAGATGGAAAAACAGGTGAAGAAAGCGCAGGCGATGGGCTGGCTGACCGCCATGGCCGGACTTGCCGCGGGAAATCTGAGCGCGGCCGGATCCGGCTTGCTCGCTTCTTCGAAGAGCGTCTCCACGTCTGTGTTTGCGGACGTGAAGCAGGTGAAGGCGGACAGGGCCATGCACGTGATCCGGGTCAACCAGCTGCTGGAGCATAACCAGGTGTACGCGAACGGCGCGGACTTCGATTTTGTGCTGAATTATATCCTGGACCGCGTCCCGGAGGCAGCCGGCGGCAGAAAGAAGGACGCGTAACGGTATGAAGATCTGGCTGGACGACCTGCGGGACACTCCCGCGGGATACACGAGGGCGTATTGCGTCGAAGACGCGAAAAACCTGATCGAGGACTGCGAGCGCCGGGGCGAGAGCATCGAGGTCATCGACCTGGATTACGACCTCGGCATGTACGAATTTTACGGAGGCAAGGGCATCCGTCTGCTGGAATGGCTGCACGAGCGGAACACGCACTACCCCTGCGAGGTGCATTCGTCGCACTATTACGGCAGGCCGGAGATGGAGCGTTATATCTGGTGGAACTGGGTGTAAAGAGTTTCATGAAGGAGGGATCCGGGTGGCTGATATCTATGAAAAAGGGCGGAGTATTATAGAAGCCTGTAAAAAAGAAACGTCGAGAGATCCGTTCGAGATCTTTTTCCATGTGGCTGCGGATCCGTCCGTTCCCATGCACGGTCCGGAACACCACATCCTGGACGGCGCTTGTGTTTTGACGGCTTTCTGCAATGCCGGGGGAAAGACGGACCTGAATGAAGCGCTCGATCGTCTTCTGCAGGAGGGGGTCAAAATGCCCGGAGCCGCGTGCGGACTTTGGGGCGTCTGCGGCGCGGTCACTTCGATCGGGGCTGCGCTCGCGATCATCGACGGAACCGGTCCTCTGTCGACAGACGGGACCTGGGGATGGCATATGCAGTATACGTCTGACGCCTTGCAAGCGCTTGCCGGGATCGGCGGGCCGCGCTGCTGCAAGCGGGATGCTTTCCTCGCGATCAAAACGGTCATCCCGTACATCAATGAGAAGTACCACGTCACATTGGAGGATCCCGAGGTCGTATGCACGTTCTCAGAGATCAATAAGCAATGCCTGCAGGAGAAATGTCCGTTTCATAAGAAGAACGTGCGTTCCGGCATGGTGTTCGAGGTCAAAGATTGCGACGATTACGAGGTGGCGAAGAAGCTGATCCGGGAATACTCCCAGATCAAAGGCGCTGAGAGCTGTTTTGTCACTTTAGAGAAAGAACTGGCGGATCTGGGCGCGTTTTATCAGGGCGGCGCATTTCTGATCGGATATGAAAACGGGCAGCCCGTCGCGACGATAGCGATCCGCAGGATCGATGAGCGTTCCTGTGAGGCAAAGCGGCTGTATATCAAACCGGAATGCAGAGGAAAGGGGTATGCCCGTATCCTGATGAACGCGATGCTCGAAAGGTGCCGGGCGTTGGGATTCGAAGAAGTGACCTTTACGACGAAACCCGCGGTCATGAGTATCGGCTATGGCTTGTATCAGCGCATGGGTTTTGAAGAAACCGGTAATACGGAAGGAACAGTTTCCATGAAAATGACGTTGGTTTGAACCGGCGGTTTCATAAAAAAAGCAAAAGGCCCCCTGTTCGGGGGCCTTTTGCTTTGGAGCGGATGAAGGGAATCGAACCCTCGACCGCAGCTTGGGAAACTTTGGCATTACAAAATAAAGGTTTACCGCATTTTTTAAACCGTTGAAAATTCAACGTTTTAAGGGCATGAAAATAAGTGCGGATTTTGTAAATCCACAGATTTTACCTCAAATATTTTCAAATAGTGTTAGTCTAATGGTTTTATGATATCAAAATTCGAGAATTGAGGGTATCTGTTCCACCAAAACAGAGGCCTATGGCCTCTGTTTTGTTTTGCGTATTAATGCCACATCAGGGTTTTGAACCCTACTGCATTCATTAATCCTGTTATTGATCGTAATGACTATTACTCTATTGCGCGAAGTTCATTATCCAACTCTTCTAAATGCTCCTGAAGATATGCAGACTGCGGGAAGCTTGCCAGCTTGCGAAGCGTAAGACCGCCTACCAGCTTCATCTGCGGATTCTTGGATGCTCCGGGTGCGAACTTGTCAAGTACTGCGCTCGCGCGTTCGTCCTTTAAGATCTCTTTTACCTTAGAATCAAGTGAAAATGCCATGATGTTACCTCCTTGTATCATTGATGATAAATTATTAGAAACATGTCCATCCGCCGTCGCATTTGATCTCTTCGCCGTTTACATAGCGGGACTGATCGCTTGCGAGGAACAGTATTGCATCTGCCAGGTCTTCGGGCATTGCAAGTTCTCCGGAGAAATTAAGCAGCTCGCTGGTCCTGGAGAATCCGAATTCGTCTGCCGGCGGCATTACAAGCGGTATGTCGGTTACTACGCCGCCCGGGGATATCGCGTTGCAGCGTATCTCGTCATTTTTATACATATATGCGGTATTCTTCGTAACCGCCAGAACAGCACCTTTGCTTGCGCAATACGCAGCGCCTGCCGTCTGATGTGTAGCTCCGACTGAGCAGATGTTTACTATAACGCCGCCCTCGCCCTGCGCAAGGAACTGTCTGCACTCCTCGCGAAGGCAATACATCAGTCCGAAGGTATTGGTCCTGAAGATCGTTTCCAGCATCTCGTCTGACATATCCGCAACAGCGGTATTGTCATCCATTATTCCGGCATTGTTGACGGCAACATCCAGCCTGCCGAATCTGTCCACGGCTTTTTTGACCATGCTCACTACGGCTGAAGGATCGCCAACATCTGTAACACTGTAATCCATCTCGCCGGAAAGCCCCGCGGCTTCTTCACACAGCTCCTTTAATAGGTCTTCCCGCCTGGCAGCAGCTATTACTTTAGCGCCTTCCTGTGCAAACAACAGAGCAGTAGCCCGGCCTATGCCGGCAGATGCACCGGTTACGATGCACACTTTTCCATCCAGTCTTCCCATATCGGTCTCCTTCCTAGCAGAATACTTTGCTTACCACAGTCGCAGGTGAACCGTTAGGGCCGACCGTGACTTTTGCTCCATCCGGAACATCGGCGTTCAAAGTTGCAAATCCTATGTTCTTGTCTACCGTATATCCGTAGATCGCCTGAGCGCAGCGTCCGACTTCTACTCCATACAGGTACACACGCTCCCAGATAGATATATCTTCGGTGGACTCCCATTCAAATTCCAGCCCGGCCATCCTGTAACGCGGAGCGCTCTTTATCCTGATGGTCGCTTCCTTGCCTATGAACTCCTTGTCCAGATCCACGGTCCATCCCATGCCGCATTCAAACGGATTCAGATGCTTAAAGTCCTGCTTGAGCGCAAACCCTTTCTCCATGGGGATCGAACGCACGTAAACCTCGAGCGTATATATCTCGCGGCCTCCGGCGGCTTTGACAGCTGTATCGATCAGTTTTCTGATCTCGGCGGTCTTCTCCGTATCGCAGTAGACCTCAAAGCCATTTTCGCCGGTATAACCGGAGCGGTGTATGTATACCGGGATCCCGGATATGGTATTTTCCGCCACAGCAAAGCGTTTCATGTCTCCTGTCGGAGCATCCAGCAGTTTATCCATCGCTGCAGGAGAATTCGGGCCCTGGATGGCGTACATATCCCAATCGTAGGTTATCAGGCGGGTATTAACATCCTTTCCTTCAGCATGAGCCTCGAGCCAGGGGATAAGACGGGGACCGTAAAGAGTGGATACCCAGTAAACGTCCGGGCTCATATGCATCACGATAACATCATCTATGATCTCTCCGTCTTCGTTCAGCATCGCCGTGTATTTTGTCTTGCCTTCCGGGACCTTTGCAATATTGCTCACAAAGATCATGTCGAGTATTTCCAGTGCGTCTGCACCGGTAACTTCGACCAGATCATGCGTCCATCTGTACCAACCGACGTTTTTGCGTATGGTCATGGCGTCCAGCCGCGCTGTTTCATCCTGTTTAAAGAGCATTTTGATACCTCCTTATACCATTCTCAGGTCTTCCAGACGGATGACCTTGATGATCATGTCTTCTTCGTCACGGCCGTCTATCACGCAGGACCATTCCGGAGATACCAGGGTCCT
>JAFPXN010000117.1 GCA_017412505.1 Bacillota bacterium | reverse complement strand
ATCACCGGCGCTGCTCAGATGGACGGCGCTATCCTGGTAGTCGCAGCGACCGACGGTCCGATGCCCCAGACCAGAGAGCACATCCTGCTGTCCCGTCAGGTAGGCGTTCCTTACATCGTCGTATTCCTGAACAAGTGCGACATGGTCGACGACGAAGAACTGCTCGACCTCGTCGAAATGGAAGTTCGCGAACTGCTCGACCAGTATGAGTTCCCCGGCGACGACACCCCGATCATCAGAGGTTCCGCGCTGATGGCTCTGCAGGATCCGGATTGCGAATGGGCTGACAGAGTTATGGATCTGCTCGACGCTGTCGACGAATACATTCCGCAGCCTGAAAGACCCAATGACAAGCCGTTCCTGATGCCTGTCGAAGACGTATTCTCCATCACCGGCCGCGGCACCGTTGCTACCGGTCGTGTAGAAAGAGGCGTCATCAAGGTTTCCGACGAAGTCGAAATCGTTGGTCTGAAGGACGAAAAGAGAAAGGTCGTTGTTACGGGCGTTGAAATGTTCCGTAAGCTGCTCGACCAGGCCGAAGCTGGCGACAACATCGGCTGCCTGCTGCGTGGCGTTCAGAGAAACGAAATCGAAAGAGGCCAGGTTCTGGCTGCTCCCGGTTCCGTTCATCCCCACACCAAGTTCAAGGGCCAGGTCTACGTTCTGAAGAAGGAAGAAGGCGGCCGCCACACTCCGTTCTTCAACGGTTACAGACCCCAGTTCTATTTCAGAACGACCGACGTTACCGGCGCGCTGTCTCTGCCCGAAGGCACTGAAATGTGCATGCCTGGCGACAACGTTGTCATGAGCGTTGAACTGATCACTCCGATCGCTATGGAAGAAGGTCTGCGTTTCGCTATCCGCGAAGGCGGCAGAACTGTTGCTTCCGGCGTTGTTACCGAGATCATCGAGTAATACGAATCAAGCCACTTAAAGAGAGAGCGCTCCGGCGCTCTCTTTTTTCGTGACCCGTTGTCACTGGGGACGGTTCTCAGCGACAACTTTCCCCGCCCCGCGGACAGAGGCTTGCGCGAGCGTCGGGGATCTGCCTGCAGGGATGAGGCGCAACGCCAGATGAGTATCGTTCGCTGTCGTATTGTTTTTTTCGTGACCCGAAGACCGATCTGTGCGATAATATTACTGTTCTTATTTTTCACAGCACAGGAAAAACAAAGCGTTTTAAAGACCGGATGCAGGATTATTACGAGATCCTGGGCGTGCCCCGCTTCAGCGAGGATACCCAGGAGTTTCGCAGGGCGTATAAGGAGCAGGTTCTGTTCTTCCATCCCGACAAGGGAAACGTGAACAAATCCATCGCGCTCGAACGCACCCAGCTGCTGAACGAGGCCTACAAGACTCTGAAGGACCCGGCAAAGAAAGCCGATTACGACAGGGCGCTGAAGGCGTTTCTGCAGCGGGAGTCTTATGTTGCGCAGGAAAAGAAGAAGGAAGAGAGGCCGAAGCAGGAACCGAAGAGGGGAGAACGCCCCAGGCAGCCTGAGCCGGAACCGCCCAGGCAGGAAGCGTCCAAGTCGGCCGGCCCGTCGAGACCGAAGCCCGCGTATTCGCAGATCCCGGACAATCCGGCTGTTGCCGCCATCAAAAAGGCGGCAGAGAAGGCCATGACCGTTCTGCCTGTCCTGCCGAAGCCTGTGCTCGTGATGATCGCGATCGTCGTGCTTCTGTGCACGGTCACGTTTATCGACATGATCTACCGGGCGGCTTCGGGCATCGTTTCGCCCTCTGAGATCGATTCCGGCATCTTCGCGTCCGGCGACGACCGGAACGACGTCTCGTTCCGGGTGAAAGTGATCGTACTGTAAAACCGAAGGAGCTCTGCAAAGAGCTCCGCTTTATTGAGAGGACACCATGAAACTGATCCATCTATCGGATCTTCATCTGGGGAAACGGGTCAACGAGTTTTCCATGATCGAAGATCAGGAGTATATCCTCAAGAAGATCATCCGGATCATCGACGACGAGTCGCCGGACGCGGTCCTCCTCGCGGGGGATATCTACGACAAATCCATCCCCTCCGCGGAGGCGGTGCAGCTGTTCGACGAGTTTCTCGTGCAGCTCGCGAAGCGGAAACTGGAAGTGTTCGTCATCAGCGGCAACCACGATTCGCCGGAGCGGATCGCCTTCGGATCGCGGCTGATGGACGCGAGCGGCATCCACCTGTCGCCTGTATATAACGGGGAGGTCCGGCCTTTCCTCCTGAAAGACGAACACGGGGAAGTGGCCGTTTACATGCTTCCTTTCATCAAACCTGCGACAGTCCGCCGCTTCTTCGACGAAGAGATCGAGACCTACACGGACGCGGTGCATTGCGCTGTCTCCCACATGGAGATCGATCCTGCCCGCCGCAACGTTCTGGTGACCCATCAGTTCGTCACGGGCGCCGCGCGTTCCGAATCCGAGGAAAAACCGATCGGCGGTCTGGACAACGTGGATTCCTACGTGTTCGAGCCGTTCGACTACGTGGCGCTTGGACACATCCACTCGCCGCAGCACTGCGGGTCAGAGAGGATCCGTTATTGCGGAACGCCCTTGAAATACTCGTTCTCGGAGGCCAGGGACAGGAAGTCGGTCACGGTCGTCGAACTGAACGAAAAGGGCAAACCCGTTCTCAGAGCCGTTCCGCTGGAGCCGAAGCGCGACATGGTGGAACTGAAGGGTGCGTACGACGAACTGATGGCCAGATCTTACTATGAACGTACGACGTGGCAGGAGGACTATACGCATATCACGTTGACGGACGAAGAGGACGTTCCCGAGGCGATCGGCAGGCTTCGCACCGTCTACCACGGACTGATGAAGCTCGACTATGACAACAAACGCACCCGGTCGAACCAGGAGGTCCAGGGCGTTGCCGACGTTGAGACGAAGACGCCGTACGAACTGTTCTCGGATTTCTACGAACAGATGAACAACCAGCCGATGACGGAAGACCAGTCTGCGTTCATGGACAGCCTGATCGGAAAAGTGTGGGAGGATAAGAGATGAGGCCGCTGAAATTGACGATGTCCGCGTTCGGACCGTACGCGGAAAAGACGGTATTGAACATCAGCGATCTCGGTGACCGCGGCTTGTATCTCATCACCGGCGATACCGGCGCGGGCAAGACGACGATCTTCGACGCGATCACGTTTGCGCTGTACGGCGAGGCCAGCGGCGAGAACCGCGATGCGTCCATGCTCCGCTCCAAATACGCGAAAGACAGCACCGCCACGGAGGTGGAGCTGGAGTTTTCCTATGCGGGAAAAACCTATACCGTAAAGCGCAGCCCTGCCTATGAACGGCCCAAATTGCGGGGAGAGGGGACGGTCACGCAAGGCGCGGAAGCCGAACTGCGCTATCCCGACGGCCGCATCGTGACGAAACTGAACGACGTCAACAGCGCGATCTACGAGATCATGGGCGTTGACCGCAAACAGTTCATGCAGATCGCGATGATCGCGCAGGGCGATTTCCTGCGCCTGCTGCTCGCCTCCACGAAGGACAGGCAGGAGATCTTCCGGCACATTTTCAAGACCGAACTGTATCAGAATCTGCAGGAGGCCCTCAAACGCGAGTCGCGGGATCTCGAAGGAAAATGCGACGACGTCCGCAAGAGCCTGAAACAGTACGTCAACGGCATCGAGGCCGACGAGAACGACGCCCTGAGCATCGAGGTGAGAAAGGCAAAGGACGGCACGCTGCCGATCGGAGAAACGACCGGCCTGCTTCAAAAACTGATCGATCAGGAAGCCGCAAGAGAAGGCGAACTGACCCGTCAGAAAGAGGACCTGGAGAGACTTCTGGAAACCGTAAACGGCAACCTTGTGAAGATCGAGACGCAGGAAAGCACAAAGGCGAGCATCGAAAAAGCCAGGGCAGAAAAAACGGCGGAGGAGCAGAACCATGTTTCGCTGAAGGCTGCCTGGGTAGAACAGACGAAAAAAGAACCTGAGATCGAAGCCCTTTCGAAGCAGAAAGCCGGGATTGAGGTGGAGCTTCCCCGCTATGAAAAACTGGCGGAATTGCTGGCAAGCATAGAACGGAACGGGGCGGCGCTGGCAGAGAAGGAGCAGGCGTACCGGGAAAAGAATATGCAGTACGACGCGGATTCCGCCGCATTGGAAGCGCTGAAGGAAGAACTGAAAACGCTGGCCGACGCAGGCGAGAATACCGTAAAACTCGCCACGCAGAAAGAAAAAGCGGAAGCGAGACGAGCTGCCCTGAACGATCTTGCGCAGCTGCTGGAGAATCATGACCTCGAGACGCAGAAGCTCGGGAAACTGCAGCAGGAATACCGGGAAGCGGATGCCGCAAGCCAGGCGGCGACGCAGGCCTATGAGGCTAAGAACAAGGCGTATCTGGACGAACAGGCAGGGATCATCGCGGAAACGCTGGAGGCGGGAAAACCCTGTCCGGTGTGCGGTTCTTTGGATCATCCGCATCCGGCCCGGAAGGCGGAGACGGCGCCGAGCGAGGCGGAACTGAAGAAGGCGAAGACCGCGGCGGATACCGCGCAGAGAGCTGCGCGGCAGAAGAGCGAAGCGTGCGGGTCGCAGAAGGCAAAGACGGAAGGGATCCGCAGCAATATCGAAGCGGATGCGGAGAAACTCTGGAGCGGAATCGCCTTTGCGGAGATCCCGCCTGCGCTGGAGCGCGGGAAAACGGAAGCGGCGGAAGAACTGGCCCGTCTTGCAGACGCGATCGAGCGCGAAGCGAAGCGTTCCGCGCGCAAGACCGTCCTGGAAGAGACGGTTCCGGAAAAAGACCGGGCGCTGTCGGTGTCGAAGCAGGAGATGGAAGCCCTTAATACGGAGAAGGCTTCGCTTTGCGCGACGCTGGACGCAGAGAACAGACAGCTCGAGGCGGACCGGAAGACGCTTCGTTTCGACAATAAGGAAGCCGCGGAAGCGGAGATGAACAGGATCTCCGCAGCGGCCGGCGCGATGCGGACTGCCATCGATGCCGCGAAGGCTGCCTGCGACGGTTCCGCGCAGAAGATCGGGAACCTGAACGCCGCGATCGAAGGCCTGGAAGGACAGCTTTCCGCGGAAGCGCTGCCTGATCCGGACGCCGAAAAAGCGCGGAAAACCGGGCTGACCGCTGAGAAAGAGGCCGTGGAAGAAAAATTGAAGCCGGTCCACGCAAGACTCGAAGCGAACCGGAAGACGCTGGGGCATCTGAAGGCTCAGGCAGGGAATCTGGACGAGCTGGAGAAACGGTTTGCCTGGGTCAAAGGGCTTTCCGCCACCGCCAACGGCGCGATTCCCGGAAAAGAGAAGATCATGCTGGAGACGTACATCCAGATGACCTATTTCGACCGGATCATCGCCCGCGCAAATACGCGGCTGCTGGTGATGTCGGGGAACCAGTACGAACTGAAGCGCCACAAACCGCAGGGCAGACAGGCGCAGAGCGGTCTGGATCTCGACGTGGTCGACCACTACAACGGGACGGAGCGGAGCGTGAAATCGCTGTCCGGCGGAGAGTCGTTCATGGCGTCGCTTTCGCTGGCGCTGGGCCTGTCCGACGAGATCCAGTCGTCCGCCGGCGGCGTGCGCCTGGATACGATGTTCGTCGACGAAGGGTTCGGCTCTCTCGACGAAGAATCCCTGGACCAGGCGATGAACGCGCTTGCCAGCCTCGCGGAGGGCAATCGCCTCGTGGGTATCATCTCGCACGTTTCGAACCTGAAAGAACGGATCGACAAGCAGATCGTCGTAAAAAAGACGCCAAGCGGCGGCAGCGTGGCGTCGATCGTCTTTTAAGCCGGCAGGGCTGTTATTCCGTCAGGAAACCGTACACCCTCCGGTTAAAATCCTTTGCCTCCTCGTACGCGGAGTGGCCGAGGTTTTCGTAAACGTAATATTCGCATCCCAGCCGCCGCGCGATCATCTCCGCCGCATCCGGCCCAACGACGCGGTCGAGGCGCCCGCCGAGCACGAGGACAGGACAGGCGAGGGAGGGCAGCCGATCATAAGTGTTACACGTAAGGCAGGCCTTCGCCAGCGCGGAAAAGCGCTGCGGGTCTGCCTTTTTGACGCTGTCGGCCAGGAAGGGCAGGAAGAATCCGTATTTCGCCAGATACCTGTCCGAGTAGGTCTTCCGGAAGGAATCCATCGCTGCGGCTTTGATCCCTTTCGTCTGCGCCAGATCCAGCCAGCGGCGGATGTTGACTTCGACGGTGGGGTTGTTTTGGCACAGCGTGACCCCGAGCACGAGCTTGCGCACCAGCTCCGGATGATCCAGCGCCAGATACTGTGCGATCATGCCGCCCTGCGACACGCCCAGCACGTCCGCCTGCGCGATCCCAACCGCGCGCATGGCTCCGGCAAGGTCGTCCGCCAGCTGTTCTGCGGTCACGTCCTGCGGCAGGCCTTCCCTGTGGTCGAAACACCAGACGGTAAAGTCCTTCGCGAACATCCGGTAGGAGAACGCCAACTGGGCTCCGGTGCCCCGCAGGCGTTTCAATCCCAGCACGAGGCCCGGGACCAGCACGAGATCCCGATTGCCTTTGCCGAATGTGACGTAGTCGACCGTTCCCTTCGGAAGGGTCACGCTTCCTTCTTTTGCGCCAAACATGTTCCACTCCTGCGCCGCGCCTGCGGCTCTTTCTTTTGCCCTGCTTTTATGGTAACATATCAAGCATGGAAAAACGCATCGTTTTAAAAAATGAAACGGATACCCGCACGCTGGGCGCGAAGCTGGCCGCGCAGATGCAGCCAAACCAGGTCTACGCGCTCATCGGAGATCTGGGGACCGGCAAGACCACGCTGGCGAAAGCGATCGCGCGGGGTCTTGGCGTGACCGAAACGCTCACGAGCCCCACGTTCACGATCGTGCAGGAATACGGGACCGGCCGCCTGCCCCTGTATCACTTCGACGTGTACCGGGTGAACGACGAGGACGAGCTGTTCGAGATCGGCCTGGAGGATTATTTCCACAAGGGCGGCGTCTGTCTGATCGAATGGGCGGACCTGATCGAAGATCTTCTGCCGGCGGACGCGGTCGTCATCCGGCTGGAATACGGCGAAGAGGAAGGAGAACGGATATGCAGCATAGCCCGGTGATCTTGGCGATCGAAACGACCGGACCGCTGGCTTCCGTGGCGGTCTCCGGGCTTGCCAGCGAGGAAGGTTTTCTCGAGCGGGTCAACCAGACCCATTATTCGCATCTCGAGGAGATCGCGCCCATGGTGAAGGACATCCTCGCCGGAGCGCAGCTCGAACCGGACGCTCTGGACGCGATCGCGGTGTCCCGCGGACCCGGTTCCTTTACGGGCATCCGCATCGGCATGGCGACGGCCAAGGCGTTCGCGCAGGTCTGGAACAAGCCCATCGTCAGCGTTCCGACGCTGGCTTCTTTTGCGTTTTCCGATTCCGCGGACGGCGCGTTCGAGGGCTTCCCCGAAGGCGCGAAGCCCCTCGTCTGCCCGCTGTTCGACGCCCGGCGCAGCCAGGTCTACGCAGGCGTCTATCTGCCCGGCAGCAAGGACGCTCTGCTCGAAGACGGAGCGTACGACGTGCCGGACTATCTGGAAAAACTGCGCGCGCTCTGCGTCGAAGGACGCGTCTGTGTCTTTTACGGCGACGGCAGCGACGCGTACCGGGAAACGCTGGAAACGAGCGGTCTGCCGCACGTATTCGCGCCGCAGGAACATAAATTCCAGCGGGCGTACGCGGTGCTGCGCCTCGCGGAGCAACTGTACGCGGACGGGCAGCTGACGGACTGCTATCACGCGCAGCCCGAATACCTGCGTCTGGCGGAAGCGGAGCGCAAACTGAAAGCCGGCGAGCTGAGGAGGATGCCATGATCATCCGGCGCGCGACAGCAGACGACGTCGACCGCATCGCGGAGATGGAAAAGGTCTGCTTTCCCGAGGAACCCTGGAGCCGGGACATGGTCGCGGCGGAGTTTTCCGGGCTGAACCCGACCCGCTATTTCGCGGCGGAGGAGGACGGCCGGATCGTCGCCTACGCGGGCGTCTGGGTCATTCCTCCGGAAGGCTACATCACGAACGTGGCCGTACTGCCCGAATACAGGCGGCGGGGCGTCGCTTCGCAGGTGCTGCAGACGATGATCGACGAATGTCTGGCGGAGGGCGTGACGGATATCACGCTGGAAGTGCGGGTCTCCAACGACCCTGCCATCGCTTTGTATAGGAGTTTCGGCTTCGAGGAAGCCGGCGTGCGGCGCAGATACTATCAGGACGGCGAGGACGCCCTGATCATGTGGACGCATCACGAATGATATGAAAAACGGAAGACATCTGACAATGGGGATCGAGAGCAGCTGCGACGAGACTGCCATCGCTGTCCTGGCGGACGGCAGGGAAGTGCTGAGCAACGTCATCTCCTCCCAGATCGAAGTGCATAAAGTGTACGGCGGCGTCGTGCCTGAGATCGCTTCGCGTCATCACCTGAACAACATTCCTTTCGTGTTCGATCAGGCGCTGGAAGACGCGGGCGTTTCTTTGGCTGACATCGACGAGATCGGCGTCACCGCGGGACCCGGCCTGGCCGGCGCCCTCCTGATGGGTACGGCTTTCGCGAAGGCGGTCTGCGCCGCTGCGGACAAGCCGCTCGTCGGCGTGCACCATATCCAGGGCCACATTCTGGCCAATCTGATCGAACATCCGGACCTCGAACCGCCTTTCCTGGCGCTCGTGGTGTCCGGCGGTCATACCCATCTGGTGGAAGTGACCGGCTACAACGAATTCCGCATCCTGGGCGCCACCCGCGACGACGCGGTGGGCGAGGCCTACGACAAGGTGGCCCGCGTGCTGGGGCTCGGCTATCCCGGCGGCCCGAAGATCGACCGCATCGCCAGGGAGGGCGATCCGCACGCGATCGAGTTCAAGCGCGTCTATCTGGAAGAGGGCAGCCTGGACTTTTCGTTCTCCGGGACGAAGACAGCCGTCATCAACTACCTGCACAAGGAAGAGCAGGGCGGACGGTCCGTGAACGCGGCAGACGTGGCGGCGTCGTTCCAGGAGGCCGTCGTCGAGGTGATCGTGAACAAAGCCATGCAGGCGCTGGATCTGACGGGCTACAGAGGGCTTGTCGTGGCCGGCGGCGTCGCCAGCAATTCCTGCCTGCGCAACCGTCTGCAGACAGCCTGTGAAAAACGCGGCGCGAAGCTGTATATCCCTTCGCCCATCTTCTGTACCGACAACGGTGCCATGATCGCCGCCGCGGCGTATCACAAAGCGCAGGAAGGGCACTATGCCACGCTCCACTTAGACGTATGGCCCGGTTTGAATCTGGAAAGCGGTCTGACAAAGCTGGAGCAATAACAGACTTGACAGTTGTCCGTCTCTAACCCTATAATACCCAATGTAGATCTGTTTCAGGGCGGGGTGCGATTCCCCACCGGCGGTGATCGGCGAAAGCCGCGAGTCCGCGAGCCGAAAGGCAGAACCGGTGCGAATCCGGTACCGACGGTATAGTCCGGATGGAAGAAACGATTCTTTCTTTTGTTTGCCCTGCAGCGATGCAGCGGCATTTTTATTACCTGACAGATTCCGAACCTAACATTTTCAACGTTTCAAGGAGGAATCTATGGAAAATGTAAGCACAAAGACCAACACCATGGCGAAACTCGGCATCCTGGCGGCGATCTCCGTCGTTCTGGTGGCCATCGTCCACTTCCCGCTCATCCCGGCGGCCTCGTTCCTGGAGTACGATCCGGCGGATATCCCCATCCTGCTGGGCACCTTCGCCTTAGGGCCCGCCGCGGGACTGCTGCTCACCATCACCGCCAGCGTCATTCAGGGGGTCACCGTGAGCGCCGCCAGCGGCTGGTACGGCATCCTGATGCACGTTATCGCCACCGGCACCTACGTCCTCGTGGCGGGCAACATTTATAAAGCGAATAAAACGAAGAAACAGGCGATCCTGGCGCTCGTCTGCGGCACGCTGGCCATGGCTGCGGTCATGATCCCGGCAAACCTGTTCATCACGCCCATCTTCATGGGCGCCCCCAGGGCCGCCGTCGCGGCCATGCTGCCGACGGCCATCATTCCGTTCAATCTGCTGAAGGCGGGCATCAATTCCATCGTCACGTTCCTGCTGTACAAGAGGGTCAGTCCGCTGCTGCACAAGTAATTCCTGATGAAAAATAAGTCCGAAGCGACAAAAGGATATATCGAGATCCTGCTTGCCGGTTCCCTGTGGGGCTGCATCGGGCCCTTCATGCAGGGCATGTCCAATTTGGGGGCGGGGAGCGGCCTGATCTCCCTGATGCGCCAGGGGTTCGGCTTCCTGATGATGATCCCCGTGGTTCTGATCGGGTGCAGGGGATTCGCTAAGCTGAAGGTCGACAGGAAGAGCCTGTTCATCCTGATGCTGATGGGTCTGTTCTCCGAAGCGGTGTTCAATCTCTGCTACTCCGCGGCGGTCACCCGGGTCGGCGTTGCGACAGCCGCCGTGCTGCTGTATACGGCTCCGACGTTCGTGATGATCCTGTCGCGCATCCTGTACGCCGAAACGGTCACCTCCCGCAAGGTGCTGGCCATCGCGGTCAACCTGCTGGGCTGCACGCTCACCGTTACGAACGGAGATTTTTCCGGGGTGAATTTCGCAGTGACCGGCGTCATCCTCGGCGTGCTGGCGGGCTTTTTCTACGCGACGATCACGATCTTCGGCAAGTATATCTCCGGCGACGTGGACCCGTTCGTGATGTGCTTCTACAATTTTCTGTTCGGCACGTTTTTCCTTGTCCTGTTCACGCGGCCATGGAACTTGGATTTCAGCCTGTTTTCGCCGCGGTTCTGCCTGCTTGGCGCGGGCATCGGCCTGTTCGGCACCGTGCTGCCGTACATTTTCTACATGAGGGGGCTGTCCCGTCCCATCGAGACGTCCCGCGTGCCGCTGATCGCTTCCGTGGAGACCGTCGTCGCCGCCGTTCTGGGGGTCGCGCTGTTCCGCGAGGCCTTCGGACCCGCGAAGCTGCTGGGCATCGCGCTCGTGCTGGGGTCCGTCGCGATCAGCAATCCTTCGAAAAAAGAAGCATAACTTTTCCCGCAAAACAAAACCGCAGAGCAAACGCTCTGCGGTTCTTTCTCCATAAAAACTTAAGCGGTGTAATCCTCGACGCATTTGACGATGTCGCCTACGGTCTTGAACTCTTCCGCGACCTCATCGGGG
The DNA here is from genome assembly GCA_017412505.1 of Bacillota bacterium. Taxonomy (GTDB): domain Bacteria; phylum Bacillota; class Clostridia; order Peptostreptococcales; family Anaerovoracaceae; genus RUG11894. The sequence goes on along the minus strand of JAFPXN010000117.1, from coordinate 5,642 downwards.
ATCTCGATATCGTATTCTTCTTCCAGCGCCATGATGATCTCGACCGCATCGAGGGAATCCGCTTCCAAATCGTTGGTAAGGCTGGTCTCGAGTGTGATCTTCTCTATATCTTCCACGCTGAGCTGTTCTGCGATGATCTCGCGAATTTTTTCAAAAATCATGTTTACCTCCGGTCCTAAGCGGCGCGGGCCGCTTCTTAAAACTAACTAAATTATAATATATGTGATTTCTTATGCAAGCGTTTTTAACGATCTTCCTGCAACTGCATCCAATTTTCGTAGGCTTCGTCCAGCTGCGCCTTCGCTTCCAGAAGCTCAGAATGGGCGATTCTGGCCTTTTCCGGATCGGAGTATATTTCCGGCAGACAAAGCTTGTTTTCGAGCTCTGCGACCCGATTTTCGGCCTCTGAGACCATTTCCTCCGCGGTCTGGAGCTGCTTTTCCTTCCTTCTTTTCGCTGCCGCTTCTTCCTTTTCCTTCAGCCGCAGCTGCGCGCGCTCTTCCTTGGTGAGCAGCTTCTGCGCGTCCTGGCCCGCAGCGCCTTTCGCGAGGCTTTCCAGGTAGGCTTTGCCGGAGGTGACGGACGAGGATTTCTGCTCGTAGTAATCGTAACTGCCCAGGTAGGGCGTGATGCCGTCGGACTTCAGTTCGTAAATTGCCGTGGGGATCTTCTGCAGCAGGTAGCGGTCGTGGGACACAATCAGCAGCGTGCCGGGGAAATCCAGCAGGGCGTCTTCGAACACTTCCTTCGCCGCGATGTCCAGATGGTTCGTGGGCTCGTCCAGAATGAGGAAATTGGCGCCGGTCATCATCAGCTTCAGCAGCGACAGTTTCGCTTTTTCTCCTCCCGCCAGGTCCTTGACCTGCTTGAAGACGTCGTCGCCGTAGAACCCCAGCCGGCCCAGCAGCTTGCGCAGTTCGACCTGGTCATATTTGATGTAGGTGGAGTGGACCTCGTCCAGCACGGTCTTCTCCGGGTCCAGCAGCTTCTGCTCCTGGTCGTAGTACCCGCACATGACGTTCTGCCCCAGGCGGAGCCAGCCGCTGTCCGGCTGCAGCTGCCCGAGGATGATCTTCAGCAGCGTCGTCTTGCCCACGCCGTTCGGGCCGACCATGCAGATGCGGTCGCCTTTCTTGATGTCCATGCTGACCCCGGTGAACAGCTGTTTTCTGCCCTCCGGGCCGGTGAACGACATGGCCAGATCTTCCGCCTGCAGCACGTCCTGGCCGCTCTTCAGCTTTTCGTCGAAGCGGATCTTCAGCTTCTCGCGGAAGAACGTGGGCCTTTCCGGCGCGTCCAGCATGGCCAGGCGCTTTTCCCGGGACTGGGCCCGCTTGACGAGGTGCTCCGTGTTGTGTTCCTTGAAGCGCCGGATGATCTCTTCCTGACGCTCGACCTCCGCCTTGAACTGCTCGTAATGGCGCAGGTCCTGTTCGTATTTCAGCTGCTTCTTTTCCTTGAACGTCGTGTAGTTTCCGTCGTAGGCGGTCAGGTGGCAGCGTTCGATCTCGAAGATGCGTGTGGCGATCTTATCGAGGAAGTAGCGGTCGTGGGAGATGATGATCAGCGTGCCCCGGTAGCCTTTCAGGTAACCCTCCAGCCACTTGAGCGTGCCGATGTCCAGATGGTTCGTCGGTTCGTCCAGCAGCAGGATGTCCGGTTCCTGCAGCAGCAGGGACGCCATGGCCAGTCGGGTCCGCTCTCCGCCGGACAGCGTGCCTACCGGTTTCTCGAGATAGTCGTCGGTGAACGCCAGGCTGCGGAGGATCCCCCGGGTGCCTTTGTCGTAACTGTATCCGTGACGGTCTTCGAACGCCGCCTTCTGTTCGTCCGTGGCGGCTTTGGAGATCTCCTCGGTCACGGTGCCGCCGTCGGGGAAATGGTCTCTCTGCTTCAGATAGCCCAGACTTGCGCCGCGTTCGAAATACAGCTCGCCGCTGTCCTGCTTCAGTTCGCCTGCCAGGATGCGCATCAGCGTGCTCTTGCCCGCGCCGTTGGCGCCGACGATGCCGATGCGGTCTCCGGCGTTCACGTGGAACGTGACGTCCTCCAGCACCGTTTCGATCCCGAAACTCTTATTCAGTTTGGATGCTGTGATAATGCTCATAACCAAATTATTTTACCATAAAGAAAGTGTTGTCACAAATCGGGGGTTAGTGATAAAATTAACAAGATATGTTTTTACCTTGAAAGGAATGAAAATGAAACAAGACGGAAAGATCTCATCGGCGGTCATCAGAAGACTACCCAGATATTTACGGGCCCTGGAGGATCTGGAGAACAGCGATACGGAAAGAATCTCCTCAGGAGAGCTTTCGAAACTCATCGGATACACCGCCTCGCAGATCCGGCAGGATCTGAACCACTTCGGCGGTTTCGGCCAGCAGGGCTACGGATATAACGTAAAAGACCTGAAAGCGGAGATCGGGAAGATCCTCGGCCTGAATACCAAATACCGCATGGTCATCGTCGGCAGCGGCCGCCTCGGCCAGGCCATCAACAGTTTTATCAGTTCGTACAGCGCCAATTTCTGCGTCACGTCTCTGTTTGACGTCAAGGAAGACCTGATCGGCAAGGAAAAGCACGGCGTGCTGATCCGCTCCGTGGACACCCTGACGGAGTACCTGAAGGAGAATCCGACGGATATCGGCGTCATCACGGTGACGAAGGAGAACGCGCAGAGCGCCTGCGACAAGCTGGTTGCGGGCGGCGTAAGGGGCATCTGGAACTTCGCCCCCATCGACCTGGAGTGCACGGCGGACATCCCGATGGAAAACGTCCACCTCTCGGACAACCTGCACAGCCTCGTGTACTACATCAACCATCCCGAACAGATCTAAACAATAAAAAAACAGCCGTTTCTGCGAGAGAAACGGCTGTTTGTTCCTTGCTTATGCCTGAGCGGGAGCACCTACGGGGCAGGTGCCAGCGCAAGCGCCGCATTCGATGCACTTTTCAGCGTCGATCTCGTACTTGCCGTCTCCTTCGGAGATAGCTTCTACGGGGCACTCCGCTGCGCAAGCGCCGCAGCTGATGCAAGCATCACCAATTACATATGCCATGTTTTTTCCTCCTTTTGTAAAATGACGTCATTCGGACCTCTAAGTCCAAGGACAGTATAGCATACTTTTTAATTTTGCAACAAAAACTTTTATTACAGTTCTTTTACAGGTTTCCATGAAGATCTACGGACTTTCCGGCAAGAGCGGAACGGGAAAAAGCTATAACGCGAGCGAACTTTGCTACCGCCTGAATATCCCTGCCATCATCGACGACGGGCTGTTTATTTATGGCACGAGCATCGCCGCGGGTGTTTCCGCCAAAAAGCAGGAGACCCGGATCGGCGCGGTCAAGACGGCCCTGTTCATGGACAACGGCCACTGCGCGCAGGTGAGGGCGGCGATCCGCAGGGCGAAGCCCTCGGCCATCCTCATCCTGGGCACGTCCGACGATATGGTGGAAAAGATCGCGGACCGTCTGGGGCTGCCGAAACCGTCCCGCATCATCCACATCGAGGACATCACGACGCCGGCGCAGCGCAGCAAGGCGTCCAAAGAGCGCCACGAGGACGGCACCCACATCATCCCGGCGCCGACGTTCGAGGTCAAGCGGCAGTTCTCCGGCTATTTTATCGACCCGAAGCGGTCCCTGAAGAACATGGGCTACAAGCGCCCCCTGACGACGGAGAAGACCGTGGTGCGGCCGACGTTCAGTTATCTGGGCCGGTACGAGATCTCCGACAAGGTCATCAGCGACATCGTCCACCTGATGGCGGAAGCGACCCCGGGCGTGGCGAACGTTCTGTGGGTCAGCAGCCAGAACAGCGACGCCGGCATGTACATCCGCATGGTGCTGCAGTTCGAGTACGGCTGCAAGGTAAAAACAGCCGCTCTGGCCATGCAGCGCGCGGTGCACGACGAGGTGGCTTACATGACCGCGTTCAACGTGCTGGGCGTCGAAGCGGAGATCCGCGGATTTAAATTCAAATAGTAAAAAATAAGTATTGCATTCACGGCAAAAGAGAGTATAATCAATTTAGCACTCAGGGATAGTGAGTGCTAATAAAATGTTCAGAAACAAATTTACATATGAAGGGAGATCGTAGACATGACAGTAAAACCGTTAGGCGACAGAGTTCTCATCAAGAGACTGGAAGCAGAAGAAAAGACCAAGGGCGGCATCATCCTGGCAGGCGCTGCCAAGGAACAGCCCCAGATGGCGGAAGTGATCGCAGCCGGTCCGGGAACCGATGAAGTCAAGATGGAAGTCAAGGCGGGCGACAAGGTGATCTTCTCCAAGTACGCAGGTACCGAGATCAAGGTCGACGAAGAAACGCTCATCATCATGTCCCAGAAGGACATTCTCGCAATCGTGGAGTAGGAGGCAGCAACCATGGCAAAAGAGATCAATTACGGCGAAGAAGCAAGAAGAAAGCTGCAGTCCGGCGTGGACCAGCTTGCCAATACAGTTAAGATCACGCTCGGCCCCAAGGGCAGAAACGTTCTGATCGAAAAGAAATACGGCAGCCCGCTCATCACGAACGACGGCGTCACCATCGCCAGAGAGATCGAGCTGGAAGATGCGTTCGAAAATATGGGCGCCCAGATCGTCAAGGAAGTCGCTTCCAAGACGAACGACGTCGCAGGCGACGGCACCACCACCGCCACGCTGCTGGCGCAGTCCATCATCCGCGAAGGATTCAAGAACGTCGCGGCAGGCGCCAACCCCATGATCCTGAAGAGAGGCATCCAGGGCGCAGTCGACGTAGCAGTCGAAGAGATCAAGAAGAATTCCAAGAAAGTCGATAATAAGGAAGCGATCGCGAACGTCGCATCCGTTTCCGCCAGCGACGAAGAGATCGGCCGCATGATCGCGGACGCGATGGAGAAGGTCGGCAACGAAGGCGTCATCACCGTGGAAGAATCCAAGTCCATGGTCACCGCGCTGGAAGTCGTCGAAGGCATGCAGTTCGACAGAGGCTATCTGTCCGCTTACATGGTCAACGACGCGGATAAGATGGAAGCCAACCTGTCCAGCCCGTACATCCTGATCACCGACAAGAAGATCTCCAACATCCAGGAGATCCTGCCCGTGCTCGAACAGATCGTCCAGACCGGCAAGAAGCTGCTGATCATCGCGGAAGACGTGGAAGGCGAAGCGCTGGCGACGCTGGTCGTCAACAAGCTGAGAGGCACGTTCGACTGCGTAGCGGTCAAGGCTCCGGGCTTCGGCGACAGACGCAAGGAAATGCTGAAGGACATCGCAGTCCTCACCGGCGGCACCGTCATCTCCTCCGAACTGGGCTACGAACTGAAGGATACCACCATCGACATGCTGGGCACCGCGAACACCGTTAAGGTGACCAAGGACAACACCACCATCGTGGACGGCGCAGGCTCCAAGGACGAGCTGGCAGCCAGAGTTGCCCAGATCCGCGCACAGCTGGAAGAGACCACTTCCGAATTCGACAAGGAAAAGCTCCAGGAGAGACTGGCCAAGCTGTCCGGCGGCGTAGCCGTCATCCAGGTCGGTGCAGCTACAGAGACCGAGATGAAGGACAAGAAGCTCCGCATCGAAGACGCTCTGAACGCGACCAAGGCAGCAGTCGAGGAAGGCATCGTTCCCGGCGGCGGCATCGCGCT